>CAZLJY010000327.1:0-1504 GCA_964559945.1 uncultured Gammaproteobacteria bacterium | reverse complement strand
CTGACAATGAACCAGTCGCCGTGCCGCTGACGCCGGTGTTTCACATGCCATGACAAACCGCCACGTCGCTGTCATCGACATTGGGAAAACCAATGCGAAACTTGCCCTCGTTGCAACCGATGATCTCTCCGAGGTTGCTGTCGTCACGCTTTCAAATACAGTGTTGGATGGTCCACCGTACCCCCATTTTGATGTCGAAAGGATTTGGGAATTCTTGCTCGATGGACTTGCAGAATTTCATGAGCAATACGGTGTCGACGCTATTTCGATCACCACCCACGGCGCTACCGGTGCTTTGATCGCCGCTGATGGAAACCTGGCAGCACCGATACTCGATTACGAATATGCTGGTCCAGACACGGTGAGTGAAGAGTACAACGCGCTTCGCCCCGCATTTCAGGAAACAGGATCCCCTAGACTTCCAATGGGGCTAAATCTCGGCGCGCAAATCCACTGGCAGTTTTCACAAGACCCTTCACTTCTTGAGCGGACCAAATCCATCGTCACATATCCGCAGTACTGGGGCTATCGGCTCTCCGGTGTTCTTGCCAGTGATGTCTCGTCCCTTGGCTGCCATACGGACCTCTGGAACCCGTACAAAGCAGAGTATTCTTCGCTCGTCGAACGTCTGGAAATCAGAGACAAGATAGCTCCGGCGCGAAAATCGACCGATGTTCTTGGACAACTGCTGCCTGAGATCGCCTCCAGAACAGGCCTCGCGCCTGAAACGCCCGTTCTCTGCGGCATTCACGATTCTAACGCCTCGCTTCTGCCCCACCTGATGCAGCGCGAGTCTTCGTTTTCGGTGGTGTCGACAGGAACATGGGTCATTGCCATGACGGTTGGCGGGCAAAAGGCGGCCCTCGACCCCGCCCGCGATGCCTTGGTCAATGTAAATGGTATGGGAGAGCCCGTGCCGTCCGCCCGCTTCATGGGCGGCCGAGAATACGAAATAATCCGGGCCGGTCAAAGCGCGATTTGCGACAACGTTGTGCTGCGCGAAGTGGCCGAGAGCGGTCCCTATCTTATGCCTTCTGTCGTCCCTGAGAGCGGCCCATTTCAAGGGCGCATCCATCATTGGATTGGGGGGGAACCTAAGCAGACCACGCCAGAGCGCAGCGCCGCACTTAGTTTCTATCTTGCACTGATGACCGCTGAATGCCTGTCGCTCACCGGACATCAGGGCCCGATCGTCGTCGAAGGCCCTTTCGCAGCAAACACTGCCTATTGCGAGATGCTTCATGCAGCAACGAACTGGCCCATTTTCGTCTCCGAAAGCGCGACCGGGACCAGCCAGGGCGCTGCTCTACTGACGCTGGATACAAGCACACTGCCAGAGCGACTCGGACCTGTGCCATTCGACGCGACCAACGATTCCAATTATCGCGCATATGCAGAGGAATGGCGAAGAGCGTTGTTTACTTGAAGTGAGATCGAACGCACGATGACACTGGGAAGAACACTGAGCCGACTTGGCGATCAGTTTAAAGCACTATTGGTTGGT
>CAZLJY010000326.1:0-1709 GCA_964559945.1 uncultured Gammaproteobacteria bacterium | reverse complement strand
TAGGGGCTCCGAGTAACAGTCGCAGATTGTCTGGAATGCGGATGGCTTGCAGCGACCCATCTTCCTGTATCTCTGCGTAGACGCGGGTCGCTGTGCCACTTGTGACTAGTGCTTCGTCGTCCCTTCGGTTAGCGGTGCATTTCCATTGCAACGTCGAGTTTGTGATTTCTGTGGCTTCTATTCGAGTAACAATTTTGTCGCCATAAGCGGCAGGGCCAACAAACTCAAAATTAATTCGCCCCATAACAAACGCAGTACGATCATTTTCCACCATCTGCTTCACCGGATACCCGGCCTGGGCAAAAAATTCGTGTTCTGCATCGTTAAACCAGGCGAGCATGCGCGGGAAATAGACTAGTCCAAAGGGGTCCGACTCACCCCACTCCACAGTGACTTCTCGATAGTAAACCAGCATAACTTTAGTTCCTTTATTATTAGACTGAGCAGCGGTTATCAGGCTGAGCGGCGTAGTTCTTCGGAGAGTTTTGTGAGTAGCTTGTTTAGCGAAAGAATTTCCTGATCGCTGAATGATTTTGTCGCTTGTTGGTATACCTGACTTGCGACCTCACGAATAACTTCCACAGCCTCTTCGCCTCGGCTTTGAAGGTGTACGTCGGTTGCGCGTTTGTCGTCCTCGTTGGGTGCAAGCTTTACATAGTCTTCTTTCTCTAATCGTTGCGCCACTTTAGTCATTGTGGAGAGCTTCATGACAGAACGTCTCGATATCTCGGAAACAGTACTTGGGCTTTGTTCGTGCAGCACCATGAGTACGCGCCATCGTGGCAAGTCCATTCCCACGGCCTTGAGTGAACGTTCCATGATCAGAGTATAAAGACCAGTCGCCTGGGTCATCAGGTAAAACGGTGATTGATCGAGCGTGAAACCCTTAAGAGCGGGATCTGCCTGCAGTTTTTGATTGGGCCTTAACGGATCCGGGAGATTGGTCATTTTCCGGCACTTTTTTTCAGGCCAGCCAGAGATTTCATCAGTTGTTGCATCTGTTTTTCTGACAAGTCGGCAAACATGGTTTGTACCCAGGTTTCGTGTTCCTCCGCCATGGTTTTGAAGGTGCGGCGTCCCGCCTTTGTCAGGGTCACAATAAAAGTTCTGCCACTATCCGGGTGGGCTGTTTTTGCTACGTAACCGTCTTTCAAAAGCTGGTTTACCAACCCTGTGACATTGCCTCCGGACACCATCATCCGGCGCGACAACACACCCATAGTAAGGCCTTCAGGTTCGCGATCGAGCTGGGCGAGTAGGTCGAATCTGGGTAGGGTGGTGTCGAAATCGGTCCGTAACTTTGAACGCAGCTGGGTTTCGATCAGATTTGTACAGGTGAGCAATCGCAGCCACAACCGTAAGGCAATATGGTCATCCTGACGGGCGCGTGTTTCTGAATCGCTTTCAGCGCTGCCAGTTTGTGGGTTGTTTGCCATGGATGGTGGTGCTTTTCATTATCTGTTCAAGTTGGTCAGTTTACTTCTTTGGCAGCCCGCTCGGTAGAGGGTTATGCCGCTGGCGCAAGCAACCTCTCGAACGCCGCGTTGCTGTCGTCTGCAAGGGCTGCTTCGGTGAGGGCGCGGATTTGCTCTGGCGCCGACTGGGGCGGCAGGTTTGCTACTCTGGATAGCATTTGTTCAACCTGGTTGTAGCCGCGTTCCCGGGTTGCGCCATAGCCTTTTATCAAGGCGCCTGCCTGGGCCAAGGCC
>CAZLJY010000325.1:0-1710 GCA_964559945.1 uncultured Gammaproteobacteria bacterium | reverse complement strand
CGCTAGCGCCTTTGCGATAGCAACCGCCAACGTGGGTGCGGCCGGAGCGATTACCGTGCGCCCGGATGTTGGCGATCTGGAGTTACCTGTCGGCTTGTTGATTTGCGAGACAAACCCCGCCAGTGGTCAGTGTAATCAGCCGCCTGCAGCCGAAGTTACGGTGAGCGTTACAGAGCTGGAAACCGCCACCTTCGCGGTGTTTGTAAATGCAACCGCGGCCATACCGCTGCTTGATCGCAACCGCGTCTTTGTCACGGTTACCACACCCGATGGGGCCGTGGGCGAACAGTCGGTGCAGCTAACTACCGAGTGAGACTTTTGGTCTGCGCTGGCTTCGATTCATCGAGACACTGCAGGCCAACTTGGCCGGTGCAGACTCTAAGAAGCGAGGAGTTACTGGTGGCATTGCTGCATTCAACTGGCGGTTTGGGCGAAGACAACCAACCTACTTATTAACGACAGCATCGTCGCCCAAGGGAAGTGTATCCAGTATCCAGGCGATGAATTCAGGATCAAAGACGGCGCTCAACACAGGATCCTTCAACGCTGCGCGCATCAAGGGGCTGTCGTACCAGGTTCGGATTTGATTTTCGAGTTCAGCCGTATCGGCCGGTGTTTTAAGTGATCGATACTGTGCCCAGTGTGTCCAGACGAAATCTATATTCCATATCCAGACACGCATGACGTCATCTCTGGGTTCGCCCAGCTTGGCCGCGAGCGAGTCAAATGCCTTTGAGTAGCCCGGAACTAAACTGACCACGGACCGCATGAGATCCGGATCCGAGAATAATCGGTCGTTGATTTCGCGGATGCCAGTTACACGAGCCTGCCGACTCTGATCAGTGGTGGCAATACGTGCGTAGCGTACCTGTGTGGCAAGGTAGGCTAAGGTCACCACGACACCTACGGCCCCAATGAACTCACCGTAGTTTCCCAGCAGTTGGGCAAAGGCCTGGTGATCCATAATTCTCTCCTTTGGAATTGAACGGTGAAGTAGGAAGAATACCCTGCCTTTAGCTGGGTTGCGCTGGGCACTTGGTTAAGTGCATGGGCAGTTGGGTGCAGATTGGGGTTGGGCGCGCCGTGATGTCTGTAATCACGCGAAACAGGCCACCGTATAGGGGGCACAGGCGGTGGCGTGGCTGACTAGTTTGGCTGTGATTCTAAATCTTGTTCGGGGATGTCTAGATGAACATGGCCGCTGCGTGCATCCAACGTCACAACGAAATGTTTCAACAAGCCATAGCCAATAAAGCCGTCAGATTGGCCGCGCCCGGCTTTCATCCGTGTTGCTGTATTTGGTCGTCTTTCTAGCAGTCGCGTTTCAGCTTTGCCGTTCTCAATGACCACGCTTGCATTGCCAAGCTCGAATGGCCCAATCTGCACGTCTGGAAGAACGAAAAACAAGAGCGATGCTGCCTCATCACCCATTGAGTCATCGAGAGCTTTTGCTTCATAGCGTTTTAAGAAACCTGCTTTCTTTACCATACTGCGACGCAGCTTCATGCCGTGCTTGAGGGTGCTGTCTAAGGTGAGCCCAGCAGGCGGAGCCATCTTTTTCAACGACTTAGGTCTCTTCTCACCCCCCGGTCAACTCTCACCCCGGTCAACTAGGTCGTTCCCCCCGAACCGTCACGCGCTGCATATCGCGTTTGGCGTCGCCATAGTCGTGAATGGCAAAGTGCATCACACAGCGGTTATCCCACATAA
>CAZLJY010000324.1:0-1751 GCA_964559945.1 uncultured Gammaproteobacteria bacterium | reverse complement strand
ATAACGCAGCCGCTAATGAGCCCGTTTCGTTGGCCTCATCGATCAAGTTCTGGGCCGCCTGCTCGGCCAGCTCCCGTGCCTTTTGCGTAACCAAGGTTTCTCGAACATCATCGGTCACCTCTTCCAACGGGCGCAATGCAGCATCAATGCGCTCAGCCACCCGCAATACTAGTGTTTCGGTATCGCTAAGATTGATCGGGTCGCTATTGGAACCCTCAAGCAGTACTTGATCCGCGAATGCGGCCTGGACCACATCAGGATTGGCCGCAATATCTGCGCCACCCGTGCGGGAAAACGGTCCGGAAGTCTGCACCTCAATGGCGAGCGCATCAGCTGCTGTCTGCAGGCTACCAGCATCTTCGTAGCTTAGGTCGTAAAGACGGTCTTGCTGCTCGATGTACAAACGCTCCACTTCAGTTTCGCGGTAGTCCGCTGCCAGCTCCTCCCTGGCCTCCTCAAACGATTTACCGCGACTTTCTTCAATTTCCCGCAGCCAGATCACATGGAAGCCAAACGCCGTGTTGACCGGCTCTGACACGTCCCCTGCCGTCATCGAAAACAGGGCCTCTTCAAAAGACTCAACCATGTCGTCACGTTCGACCCAGCCCAGATCGCCACCGTTTGATGCTGACCCAAGATCATCAGAGACTTCACTAGCCACATCGGCAAACGCTTCCCCAGCGCGTATTCGGGCCGCTGCGGATGCCGCTTTCGCTTCAGCGTCCTTCAACGTTTCAGCATCAGCATTGTCGCCGGTCTGAATCAAAATGTGAGATGCCATACGGCGCTCAGGGATAACGAATCGCGCTTTTTGTGCTTCGTATCGCTGCAGCAAGGTGCTTTCGCTCACCTCAATATCGTTAGCTAACGTGTCGCTGGTGAGCAACACATACTCAACAACCACCTGTTCGGGATTGGTGTAATCCGCTGGATTGTTGTCGTAGTGGGTTTGGATTTCTTCATCGCTAACCTGCGCCTGGTCGCGAAACTGGGCTGCGTCAAAGGAAACATACTCAAACGACCGTAGCTGCGCCTGAAGACGCTGGGCGCCGGAAACTTCTGAAGGCAAAGCGAACGCCGAAGATTGCAGCACGGCACTGATCTCATTGACTAACAAATCGTCAGCCAAATCGGATTCAAATTGTCGCGGCGTTAGGCCTTGCTGAGACAAAAGAGCAAGATATTGATCCTGGTTAAAATTATCGCCGACGTTAAACGCAGGAATAGATTGAATTGAATCACGAATTCGCTGGGGGGAGATGGCAAGCCCCGCATTCTGGGCGGCCTGAATTCGCAATTCTCGACTGATCATCTGTTCTAGATGTTGACGACGAATCAGGGGTTGATCAAAGTACGTTGCACCTAGTGCGCCACCAAACTGCTGCTGCATGCGCGCTCGGTACTGGCTAAAACTCGCGGTAAATTCGCCAAGCGGAATTTCTTCGCCGTTGACCGACGCCACCGCATCCTGTGGTGTGGTATTGAAGTACTCGAAACTGCCGGTGGCGACCAAAACCACACAGATCGTTCCAATAATGGCCCAGGCGATAAAGCCTGATGCCCGATCCCTGATTGCCTGCATCATAGGTTCTGCACTCCGTGGTCCAGGACGCTGTGGACCTTATTCAATAAAACGCACGTGTTGTAAAAACAAAGGGCGCCTTGATAAAGGCGCCCTTTGGGTACATGGCGGAGTGGACGGGACTCGAACCCGCGACCCCCGGCGTGACAGGCCGGTATTCTAACCAGCT
>CAZLJY010000323.1:0-1765 GCA_964559945.1 uncultured Gammaproteobacteria bacterium | reverse complement strand
AATGCCCAGGCCGGCGCCATGGTGAAATTTCTGGAACCGCTGGCCGCTGAAGCCTGGCATCAAGCTGAGCTCGCCGGCGCTCAATAACCTCGCCAACAAGGGCAACGTTTATCATGCAAAGTTCCAGCAAAGATCTTAACCACCCGATAATTTTGGTCGGCGGTGGTCAAGCAGCCGCCACCGCCTGTGTGACCCTTCGGAGCAACGGCTTTGACGGTGAGCTGATCATCATCAGCAATGAGTCAACGCCCCCCTATCAACGCCCGCCATTATCCAAGGCCTACCTGAAGGGTGGGCTGACCTCAGACCGTCTGCTGATCAAACCGCTGGCGTGGTACGAAAAGCAGCAGGTAACCCTCCATCTGGATGAAACCGTCACGGCCATTGATCGCGCCAATCAGCAAATCTCCACCTCGAAAGGCAGCTACAGATATTCTCGATTGATTCTGGCAACTGGATCACGCCCGCGGACCCTGCCACTGGCAGGTAATGATGCCAACGGCGTGTTCCAACTGCGCAGTGTTTCTGATGTGGACAAGCTTCGCAGCCATCTCACCCAAGGCAGCCGCCTGGTGGTGATTGGCGCTGGCTACATTGGATTGGAAGCGGCCGCTTCAGCGCGCGCCCTGGGAGTTGAGGTTACGGTCCTTGAATACGCTCCCAGAGTACTGGCGCGAGTGACCGGCGAAAAAATAAGTGAGTTTTTCCAAACCCTGCATGCCAGCCAGGGAGTCACGATTACCACGAATGCGCGGATTGAAGAAATTAGAACTAACGATGGGGCTGTCACTGGCGTGGCGCTGAAAGACGGCACAGTGATTGACGCCGATGTGGTGCTCATGGGTGTAGGCATATCACCCAACATTGAGCTAGCAGAGGCAGCTGGGGTGGTCTGTAACAATGGGATAGCGGTGGATAGAGACGCTCGCAGTAGCGATCCAAATATTTACGCAGCGGGAGACTGCACCAGCCGGGAACTGGTTCATTACCATCGGGATGGCCGACTGGAAAGTGTCCACAATGCGGTGGAGCAGGGAAAGTTGGCTGCGGCCCACATCCTGGGATTGTCACGACCTGCCGAAGACGCGCCGTGGTTTTGGTCTGATCAGTACCACATTAAATTGCAAATCGCCGGCCTTTCGGCTGGTTTTGATGAACAGATTGTGCGTGGTGACCCTAGCTCTGAAAGTTTCACCCTGTTCTATCTGAAGGAAGGCAAACTGCTAGCGGCGGATGCCATTAACGCCTCTCCTGAGTTTGTGTTTTCGCGAAAACTAATCACCCATAACGCGAAAATCAACCCAGAACAACTGGCCGACCTAAACGTACCCATGAAAGAGATTGCCGCCGCCGCCCTCAAATAACGAGCAACCACTAAGCCTTAAACGGCGCTATCACCTGGCTCAACAATCCCCTTGGGCCTTGACGAAAAAGTGAGGTCAGAGCCAGCAGAGTCAGAACCGCCAGACACGTCATTTGCAAAACTGTCCCATGGTGATGCACGTCGTCTAATGCCAGCTTAGGAAAATCGAAGTCCCTTTGGTTGATCAACCAACCCGCCGCCATCGCCGCCAACGCCATCACAACGCCGAATTTGAACGCAAACCGTCGCCCATGAAGCCTACTGAGAATGCCAAAGGTGGTGACGTTGGTCGCGGGACCTGCAATTAAGAATGCCATTGCAGCGCCAGGACTGAGCCCAGCCTGCAATCCAACTGCCGCGATGGGTGTGGCGCCCGATGCACAAACATACGCGGGTATCGCC
>CAZLJY010000322.1:0-1803 GCA_964559945.1 uncultured Gammaproteobacteria bacterium | reverse complement strand
GAGCTCGCAGAAGAAGTGCTTGTTGCGGGGCCACTGGCCACAAAAGCCAGCAAACAGATCGTGCAACGCGCATACGACTGGGAAGACGGCGAGGGCTGGGAAAAGCAAATGGAATTCGCAGGCCCCGTGATGCGTTCAGAGGATTTGAATGAAGGCTTGAAGGCGTTCGCCGAGAAGCGCGATCCGGTGTGGAAGGGGCGGTAGAGCGGATTTGGCGGTGATTATCAAAAAGACCATGTTCTCACGCTTTGTCGTTATGAAGACGTTAGCCGTCTTTGTCCTGTGCTGCTCTGCATCAGTGAGTTACGCATCCAACGAGGCCAAACTCTCGGCAGATCTCACCGCCAAAATTAAAAAACAGATAACAGCCAATTCTCAGCGAATAGAGACTATTTTTAAAGACATCCATCAAAATCCTGAACTAGGATTTATGGAAGTGCGTACGGCCGGCATTGTCGAAAAAGAGCTTTCATCATTGGGGTTTGAGGTTAAATCCGGTATCGGAAAAACCGGTGTCTTAGCCATTTTCCGCAACGGTAAAGGCCCCACGGTTTTGTACCGGGCGGACATGGATGCGAACGCGGTGCAAGAAACAACAGAGTTACCCTACGCCAGCACGGCCAGAGTAACTACGACAGACGGAAAAGAAGTCCCTGTTGCGCACATGTGTGGTCACGATGCGCATGTGAGTTGGATGTTAGGTATGGCTCATGCGATGGCTGAGCTAAAAAACCAGTGGCAGGGCACGCTGGTTCTGGTTGGCCAGCCCGCAGAGGAACTCATCGCCGGAGCAGCGGCAATGATTGCAGATGGACTTTATAGTCGTCACGGCATGCCAAAACCCGATTATATGATCGCTCTACATACGGTGCCAATTCCGTTAGGGACCATTATGAATGTAGGCGGAGTGCGCTCTGCCGGTACCGATCAATTGGACGTCACCTTTTATGGCGTTGGTGGACACGGATCTTCGCCGCACCTCACTAAAGACCCCGTTGTGATGGCCGCATCGGCGGTGTTGCAGTATCAAAGTATCATTTCTCGAACTATTGCTCCCCAGCAGGCTGCGGTTCTGACCGTCGGGTCTATCCAGGCAGGAGCAGACAATAATGTTATTCCCGACAAGGCTCTGCTAAAACTGAATTTGCGTTGGTTTTCTAAACCGGTTCGTGAGCAGCTCATAGCGGGAATCAAGAGAATTAACCGATCTATAGCCATCGCCAATGGCTTGCCCGAAGAGAAAATGCCCACCATTGAGATGAAAGGGCATTCAACACCGATTATTAACAACCCAGAATTGATGGCTCGCCTGTCTAGCAGCTTCTCAGGCTCTTTCAAGAACAGTCGAATTATCGAAAATGCCCCTCCGGCAATGGCGTCTGAAGATGCCCACCTGCTACTTGGCGACTATACGGATGTGCCTCTTGCGTACCTGTTTGTCGGAGTCGCCAACCCTAAAGCATTTGTCGATGCGGGTAACAAGCCGCCTTACTTCAATCATAACGGCGACTTCAAGGTGGAGCTTGAGGCGCTTCCATTTGGTAGCCGGGTGGCTACAACCGCCGTTATGGAGCTAATGGCCCGCTGATTGTTATCTGTTGGTGCGAGCTCCGTGGAATTGCCCTTGCAGCAACCATGAAGCAAATAAACGCGATGACTAAGGTGATTAAGCAAACACCCAGCGAGAACGCCAGTGCGCGATCGCCAAAAGCCTCAGTGGCCGCGTCACTGATCGCGCCAACCAGGAGTGGCGTCTGAAGATGCCCACCTGCTACTTGGCGACTATACGGATGTGCCTCTTGC
>CAZLJY010000321.1:0-1878 GCA_964559945.1 uncultured Gammaproteobacteria bacterium | reverse complement strand
GTGGCAGACGGCCGGGCAATTCTGACCGCAACGCAAAACGGCTTCGGAAAACGAACCGCACTGTCTGAGTTCCCCAGCCATCGACGGGGCGGACAGGGCGTCATTGCGATCCAAACCAACGATCGCAATGGCAGCTGTGTGGGCGCGGTGCAAGTGTGTGACGACGATGAGGTGATGTTAATCAGCAACGCAGGCACACTGGTCCGAACTCGCGTTGAAGAGATCTCATTGCTGGGGAGAAACACCCAGGGTGTAACCCTGATTCGTCTGGGAGATCAAGAAGATCTTGTCAGCATTGCGCCCATTGAATCGATGGAAGGCGAGGACGAAGAGACTGAGTCAGCGGAACATGAGGCTGAATCCTCCTCATCACAAGACGCCCAAGACGATGCTGGAGACCAAGCTGATGAGGGTGATGACGCTGAGGACTGAGGTTGTCGGCCCCTTTTGGGCCGTCGGCAAGCCGTTAGCTTTGGACCTGCAGACAAACCACTGACCCGCAAAAGGGGCTGCGGGTCAGCGTTAATCGTTAAAGCGCGGCTAAGATTGCCTCAGCACTGCTGACGCGGAATTCACCGGCGTCTTCAATGTGTAACGCGGTGACCACGCCATTGTCGGCTATCAGTGCGAAGCGCTGAGAGCGAAGCCCCATACCGAAACCGCTTGCGTCCAGTTCCAGTCCAAGAGCCTTGGTGTAATCACCATTTCCGTCAGCCAGCATCAAGACTTTGTCTTCTGCTTTCTGGTCCTTAGCCCAGGCATTCATGACAAATACGTCATTGACCGAAAGACAGGCAATGGTATTGACGCCTTTGGCTCTAAGGTCTTCAAAACTGTGTAAATAGCCTGGCAGGTGTTGGGCAGAGCAGGTCGGGGTAAACGCCCCGGGAACAGCAAAAAGTACCACTTTTTTACCGTCAAACACTTCTTTGGTCGAGACGTTTTTCACGCCATCGTCCATTACAGCAAAAGACCCTTCGGGAAGGGTGTCACCGACATTAATCGTCATGGGGAACTCCTGGATTGCTAATATCGCGCCGATCAGGCGTTAATGAATTCTTGAATGGTGCCGGCGAGGGTGCCTTCATCTACCGGTTTGGTCAAGTAGCCTTTCGCGCCCTGGCGAAGGCCCCATACCCTGTCGGTCTCCTGGTTTTTGGTGGTGACCAGAATAACGGGTATGTGTGCGGTATCGGCATCACGACTTAGGGACCGTGTTGCTTGAAAACCATTCAGATTGGGCATCACAACATCCATCAAAACAAGGTCGGGAAGCTGTTCCTTGGCCGTCTGCACACCTTCAGCGCCGTCTTCAGCGGTGATGGTGTCATGGCCCAGTTTCTCGACAATCTTTTGTAGGCTGTAAAGCTGTGATGGCGAATCATCGACTATGAGGATTTTAGCCATTTTGCAGTGAAGCGGTCCCTTTTTTATCAAGCCCACTATACCGCAAATTGGCCCACAATGACGTATCTCTCGCTGCCATTTAGCGCCTCAGATTGACCACTGTTCGGCCAGCAGAATCACCGTCAAGCATTAGATCGAACACTTCAGGTAGCTGATCGAGGTCAACTTCTCGAGTCACAATGCGGTCCAACAGGGCCGGTTTGAGGTCTGTCGCCAATCTATGCCAGATTTTTTTTCGCAATGGCATTGGACATCCAGCAGAATTGATGCCAATCAAACTGACCCCCCGAATAATAAAAGGCATAACCGTGGTGTGCAGTTCGTGGCCTGCGGCCAGCCCGCAGCTAGCAATGGAGCCCCAGGGAGCAACCACCCGAGTTAATCCTGCGAGCATTTCATCGCCAACGGTATCGACTGCGCCGGCCCAGCGATGGGTTTCCAAGGGCCGCTGTCCCCAGTAAAGGTCATGGC
>CAZLJY010000320.1:0-1937 GCA_964559945.1 uncultured Gammaproteobacteria bacterium | reverse complement strand
ACCGGTGCAGCCGGAGCGTCAGGCCGAGAGGCTGTCGCGGTTTCCGGCGGAGGGGAACGAGCTAGTGGCTACGAACGGTTGCGCTTGCCAAGGCCTGTGGCGCTGACCTGGTCTGCAACGTTACCCAGGTCGATCAGGTAGTCGCGGTCAAGACCTCGCTCGGCAAATCTCACGACATCTTGTGATTTGAACTGGCCGTCTCGCTGTGTAGACTGGCAAATGAATTGTCGGGTTTCGGTCTGTCATTCGCGCGAAGTATCTGTCGCGAAACAACCGTAAACGACCAACATAAGGATGGTGTATGAACAACCAGGCGAAGGCTGAACTTTCGTTAAGCGTTGTATTGGTCAGCGACTACGCAGCGGGAACCGAGAAAAGCTGGAATGATCTACGAGCGACTCTCACTGCCATTGCTCGTGAACTGGCAACGACTAGCGCCGAAGTCGAGTGTTTGCTGGTAGAAGATGCGCGATACGCTAGAGCGATTCCTCAGGACGTTCTCGCCATACTGCCGGATCTACGTATTGTCCCGGCTGATGTTGAGACTTCTTACGGCATGAAAAACATGGGTATTGCGGCGGCCCGTGCGCCCTGGGCTGCAATGCTCGATGTTGACTGCCAAATGGTACAGGGATGGCTAGCGGCCGCACTCACAGCAGTTAACGAGAACCCGCAAGTGGCCGCTATTAGCGGCCGCACGCTCTATGAAGGGCGCAGCTTGTTTGAGCGCGTGTCGGCCCTGGTGCAGCGTTCCTATTTGGATCCAGGTCAGCGCGGGGCGAGCCAGTTCGTATCGAATAACAATGCAGTGTGGCGATGTGATTGGTTCTTACGTTTTCCGCTGCCGACGGACCTCGGCCCGTTCTCGTCGCGCATTCAAAGCGAGCAGTTGTTGCGCGCGGGGGCTATGTTGCACTTTGAACCCGACATGCAGGTGATCCATGACTTCGAAGGCTTTGCGATGGATGCCGACATTGCTCGCAACATTGGGTTCGGTACGGTGATCTCCCGCCTAGCCGATGAAGAGATGCCTCATGCCCGACTGATTCGATTGGGGCCCATTGCCATACCAGCCATTGTTTTAGGAAAGCTTTGGTTGCATGTCTGCGACAGCCTGCGCTGCGCACGTTTTTATGGTCTGCGCTGGCCCCAGATTCCACTCGCTTGGTGCTATGCCCTGGTCTCGGGTGTGCTAGAAACGCCTGGCATGCTCGCGGCTTATCGAGGGCGTGATCTGGGAGAGACTGCGTATCGTTAGGCCAAAAATAGGCTGTTGAGTAAGGGTGCGTGTACTCATTCTGTCAATCGTTCAAACCGACGACGAGGGTGGTCCGAAGTCCGGTGCGGCGACGGTCACGCGCGGATTCCTGCAGCGTTGGCGCGCGTTGTGGGAAGCAGAAGCCGGTCGACCCTGTGATATTCAAGTGGTTGCTAATCGGCTGGGATCGCCGCGGGAAGTAGCGCGTAGGCGTTTGGCTGCGGTGGTGCAGGCATTACTAACCGGCCGTGCTGCAAAATCTTTGTTTCAGGAAACGTCCACACTTGTTGAGCAAGCACGTGAAGCCTGGGCAGAGGGTGGTTGGGATCTGTTGATCGTGAATGGGAGTGATATGTTCGGTGTGGCGCGACAAATCATGAGCGCGCCCGAAAGCAAACGCGAAAACGCAATACCAGTTTGGTTGGTCGTGCACAACGTGGAATCCGCCCTATACGCCGAACAGCAATCGGTACTCCCCCGGTTTGCCCGAATCTTGTTGAAGACCGATCTGCGGCGCACTCAGAATGAAGAACAAACCGCTTTTCGTAACGCCAACCGAATTATCTGTATTTGTGAGGAAGACGCTACACAGATTGTCCAGCGACTGCCTGAGTGTGAAAGCTCGATTCGTGTTGAGCCTGTGCGCTTCGATACGACTCCCTACATTGAACGTATGGGT
>CAZLJY010000319.1:0-2020 GCA_964559945.1 uncultured Gammaproteobacteria bacterium | reverse complement strand
GTCAAGTTATCTGCCTAAGTCTTTCAGGCAATTAATGTTTTACTTGCTGTACAAGGCGCTGTTTTCGCTGCCTGAGCAGCCCCCAAAACGCCGCCAATGCGACAACAAATACGAGCCGGAGCTGTCCGACTCAGAATATGCAGTGGTACTATATCACCGCGATTTACGGTCAAATGTGAGCATGCGCAAAATTTTGTAAACCCCGTCTAGCTGGCTGGACCAATACCAGACCCGAATTTGGGCAGGAGACACCCGTTAACGCGGCATAAGCGGCGATTGCGCCGACCGCTCGCTGAGTTCGTATAGAAAGGCACCCATGAAAAATTCGAAGACCTTATCAATGGCTGTTGTGATGGACCCAATCAGCCAAATCAACCGCAAGAAAGACTCGACCTTCGCCATGCTGCTTGAAGCCCAACGGCGGCAATACACGACCTTTTACGTCGAACCTAAGTCTCTATGGATCGACAACGGCCGGGCAATGGCGGCCGGCGCAGCAGTTACCGTTCACGACAATCCCGATCACTGGTTCGACCTGGCGTCGCAACAAACAGTGGCGTTAGGGGACCTGGATCTGGTGCTGATGCGCAAGGATCCGCCATTCGATATGGAATACGTAGCCGATACTTATGTACTCGACCGGGCTGAAGCCGCAGGGGCCCTAGTGGTGAACAAACCAGCGGCGTTGCGAGACATTAACGAAAAGGCCGCCATCTGCGGGTTCCCTGAACTGACCCCTCCCACGTTAGTAGCCAGAGACCACCAAGTCCTGCGGGATTTTGTGCTCGCCCAGGAAAAAGCCATCGTCAAACCCCTGGATGGAATGGGCGGACACTCTATTTTTAATGTCAGTGCCGATGACCCTAACTTGAACGTTGTGTTAGAAACGGTGAGCAACCAGGGTCAAAACTTGATCATGGCCCAAGGGTTTGTACCTCAGATCACCGAGGGCGATAAGAGAATCCTGATGATCGATGGCGAGCCGGTACCCTATGCTCTCGCAAGAATTCCGTCGGCGGAGGACTTTCGAGGCAATTTGGCCAAAGGAGGCCGTGGCGTGGCGGTTGAATTATCTGCAGCCGACCGCGCCATCGCTAGCGCCGTTGGCCCTATGCTGGTAGAACGCGGTGTCATATTTGCAGGATTGGATGTTATCGGTGACCGATTGACGGAAATAAACGTCACCTCACCCACCTGCATTCGCGAATTGGACGCTGCCTATAATTTGAACATCGCGGGCCAATTGTTTGATTGCTTAGAGAAGAAACTCAAGTCCTAACCCATGACTGCTGCCGACCAGATTTCAACCCAGGATCGACTGAGCGTTACGCTAGTGTTTGCACTGCTCAGTCACGCGATCATTATTCTGGGCGTTACCTTTAGCTACGCCGAGCCGCAGCTGCCCGAAAATCTGCCATCGTTGGACGTCATCTTGGTGCAGCGAAAAAGCGAAACCCCGCCGGAGGAAGCGGACTACCTCGCCCAGGCCTCCCAACAGGGTGGCGGCACCGAAATCGAACGGGTCCGTCCCCAGAGTCCGATTACTGGCCAGGTGCCCAAACCCGATCCGGGGCTGGCGCCTGCACCTCTAGCGCCGGCCAATCCCACCCCGCAACAAGAGCAACCCAGCGAGGTTTTGACAACAAGACTATCTGAAACTCAGGTCGCTAAAACACAGGAAGCCAAACCAATACCGGATAAAGCCACACCCACAGCCCAAGAGCTTCTGCAGCGAAGCATGGAAATTGCTCGCCTGGAGGCTGAAATTGGCCGCGAGTTGCAAGCATACGCTAAGCGGCCCCGTCGAAAATTCATCTCGGCCAATACCCGTGAGTTTGAATTCGCTAGCTACATGCAGGCCTGGGTGGGCAAGGTCGAGCGCATCGGTAACCTTAACTATCCCGCCGAAGCGCGCCAACGAAAATTGGAGGGCTCATTGGTCCTTACTGTGGCAGTCAGTCGGGACGGCTCCATCGAAGCCATAGACGTGATCCAACCTTCCGGTTTTCCGCTACTGGAC
>CAZLJY010000318.1:0-2040 GCA_964559945.1 uncultured Gammaproteobacteria bacterium | reverse complement strand
CGAGAAAAGTGGGTTATCAACTAGGTCTTCGTGGCTTAGATATATGCACGGGCTGCGGCCCGGGGGCGATGAAAGGGCCGATGAAAGGGGCGTCGGTTGCCCATCGCAAACAGCGAACCTATCCGGCCCGGTACGTTGGCATTTCTGAGCCTGGCATTATTGCCGCCGAGGCACCCAATCCGATCGTTAACCAGCTCGTAATCATGCCGGACATTGAAAAGCGGCTAGAGGCGTTTGTGCGTTTCGGTCATGGCATCATTGTGTTTCCTGGGGGTGTGGGAACCTGCGAGGAAATCCTCTATCTGCTGGGCTTGTTGTTGGACCCGGCTAATAGCGATTCACCGTTCCCATTAGTTTTCACCGGTCCACCGCAGAGTAAAGCGTATTTTGAGCAAATTGATGAATTTATTGGCGCGACTTTAGGTGCCGAAGCGCAGAAGAAATACGAAATATTCGTGGACGACCCAGAAGGTGTGGCGCGCCGCATGAAAGCGGGCATGACAGAAGTCCGCCAGCATCGCCGGGAATCCAAAGACGCATTTTTCTACAATTGGGGACTAACGATTCCCCAGCCATTTCAAGTTCCGTTTGATCCTACCCATGCCAACATGCTGGATTTAGCACTGCACCGTGATCAACCTGCCCACGATTTGGCAGCGAATTTGCGCCGCGCTTTCTCCGGCATCGTGGCTGGAAACGTCAAGGAAAATGGACTTAAGGCCATTCAGCAGCATGGCAAATTCAAAATGCGCGGTGAACCGGACATCATGCAACGGCTGGACCGATTGCTAGCATCGTTCGTTGAACAGCAGCGGATGAAACTGCCCGGCAAAGAGTACATACCGTGTTATGAGTTAGTGACCGATTGAACCGTGGAATGGCAATTGGCCATGTAACTCCAGAGTTGTCTACCAACAGGTCTAAACCTAGTTTTTTGCGCGCCGAGGCCTTAGTCGATCACTGGTTTAGGTCAGGATGAGAGCGGGTCATCAATAAACTGCAATTTTGGCCATTTTCCCCGCCCTGCTGAGTGGGCATAATTGGTGATGTCGCCACCAGATTGGACCTATTTATGAGTCGTTGGAAGTGGGCAGGTGTGGCACTGGTCAGCCTGTTCGTAATTTATTGTGTTGTCGGTTTCTTTGTGGCGCCCGGTCAGCTGAAAAAGCAGTTGATCAGCCAGGTGAAAGAGCAGGCTGGGGTGGAAATGACCCTGGGCCGGGTTAAGGTGAACCCACTGGCGCTGTCGGTGACTCTAGAACAAGTCAGTACGAAAGATCGTGAGGCCAGAGATCTGCTGGCAGCTGAGCGCATTTACCTCAATCTGCAATTGTGGCCGTTGCTGGCGAAAACGATCCGGTTAAGACATATGACCTTGGATCAGCCCAACCTCAACCTAATTCTAACCGCCCAGGGCGATCCCCACTGGTTAGACAGTGTGCCGCCGTCAACACCATCGAACGAGCCCGCTGACGATGAAAAACCGTGGGTTTTCCAAATCGACCAGACCCAAATAAATAACGGCCTGGTACGTTACACCGATCAGCCTCATCCGGAGTCGTACGCCACTGAAATCGGTGGATTAAACTTTTCTCTTGCCGGTTTGACTACCCAAGCGGGAGAGCCCGCGCCAGTTTCCATGGTGTTTGCCCACGAGGGGCAGGGTGAGGTGAAACTAGACGGTAGCTTTGCTCTCACGCCGCTGACGTTCGATGGCCAGTTGCGGGTGACAGATCTTCAGCTGAAACCGTCCTGGCGATACGCGCGTTACCTGCACGGTATTGCGTTGGCTAGCGGCACCTTAAATGGCTCGATAGATATCGCCTTAGATGGCCGGGACAGCGTGAATGTAGTCACCAGTGCAGGTTCCTGGACGTTGGCGGATGCCGATATGACGTTGGCCGATGGTAGCTCGCTGCTGACCTTTGACCAATTGGCCGTCAGCGGTCCTGACTTTTCATTGGCGGGGCGGGAACTTGTGATTCCACGCGTGGTGCTGAGCAATGGCGCGATTAACTTAACCCGTCATCCGGACGGATC
>CAZLJY010000317.1:0-2103 GCA_964559945.1 uncultured Gammaproteobacteria bacterium | reverse complement strand
GAGATTTAAACATGCTGCCTGATTTGGGAAAATACGCGATCGAAGTGCTGTCGGCTTACATGGTCTCGCTTGTCTTGCTTGCGCTCCTTGTTGTTTTGACGCTGCGGCGCGGATCGCGTGCGCGTGCTGAATTGCAGGCCGTCGAAAAGGAGACAACACGCGATGGTTAAGCCGTTGATGCTGGCCCCGCCACTGATCTTTGCTGGCTTTGTGGCGCTCGCCGCCGTGGGCATGTTTCGGGATGATCCCGATAACCTGCCGTCGACCTTGATCGGCCAACCGGCCCCCGGTGTCCCAGAAAAACCGCTGGAAGGCTTTGACGCGGCCAACGCAGATATGTTGGCAACTGGTGAAGTAACACTAGTCAATTTTTGGGCCAGCTGGTGCCCGCCTTGTCGGGCAGAACATCCTAATCTGCTGGACATGCAGGGCGACGGGTTCGACATTGTCGGTATCAATTTCAAGGACCAAGCGGCGACAGCGTCAAAATACCTGACGGACGATGGCAACCCCTTCGTTGGTGTGGGTTTTGACCCCCAGGGGCGCACGGCGATTGATTGGGGTGTTACGGCACCGCCAGAGACGTTCATTCTGGATGGCACAGGTAAGGTGCTGTTCCGCTACGCCGGGCCTCTGATTGGCAGTGACTATGAACAGCGGTTTTTACCGGCTCTCAATGAGGCCTTGAAAAACCAATAGACCTGTTTTCGGGGGATCATAGCTGCCGGACAAGAAAAAAGACCGCAGTCACTGATGTGCTGCGGTCTAATTCACTCGTTAAAAATAGTCATTACTCGCAAGAAGCTTCGCTCTTACACCCCGAGGGAGGCGTTTTGGCGATTGTCGTTGACGCCCCGTGGATCGCCAACGCGGCAATGAGCAGGGCGGGTAAGGTGATCAAGATAAGGCGCATGATCGTTACAAAACCACTTTACTAGTTACAAACTAAAGATAGTCGGATGGCCTTGACTCTTTCAGGGGAAAGAAACTTGACGAGCGTCAAAATTGCTTAGCCATAAAAAAAGCCCCGGTCAGGATCTGACCGGGGCTCTTCACAATCTGTGAGCTTGATTTAAGCGTTCTTGCGACGACGCATTGCAGCCAATCCACCGAAGCCGGCCAGAAGTAGCGGCAAGGAGGCTGGCAATGGCACAGCCGCGACACTGTCCGTCACGATTTCAAATGCCAAATCTAGGGATCCGAAGGCATTCCAATTGACGGTAGTCCACTGGGATACGTTACCGCCATTGTTTTGAAAAACGAACTCGCCCCCGTCATAAGTGCCCGCTGAGTCTGTACCGCGCCATTGTGCGCTGCCTGTGGACGTCGCCTGGAAAAAGGCAACATACTGACCTGCAGCAGCTAATGTGTCACCCAAACTGGATGAGACAGCCGCAAAATCGGCGACACCAGCGGTAGAGCCGCTGGATGTGAAGAGGGATGCGCCAGACACCATTGATCCGTTCCAGGCTGCAATGTGCAGATCATAAGAGATCGCTGAGCCACCATCATTGATAAGGAAAGTCAGGCTGTTCAGTGTTGCGGCAGCGTCCAATGTGAACGTTTGGCCGTATGCCGCCGTATTGGGCAAGCCGAATGGGCTGATCGATACGCTTTCGTCGGCAAGCGTTGAAATGGTAGCTGCGAATGCGCCAGATGACATAAGTGCGATGATGGAAGCTGTCGAAAGGGTTTTAAGCATGTTCTCTCCTGTTGTTGATTGAATCCGCGAGTTCAACACCACCTATGCGGTAGTGATCAGGAAAGAAAAGATTTTAGGTATTTAAGGAGAATATTGGCTCAAAGTGGAAACAACAGCGAGTTAGACTTTCGACTGTTTCTAGAAAATTGCCACAATTGAATGTCTGCCTCTCCCCCTGTGAGTACTACAGGTTAGAATTGCGTGGCGATTCTGTTTTTCTCGTCTGGATTGAGGTTGGGGGAATCGCTGCACGAACCAGCTCAATCTGAATTGGGTCCGCCAAAAACTTGGCGAACCCCTGCGTATATTGATGCCAGCTTATTCCGCTGCAATTGCATCCGATTTGGCCAGGTCGCGCAGCACGTAGTGCAGCACGCCGCCGTGTTCGATGTATTCGATCT
>CAZLJY010000316.1:0-2127 GCA_964559945.1 uncultured Gammaproteobacteria bacterium | reverse complement strand
ACCACAAGGAGGGGCTCCGGCCGGCGGGGAAAGAAAACTCCATAAGCTCCACCCCCCCCCAGAGGTCAATGGCAATAATGGCGTTGGGCCTGGGGCTGGAAAAGGGCGAACAGGGGGTTTTCTTCACGTAACCGGAACGGGCAGCAAAAAACACATACTCGGTTTCCAGAAACTCTCGCACCGGCAACACGGCGTTGACTCGCTCACCTTCGTCCAGCGGTAGAAGATTAACAATGGGTTTGCCGCGGGCTGCTCTGGATGCCTGGGGCAATTCGTACACTTTGATCCAATAAACCTTGCCGTTGGAGGTGAAGCAAAGCAGCGTGTCATGGGTATTGGCAACAAAGAGTTTGTCGACGAAATCTTCGTCTTTCATGCTGGTAGCCGAACGCCCTCGCCCACCCCGGCGCTGCGCTCGGTAGGCATCCAGCGGCTGCGCTTTTGCGTATCCGGCATGGGACAGCGTCACCACCACGTCTTCTTCGCTGATCAAGTCTTCCAAGCTTAGCCCAGTGTGCTTTTCGTTGATCACCGTGCGTCGCTCGTCGCCGAACTTTTCTTTCAGGTCCTCAAGTTCATCGCGAATCACTGCCATTAGTCGGTCTGGATTGGACAAAATGGCTAACAATTCCGCGATCGCCTCAAGAATTTCTTCGTATTCAGCAACCAGTTTGTCTTGCTCAAGACCTGTCAGACGGTTAAGTCGTAAGTCCAAGATGGATTGGGCTTGCACTTCAGACAGTTGGTACCCATCGTCTGTCAGGCCCAGCGACAGGTCCAAATTTTCTGGCCGAGTGGTCTCGGCGCCAGATCTTGCTAGCAAACTGGAGACTACACCGGGCTCCCAGCGCCTGGCCTGTAACGCTTCCCGCGCATCTTTAGGCCCAGGTGATGCTTTGATCAAGGCAATAATTTCATCAATGTTTGCCAACGCAACGGTCAAACCTTCTAACACGTGAGCTCGGTCACGGGCTTTGCGCAGATCGAACAGGGTACGGCGAGTTACCACTTCCCGGCGATGGCGAATAAACGCTTCCAAGACCTGCTTTAAGTTCAGCAGTCTAGGTTGACCATCAAGCAGCGCCACCATATTGATTCCGAAAACACTCTGCATCTGGGTTTGTTGATACAGGTTATTCAGCACCACATCTGCTACTTCGCCGCGACGCAGCTCAATCACCATCCGCATGCCATCTTTGTCGGACTCATCGCGAAGGTTGGTTATGCCTTCCAGCTTTTTCTCTTTGACCAGCTCAGCGATCTTGCCGATCAAGCGGGCTTTGTTCACCTGGTAAGGCAATTCGCTAACGATGATTGACTGCTTGCCGTTGCGTTCGTCGGTTTCCACATCGGTGCTGGCGCGAACATAGATGCGACCTCGGCCAGTACGATAAGCCTCCCGGATGCCGGCGGCGCCGTTAATGATCCCAGCCGTAGGAAAATCCGGACCCGGCATATGCTCCATTAACTCCTCAACACCCAGCTCTGAGTCGTCCATCAACGCTAACGTGGCGCTGATCACTTCGGTGAGATTGTGGGGAGGAATATTGGTCGCCATACCGACAGCGATACCGGCCGATCCATTGACTAACAGATTCGGAACCCGAGTGGGCAGCACCACTGGCTCAGACTCGGTCTCGTCGTAGTTTGGCGCAAAATCCACCGTCTCACGATCAAGATCCCGCAACAGCTCATGGGCCAGCTTGGACATCCGGATCTCGGTGTAACGCATGGCCGCTGCGCGGTCACCGTCTACCGATCCGAAGTTGCCTTGGCCATCCACCAACATGTAACGCATGGCAAAGGGCTGAGCCAACCTAACGATGGTGTCATAGACTGCAGAATCGCCATGGGGGTGATACTTACCAATCACATCACCCACAACCCGCGCCGACTTCTTATACGCTTTGTTCCAATCATTACCCAGAACAGACATGGCGTATAAAACCCGCCGGTGGACAGGCTTTAGACCGTCTCTAGCATCGGGCAATGCGCGTCCTACGATAACGCTCATTGCATAGTCCAAATAGGACTGACGCATTTCGTCTTCGAGATTGACTTTCAGTATTTCTTTGGCCAATTCAGCCATTCAAAGGACCTTTTTTTCGAGCATGGCGCAATGCACTT
>CAZLJY010000315.1:0-2128 GCA_964559945.1 uncultured Gammaproteobacteria bacterium | reverse complement strand
TCCCTATAGATTGCCGTCGAGCGACTGGCCGATCGCTGCCGAGAGCGGGCTTGCTCCAAGATAGCCAGCGCTGTCATAAGGGCATCATCTGGCAAAGCTTGTGTCTGCACCGCGGCGACGATTTGATCGGCCAGCCAGTAGTGTTCATCGCCAAGAAAACCTAGTAATTCGGTGGCCCGATTACCTTGCTGTAAGGTTCGTGCGCGCTCAACAATATCGAGCAGTGTGAGGCTCCGATCCAGCGTTTTCTGGGTTACTGGTTCATGCCACAACAGACGCAGCTCGGCGCGGGTAACGGTGAGTTCTAACTCCGGGGTCCGCCCTTGATCCAGGGTCTGCCTGGCCGCGTCTAACCAATGTCTGGCCAACAGCGGCTTTTGTCTTGCAAGAGTCAGAGCCAGCTGAGCTTGGCAGCGGACTGTGAGTTCATGATGGCCGGTATCAATGGCTGTTTGTACGCATTGCCCCAGTGCTGTCTCGGAGTTTGCCTCTGGCAAATTGGCATGGCGCAGAAACAGTGCATGGATACGAACCTGGCTCGTCAACTTGGGATCTTCAGCCATGGCTTGGAGTTGACCCAAAATCTGTTCCCGTTGGGTGGTGTTTGGAGCCAATCGAAGTTCGATGCCAAGGGCCTCAGCCTGACTGATCTGGGCAAGGCCGACATAGCGGGCGTCTGGGGTTTCCTTCGCTACCGCGCGAAGCGCAAGCACTGCACGGCTGAGCTGGCCGAGGCGGATGGACGCTTGGCCTTGCCAATGGCGAAAAAACAATTGAGTAACAGGATCGGCCTCCGGCACATAAGCCTCTGTCATTTCCAACACTGCTAGCGCCCTAGGCATGTCGTCCAGGCCGTATATCCGAAAGCGGGCCAACATATTAGCGGCTTTAACTTGGTCCAGTGGGCTTTCCAACAGTTGGGCCAGGGCGAAGGTCTTTTCGGCCTCCCAAATGGAGCGTTTGTGCTGGCCTAATTGATCCAGTCCGTTGCCCAGAAAGCGTCGTGCTTGCAATTCGCAGCCAGGCCGCCTGCCGACCATGCATTGATGAGCGGCCTCGGTGGCATAGGAGACCACCCCTTCGTAATCGTTTTGCAGGAACGAAACCTGGGCCAATGAAAGTTCTAGTAAACCGGCTGGCCCCTGGGACTGTTGTTTGCGCAACTGCAGTGAAGCGCGTGCCAGTTGGTAGTCCGGGTCCTGGTTGTTACTAGCGTATTCGCGCCAGCATTGTTGAGCGCTGGCAACATCGAAACAGGGAAAAGCTGAGGCGACTGTGCACCCCAGCAGGGTTGCTAGCCCGAAGGCGGCAACCAACCATAATTTTGGTCGAAGAATGCTCAACAACCCATGTCAGTCGCCTTAGCCGGTGCGCGAGGTATCGATCACCGCCTCAACCGCGGGTGGCATCAGTTGACCGGTCTGATTTTCGCCACTGCCGTTGTCCAACACGGCGATGGTAACCGCTGCACCTGCCGCTGCACCGATGGCGGCCGCTGCAAACGTCATCCATGGTGGCGGGTTATTCGGTTCTTGTTCATTGTTTGGCATGACTATTCCCCTGGTTGTGAAAATTTTTATCGTTTTTATCGAGTGTGGCGCAAATTGAACCCACTACTTCAGAATAAAGCGTTGAGTCATTGAGCGGGCTCCATCAGCCGCGCCGCCGACTGTGGTCACCGTCCAGCGTAATTCTTCACCGCTGGAAAACGGGCTGAGAATGCTGTCCTCAAGAGCATAAGGCGGGCTGGCAACAATCGCACTGCTGACCAGGCCCGATTCATTGGTCAGTGTGAGTTCATAGCCGACCGCATCATCGAATGGCGTCCAGCTGAGTGTTTCACCCACTGTCAGCAAGGGTCCATGGTCCATCAACTTGGGTCCGACTTCGCCGGCGCCGCGCAGCACGCCACTGGCCTCAGGCGAGGCTAGTGGTTCTAACTGCGAAGGTTGGTTAATCCAAACCAGAGCGACGGCCAGCGCCGCACTGGCAGCAAGGGCTGGGCCGGCAATGGCGGGTCTCAAAAGTTTTTGCCACCAGGAAATGGGCGCTTGGTTGATGGGCGTCACCGAGGGTGTGTCTGCGTTCTGGGCTTCGCGCTGCACGCTCAGTGCGGCCTGCCACACCA
>CAZLJY010000314.1:0-2177 GCA_964559945.1 uncultured Gammaproteobacteria bacterium | reverse complement strand
CGTATTTCCGGTTGTAGGTTTCACCAGCGATAGTTTCTTCGGCGGTATAGGCAGCCTCGCCTCTCAGCCAACGGTTACGCAGTGAGCGACCCATGATGTCGGCGGGTGGTTGTCCTCCGGCGAGCTGCAGAAACGTCGGCATTAAATCCATCACTCGCATGAATGAGCCATCGATGCCTGCATCGCCACCGGGCAGATGCACAAACGCGGGAACGCGTACACCGCCTTCCGCCATTTTGCTTTTGGAATCGCGAAAGGGCGCCGCGGTTGCTCTCGCCCAGGATGGCCCCAGTGTGACGTAGGAAGACTGATGGCCGATGTTAGCCGCAGAATTGTCGAAGTTTGCATCGACCCATGGCCTTACTCCGTCCAGCAATTCTATAGGGTGAGCTTCGGCCCCGTTATCTGACATGAAAAAGATGACCGTGTTTTCCCGTTCGCCCAGTTGATCGAGGTAACGCAGCAGTCGGCCAACGTTCTGATCGAGACGGTCGATCATAGCTGCGTAGACTTCCATCTTCGCGACGGCAACCTGCTGTTCTTCCGGGCTGAGGTCCTGCCAACTCTGCACGCCTGGCTCTTGGGCAACACCTTGAGCATCTCGCGCGATAACCCCTTCGCGCTTGGCGCCTGCCAATCTTGCCTGGTGCAGTGCCTGCCAACCCTCATCATAGCGCCCGCGGTATTTGCTAATGTCTTCTGCCGGTGCCTGTAACGGCCAATGGGGTGCGGTAAACCCCAGATACGCAAAAAACGGCTCGTCGCCTGCGCCCAGATAATCCATCAGCTTGTCAGTCATATAGTCGCTGGAGTAAAACTCCTTAGGCAGTTCGTATGGCTGGTCGTCTTCCAGCCAATGCGCGGCGCCAAACTGCTCAAACACCGGCGTGTCGTCAAAATGGCCACCGCCCCCTTCAAGCAATACAAAACTGCGGTCGAATCCGCGGGCACCTGGAAGGTACGGCGCTTCGTGCCCAAGATGCCACTTCGACGATGCCATCGTGCGGTATCCGAGTGTCTGAAAATGCTCGGCAACCGTGGGCGCTGACGGGAGCAGCTTATTCAGATAGGCGCTATGTCCTTCCTGGTTCTCCGTCTCGAGACCTGCCTGAGAACCCATGCCGGCCAGATGGTTGTCGGTGCCGGTCAGCAACATAGCTCTGGTTGGTGCACAACTTGGAGCGGTGTGAAAGTTGGTTAATCGCAGGCCTGTTCGGGCCAAATGATCAAGATTGGGCGTTGAGATTTCGCCCCCGAAGGCACCCAGGTCAGTAAAGGCCAAATCGTCAGCAACAATCAACAGGATGTTAGGGCGGTCACTCGACACCGCAGCCTGGTTCGGCTCCACGCCCCCACAGCCGGTGAGGACGTACACCAACGCGCAACCAACAGACATCACAACATGCTTCACAGTACTTTCTCCTAGTGTCCCGTTCTAATCTTCCAACGAGGCAGCCATCTCGTGAAACAGAACGGCCAACTCCGTATCGGGCAGTCGCGAAGAAGAGTCGAGATACCTATCCCTATCTTCTCGGTCAGTGAGACTACCTCGGATTACCGCTAAGCCCGCTCCGGCTATAACGCGGGCGCGACCATGTGTGTTCTTTCCCGCTAGACGTTCTGCAATACGTTCGGCTAGTCGGCTCTCCCATTCGCCAATCAGCGACCATTGGTTTGGTTTGAGGTGTCCAAGTTTCGCCTGGCGTTGCGCACGGCGCGCGTTGATTGGGTTTGCCAAAAAAGCCCGAGAAATGGTTTCCGTCGCTCGAATGATTGAGAGCAGTGGATGTTCACTCTGCGGTCTTTGTTCGAATGCTGCTATGTGGTCTTCGATAGAGGTTTTGAGATCCAACAACAAAACGTCGGCTTTGCCCGAGAAGTGATTGAAAAAAGTTCGCCGAGAAACACCGGCCCGCGCAACGATCATATCGATGGTCGTGGCGGCGTAAGCTTCCTCTTCGGTGCCACCTATCTCTGTAAACAGTTCATCAGCAGCCGTAATCAGGCTCTGACGAGCACGCAGGCGACGTCGTGTCTGACCGTTATCGGAGGGCGTTTCCGACTCTATTTCGTCTTCAGCCATACGCAGTTCCTGATTCGATTCGTTGACACTAACAAATAATATGCACTAGTATAAATTGTATGTGCACTAGTGCAAATATATTGCAGGGTGAGTG
>CAZLJY010000313.1:0-2179 GCA_964559945.1 uncultured Gammaproteobacteria bacterium | reverse complement strand
AGGTTTCTGACGAGATTACAGAAGCACTGCGCAACGAAACACCACTGCCAACGGCGAAGCTAGAAGCCCTGCGCACATTCACAATCCAAATGGTACGCGAGCGTGGAAACGCGACAGACGAGCAACTCGAAGCATTCTTTGCTGCCGGTTACAGCCATCGCTCTGTGCTGGATGTTGTGTTGGGTATCGCTCAAAAAACCATGTCCAATTACATCAACCACGTGGCGGTCACCCCGGTTGACGAAGTGTTCCATCCCCTGAAGTGGGAACGCGGCGCGACCCCATTGAAAGTCTGAAGACTTGAGGGCGCGCTTGCCACGATTGGAGCGCGCCCTTTTTCATTTCAAGCGTTGAAGCGGTTGTTCGCTTTGCTTTGGCAAGCGGCAGCTTTGTCAGCATACCAGACCTGTTTCTTGACAGAATGGAAGGGCCACTTTGTGAGCCCTTTCCCAAGTAAAAAGGGCGACCCGAAAGTCGCCCCCACTATAGATGCTAAAAATTTCTACTAAAATTACTTTAGGCAGGGGTGCCTATTGGAGTTTTGGGATTTGCACCCCCCGAACGTGTGCAGCGACGCAGCAACACGCCATAAAGCCCAATCGCGACGTAACTTATCTGGATAAGGAACGACGGGAGATTGAACGCAACAAGTAAACTCAGGAGAACGCAAAGGGCTGCGGCGACCTGAAGAAGTGGGTAAATAATCCCATTGCCGCAAATTTTTCCGTTCTGAATGGCCCAAAATGACCCCACGTAGAGCAGAAAACCAAACACCCCGACCCCTTGGAGTAGTTCTGGTGCGGCATTAACGTCTTGAATAAATTGGAACAATTTTAACTACCTTAGTTTAATAGGTAGATATTACGGCGCGCGCGCGGAGGCGTCATACCCCAGATTGGGTATAATTGACTATTTGATAAGAAATTTTTCTAGAAGGGTGAGAACATCAGCCCATTTTTGGAAGAACAGCAGCTGGCCGCAGTCATCGTAGAAACGGTAGTCGATCCAGTCGTGATCGGTCTTGAAGTCTTCCAACGTTTTGGCAGGCACCTGTGGGTCATCTGCCCCATTCAAGAAAATGACCGGTAGCTGACCTTTTACGGCATCTACATCAGCTGACCAATCGCCGTTTTGTGCGCCTAGCAGCATCTTTGAAAAACTATCATGCGCAGAATGGGTTTCTGACAGCGCGACCTCTGATCCTGTGACCAGGGCCTCAAACACCTCTGGATCCTCAAAGGTAGCGACATCTGCCGGAGAATTACCGTAGACCGCATGCAGGAAGCCCCGTTTGCCGATCTTGCGGGCCAGCAAAAAACCTGCCTTAACCATAAAGGGCAGCAGGTGTGGGGTGTATTTAGCGCCCGCGAGTATGAAGCGGTGCCATTTTTCCATGCGCTCAAATTGCTCTTTTCGCGTCATGGGTAGAACCCCACCGCAGGCTATCAGTGCAGTGAACATTTCGGGATTAAGCCGGGCCAGTTGGAACCCATAGTAGGAGTCACTGCCCAGAGAGACGATCGGGCAGCGCGTGACATTTTCTGCGGCAAGGATTTGTAAGGTATCTGTAAGCACCGCTTCGTCAATTGGAGCATTCTTTTTCAGGGGATCAGAGCGCCCATAGCCAGCACGCACTGGCACGATGATGCGCCAACCGCGCTTTGCAGCTTCCGCCTCAGCAGAGGCGGGCCAACGGATCAGACCATAATCAAGCGGTAGGAAAAGTACCGGTTGTCCAGTGGGATCGCCGAGCACCAGATAATCTAGCCGGCGTTCATCTGCGGTTGTGAGGCTTTGGAAACTCAGCGGCTTGAGCGTCTCATACCCTTTGCTAATCAACCTTGGTTCCATGTTGGCATCTAAGGTTAGATTGGCCATGTCCATAACAGACAGCGCCAGGCGGATAAGCTCCACCTGAGAACGTGTTTCAGTCTTGGACAGGATCGACTTGATCTGTGCCCGCACTGTATCAATGGAACGGCCGCGCTGTGCTGCGATCTCTTTAACAGAGCAGCACTCAACAAGGCTTTGCACCACGTCGGCCTCAGTGCTTGTTAGATCAAACGCACGTCGCAGGATGTCGTTGAAACCTTCCGGCCAGCCAACTTCACTGGAAGCCGCCAACACAAAGGGTTTCCCTGAGGCTGATTGGCAAAGCTGCAACCGGAGCACAACAAAG
>CAZLJY010000312.1:0-2180 GCA_964559945.1 uncultured Gammaproteobacteria bacterium | reverse complement strand
GAACCCGAATAGGGTTTGTTATCGCCCACGGTGACCGTTTCATTTTTACTTAACGAGGCAATCAGACCATGGGCGATGCGCTGGTCTTTTTCATACAGCACACCAATATGCCAAGGCCGATCCGGTCCGCCGGCAAGCAGCTCTTTGGTATAGCTATGGATAGCCACCAGCGCTGGGCTTACGCCCCGGGCTCGTATCAAATCCAATTGCCGTTCAATGGCGCCGTGGTAAGGATCAAACAACGCTGCCTTGCGTAGATCACGATCTTCCTGAGACAGGCCTTGATTGGCCGGCACCACGGTAAAGTCGCTCACCGCTGGATAGGCATCATCGGTATCGGGGTTGCGGTTTAGGTCCATCACGAGACGGGAGTAGTTGGCAAGCACCGCGGTCGCACCTAGCCGACCAGCCAAAAATCGCGTCATGTGTGCCGCCCCCATATCCCAGGCGATGTGGCGTTGACGGGCCTGATGATCGAGCCCTAAGTCGTCGAGCACAAAAGGCACCCGGTTGCTGGCATGATCACAAATAAGCAAAACGTTGGATTGGCTATCGGTGTTGAGGCACTCAAAAGCGGCCGGTTCACCGGGCTCAAGAAACGTTTCAGCGGTATGGGGATTGTGAAGCAACGTAGGTTTTCAATTGAAAGGGGTGGCCGGATGGTACCGCAGCCAGAGTCTGTGGCAAGTGTTAGCCAGTGACTGCCTTACAAACCCTGGCTTAAGCACCGCTCGCTAGGCAAACGCCACGGCGCCAGAGCGCCGGCAGTCGGTGGCAGCGTCCATCGACCCATCTTTCAGGATCACCGCCCCAACCCCACCAAAATAGGTGTCTCGCTGTTCCACCGAATGCCAATTCACTTCCCCTGCAAAAGGCGTCAACCCTGGCTCAATATGCACAACAGGCGTTGACCCAGGCTGGGCCACATGTACTCGAGGATGAGCGATGGCCTCTTCCAAAGACCACCCAAGAACCACCAGGTTAAGTAACGTCTGAAACTGCGCCGTGGTGATCCGCCCTGAACCGGGCGAGCCCAGGGACAGCACATCCCCCGCTGCGCTGCGCCCGGTGGTGGGCGCCATATTGGACAAAAGCCGTGTACCCGGCGAAAGCGAATGAAAGCCCGTGCAGTTAAGCTCCAGCTCACCTAGACAGTTGTTCAACCAAATACCCGTACCCGGCGGCATCACACCGGAGCCATAGCCAGCCGACAAGGTGATGGAGCAGGCATTACCATCGCAATCCACAACGCTGTTGTGAACCGTACTGGCGGAATCTTTGGCCACGGGAACCTGCTGGCGAAAGTACGCCCGAGCCTGGTCAGAAAAATCGGCTGAGACATCCAACACGCGGCTACGGTAGCCCAGCACCTCATTCTGAATTTCCACCACCCGCTGCAACCAATCTCGCCCCCAGGGCTCACTGGCAGGCATGTGCTGCTCTGCCTGACTCACCATAACCCCAAGCAGGCTGCCGCCAACGGCCGAAGGCGCCGCGGATACAAGCTGCCAAGGCCCTAGGGTGTAAGCCATGGGCTCAGACACGATAGGTTGATAAGCCGCTAAATCTTCTCGGGTAAGAATGCCCTGCCCCGCTTCAATGCAGGCAGCGATGGCTGCTGCTAAGTCACCTTGGTAAAACGCGCTGACACCTTCATCGGCAATCAACTGAAGGCTGTCGGCAAGATAGGGAATTTGGAGGGTATCGCCGATATTCAACAATGCGCCGGATTGATCGTGAAGGGCGGCAAAGCTGTCGGGTTCGCGGCCAAAGATCAACTGGTGTGAAGCGGTGAGATAACGATGGGAGGGCGGGCGCATCGGAAAGCCCGCTTTAACAATCTCAACCGCCGGCAGCACCAACTCCCGCCAGGGCAAACGCCCAAAACGCTCAGAGGCCATGGCAAACGCCGCCAAGGCCCCAGGCGTTGCCACGGTACCCGCACCCACCAGCGCATCGGTGCCATCGAAATAGTCTAAGTGTACGGACTGCGCACCTTTGCCAAAGCGATCTGCCGACAATCCTCGACCAGGCATCTCCACGCCGCCGTCAATGGCGATAGGGTCACCCTCGCTGGGCCAGATCACCACGTACCCCCCTGCACCCAAAGCGACCATTCCCGGTTCGGTGACTGCAGACACTAAACAGGCAGCTACCGCAGCGTCCACCGCGTTCCCGCC
>CAZLJY010000311.1:0-2203 GCA_964559945.1 uncultured Gammaproteobacteria bacterium | reverse complement strand
ACATACCTCCACCCGATAATGATCGGCAGCGGCCACCGACTCCCAGGAAACCCGCATGTTAGCCACCTTCCAGACGGCACTATCGCTAGGGGCCAGGCCCCGGGGCGATAAAAGTAATTTTTCTGGCGGCGATGGAGGCCCTTTGGCAGGCACACTGGAGCCGGTTCCCCTGGGGAGTTCGACTTGGGCGCCGGAGGCCTCAACGGTGGAAGCGCCCTCATACACCATCACTTTGGCAGTGCCGTCAGTTTCGCTTGCCGCTGCAGCAATTTGACCTCGGCCGGTTGCATCCGGGGTGGGTCTGCTTACCGCTGACCCGGCAATCAATTCGATTTCCGTTTTACGCCGACTCATGGGCGCGAATACAAGCTCTGCAGCGCCCCGACGCACCTCGATTCGACCCTGATCGACCCCCCGCAAGGTCGTCGATTTTTGTTGCAAAAAAACTTGCGAAAACTCCCCGACCCGCAGCAGAGAATTATCGGTAAACTGCAATTCCGCTGATGAGCTTTGGCGAGTTCTTACCCCATCGCGCTCAGCCAGTTCGTCACCCGGTTGCGCGGTCTGCCAGGCGGTGCGCTGAAGGTTCTTATCAACTTCGTTGGCAACGGTTCTTACCAAGGCTTTTTTCGCGGTAATTTTTCGTTCCTTGATCACCGTCAATTCCTGGCCGATCCGAAGTCGGTTGGGATCTTTGATCTCGGGGTTAAGGCGCCAGTTTTCTTTCCACAAGAAATCTTCACCCAGGTAATAACGGGTGATGTCCCACAACGTTTCCCCAGGTTTAACGATGTGCACGCCCACCGTGTCATCGACCTGTTCCTGAGCCGCCACATTCACCCAACAAGCAAATAAGACAAGTCCAAGCAGCGGTTTCATGGTTGATCATCCATCATTCTTCCTGCCCGCTGCGGTCGATAGCCCCTGGGCGAGGTGCGAACGTCAACGTGTCGAATTCGCTCATTGCCAAGCTTGTCCTCCGCTCGGATTTCAACCTGATACCAACCGCGATCAACAAAGCGAATCGTTTTGGGCAACTTCCGACGCTGTTTGCGGTTGTAACGATAGCTGGACTCTGCCACACCCACCCCGTCGTCAGTCACCAAGATATCTATTGACTCGCCGACGGCTAAAGCAATCTCGTCGTTTTCAGCAATCGCCACCCCTGCAGCCGACACATGAATTTGGGGCGCATCAAGGTCATAGATCCAACTCGCTCCAATTTGGGTGACGTTGCCTAAGCCATCCCGGGCTCGAGCTTTAAAACCGCTGCTTTGAATGTTCAACGATGACCCGGTTTGGACAGATCGCCAACCACTACCATCATCAATCTCCAACAGCTGAACGCCGGCCTGATCCGCTGCAGACAATTGCACAGCAACCGGCGGGGCGTAAACACTTCCCTTAGGGCCCTTCGCTAGGGGATCCGAACGAATTTCCCAGTCGACATTAGGCCCACGGTCGTCTATCGAAAAATCGAGACGACCCGCCTGCCCCTTGTTACCTAAGGCATCGGTAGCGATTAGCACTAGCTCATGGTCACCCATAGCCCAACGACTGTCTGCCGATGACGGTTGATTAAAGTCCGTCAAACGCCAGTTATTGACGCCAGCCACATCCTCAAAGGTCATGACCAGTTTTACGTCAGGTGCCGCCAAAATGGTCCCACTATCGGTTGTCACCCAGGGACCACTTAGCGTCAGCGCCGCGCTTGGCGCAGAACTATCCAGCATCAGTTTTTTGGCGCTGGAAAACGCAGCGGCCCGATCCTGCTGCGAAATTTCAAACCAGCCCACTGGCTCAAAGCCTTCAGGTCGCTGACGCAGCAGGAGAACCTCATTCACATCAACCAAGGAATTTATTTCCTGAGTCAATGGCACTGGAGTTCCGTTACTGGCAACCCAGTAGTTATCTGGTGCCAGGCCCAGTTTTTCCAGCAAGCTGCTTAGGCTTTCCGAGAACGCACTCTCAGCGATCAATACGCCGAGTATCAGCGACACCAGAGTCCATTTTGACGGTATCTTTAGCCATTTCGTTTGCCGTCGATCTGACCGTTTTTTGCTCGCCGCCTTGCTCTTTCCCTTCACCATTTAAGGGCTCCAATGTTGATCCATATTCCAGCTCCGCCGCATCATCAGGCGTCGCTGCCAGCGCAGTAATAATTGGCGCCAGGCTTTCCAGCACCTGCGCTGCACTGCTGGGA
>CAZLJY010000310.1:0-2245 GCA_964559945.1 uncultured Gammaproteobacteria bacterium | reverse complement strand
TCCCCCACCTGCGGATGGCTAAGCAAGGCATTTTCCACTTCCGCAGGATAGATATTCTCGCCGCCAGAAATGATCATGTCCTTCACACGATCTCGAATATACAGATACCCATCACTGTCCAGATAGCCTGCATCGCCGGTACGCAGCCACCCCTCATCATCGATGGTAGATTGAGTCGCCTCGGGAAGATTCCAGTAAGCCTTAATATTCTTTGATGAACGAGTCGCGATTTCGCCTACCTCACCGGCGGGTAACGTGTGTCCAGCGCGGTCAATGATCTTTAGCTCCACCCCAACCAGCGCCTTGCCGACAGAACCCATTTTCTCGCCGCCGTTAAGGTCATGATCTTCTGGTGTCAACGCAACAATGGTGCCCCCGGATTCCGTCATCCCGTACATTTGCACAAAGGCGCAGCCGAAACGTTTTATCGCCGCTTTCATTAACTCTAACGGTATCGGTGAGGCGCCGTAGTAGATGTGCCGCAGTGAGCGAACATCCGCTGACTGCAGACTTGGATTGTCCAAAAGACTTTTTAATGCCGCAGGAACCATGAACACCTTACTCACCTTGAACTGCTCAATCAGTTGAATAATTTGATCTTGGTCATACTCGGGCAAAATCACCGAGTTGGCGCCATTGAAGATAATGCCTAAGCCAAAGCTGGTGCCGCCAACATGAAAACAGGGCATCACTAGCAGTCCGGTTTCCCCTTGTTCGTAACGCTGCCAGTCTTCCACAACATCGCTGCTGGCCTGACCTCTCAATGACAGCAACATGGTGCTGGTCAACAGTGCGCCTTTGGGCCGTCCGGTGGTGCCTGAGGTATAGAGTTGAACTACCTCATCGTCTGCGGTCACCGTCACTCCGGGATCTTGGTCAGGAAATGGCGTGCGCCAATCTTCATAGGAGGTGGTCGTCGGCGCGTTGCCGGTGAGCAAAACCGTCTCAGGGTTGAGGGTAAGATCACCTTTTATCGCTTCCAAGTTCGGTAGAAAGTCGAGCTCCAAAAATACCTTTTTGGCCTGACAGTCATTAAGAATGTACTTAAGCTCCGGCCCCGCCAAGCGCCAATTAATGGGCACAATGACCGCACCAATTTTTGCTGCTGCCGCAATTAACTCAAAATAGCTTGGCGAGTTCTTACCGAGGAAAGCCACCCGGTCGCCCTTTTTGATGCCACTGGCTGCCAGCCTATTGGCCGTTTTGTTGCTGTTGCGATGCAGATCCCTATAGGTAACGGGCTCACTGTTAAAGTAAAAAACCGGCGTATCACCCAGCTCATCGGCACGGTCTTTGACCATCTGGGCGATGGAATACGGCAGAGATAATGTTGTCATGATGTGGCTATGTTCCAGAATTCAGCCCGAGCTCAAGCGTATGTTGTGGCAGGGTCTTGAAAAAAGCCATCGATGGCTTTTTCAACAGGCTGATAGGTGAACGTGGAACGTGATAAAACATCACGGTTTTGGCGTCTTCGGTTCAATCTTTTCCCAAAGATGGGACGCATTTCGCTCAATAATCAGCCAATGGCCATCACGCAAAACCCATTGGTCTCGGTAAACACCCGCGACAAACCAATCGATCCCCTGCCCCAGGTCCTTTGGCTCAAATCGGGTGCCTTTGGACTTTGAACCGTCCATCGAGTGGATGGCGTTGAAATACACTTCCGATCTTGCCGACCTGCCATCGTCATCAAAATCCACCACCAAGTTTGATAACGTATGTTGGCAGGCCGAAAATGGCTGCAAATTGCGCCGGGCATGTTCAACGAAACCGTCCACAGAACCGGAATAAGAGCCATGGTTGTGGACATGCTCCTCACCAAAACAGGATCTCAGCGTCAACCAGTCTCCTTGGTCAATCGATTGGCAATAGGTGTAAAGTCGCTTCTTGATTTCCTCCCGCGCGACCAATTCTGCTAATGGATCCACACCACGCTCCTCAGTTTTGATAGGGCTTAGCAAAATACAATACAACTTGATAAATCTATAATTGCAGCAAGACAAATGATTGACCACTAGCAAAACGATTACCCGCCCTTCACTTTGGAGCCAAAAACCATGAAACGACTCGATCAAAAAATTGCCATAGTCACTGGCGCCTCCAAAGGCCTTGGTGAAGCTGATACGCGACTTTTCGCCGCTGAAGGGGCAACCGTCATTATGACCGATATTGACGAAAACGCTGGGCGGGCCATTGCTGAGGAACTGGGACCCAAGGTTGAATTTCACCAACAGGATGTTCG
>CAZLJY010000309.1:0-2305 GCA_964559945.1 uncultured Gammaproteobacteria bacterium | reverse complement strand
ATGAAAGCTCACTCGATCGGTATCAACAAAGGGTGAAAAACCCCAGTACATAAGCACCGGAAAAAGTCCCAACCAAATTAGCACCGCCGCCTCATTGCAATGCCGCAAGGCCCCAAGATTACGCACCAACACCCACATTAAGCCCGCTAAGACGGGGGTGAGCAGCAACACATCCACCAATGGCAATCGAAGACCAGAGAGCTTGGGTTGCCATGGATGACGATCAACGAATTGGAACTCCAGCGCAGCAAAATCCTGGGCCGCGTTAAATGCCCACTGAGGCCACAATGCAACCAGCGCGATCGATGCGCAGACCCAGGGACCCCATTGGGACAGTTGTCGGCGCGCCGGCGGATGGCAAACAAACAACCCAGCAAGGCCAACAAGAAACGGCGCGAAACGGTAATGAGTCAGCAACCCTGCCGCCAACAGCAGCCCCAGCAACACCCAATGGGTTAATTGCGCATTTCCGCGGACCACCCTCACCGTTAAGGTCGCCGACAGCAGCCAGAGCAAATTCAATGGCCCATCAGGAAGCGCAAAGGGCGCTAGAACACCATGAACGGGCAAGGCCATGGACAACGCACCGGCCCAATAGGCATCGTTAGTGCTGGCACCCAGCGTTTTTGCCAATCCAACCACCACCCAGGGTAGCGTCAATGCACAGACAAAAAACACTAAGCGAACGCTAAAGTAGTGTTGCCCGGTCATCTCAGTACCAAGCCGGGTAAGCCAGGCGGTGAGGGGCGGCAGATCACTATAGGCCCACGCGGGGTACCGGCCCTCCAGCCAATAGAACGCCTCGTCGCCAAACAGGGGCAGATGGTTGGACAGGGCCAGTCGGGCCAAGGACAATATCAACAGTACCCCGACCCCTGCCTTGAGATTAAAGGCCGGCAGATGAGCGCTTTCCCCGAACAGGCCCTTGTTAACTGCCTTGGGCTGGGCAGCGGCTGGCAATGTCATCTTAAGGGCTTGTCTGACGTTGACCGATAAGCAGTAACGTCAAAGTATTTGTGAATAACATCAGGTAATAACCCGGTGGCAACTAGGAGATTCATTGGCATGTCCGATCCAGCCCAACATTCTGGGAGTACGCAAGGCCTCGTCAATCTGCCTCAAGCGCATGAAAACGCTCAACAGGCACTGCAACAAATTGGCGCTATTGTGGTGGGCAAGGAGCCCGTGATCAAGCTTGCGCTGACCTGCATGATTGCCAATGGCCATCTGTTGCTGGAGGACGTGCCTGGGATGGGAAAAACCACACTCGCCCAAGCCCTCGCGGTGGCAACCGGCTTAGAATATCAGCGTGTCCAGTTTACCAGCGACATGCTACCGGCAGACATCCTTGGCATCACGGTTTACAGCCGAGACCGAGAGACCTTTGATTTTCATCCTGGCCCGATTTTCGCCCAGATGGTGTTGGCTGACGAGATTAACCGTGCCACGCCTAAAACCCAGAGCGCTTTACTAGAGGCCATGGCGGAACGTCAGGTCACCATTGAAGGGGTTTCGCGCCCCCTACCCAGCCCGTTCTTTGTTATTGCGACGCAAAATCCAGTGGATTTGGCTGGCACATTTGCCTTGCCTGACTCTCAACTCGATCGATTCTTAATGCGGCTTCACATGGGTTATCCCGATCCAACTGCCGAACGGCGTCTGCTGGAAGAAACTGATCGCCAGGTTATGTTGAAAGATGCACAGACCAGCTTACCCGTTGATAGCCTCGGCCAATTGCAAAAACACGCCAGCGAGATCCATGTGTCCGGGGCACTTTTGGATTATCTGCAAGCGTTGATTGCCGCCACTCGGAGCTTCCCTGGGATACAAACTGGCTTATCGCCACGAGGCGCCCTAGCGGTGCTCGCCAGTGCCAGAGCGTGGGCTTTGCTGGCCCATCGCGACCATCTAATTCCCGAAGACGTTCAGGCTGTATTTGTTGCCGTCGCCGCCCACAGGCTCCGACTGGGCGCAGACGCCGGAGCCGACCAAGAAACGCTGGCGCAACAGGTGTTAGCACAGGTGCCGATCCCTTAATGGCCATCGGCAGTGAGAAAGCCAACCCCGGCCTTAAGCGAGATTTTTTTGACTGGGTATATCGCTTCCTAAACAAATTCGGCGGCCATCGGCCACCTACCCAGTTGCCGACGGAAATCAGCCGTCGTCAGGTCTACATAGTGCCCACGCGATTCGGCGTGTTTTTCGGGTTTGTTTTGCTGGTGCTGATGTTGGGCGCTCTGAACTACAACAACAATATGGCATTGCTGTTCACCTTCCTGCTCTCGGCATTGGGCCTACTGACACC
>CAZLJY010000308.1:0-2311 GCA_964559945.1 uncultured Gammaproteobacteria bacterium | reverse complement strand
TTTCTAGTCCTGCGACATCTTCGGGCAGCTCCAGCCCAAACCCTGCGACGGGTAGATCTGGCTGAACAGATAGGAATGAGCGCTTCAGGCATTACCCGTCTGCTTAACCCTATGGAGAAAATTGGACTGGTGGAAAAAGAGCCAAGCCCAAGGGATGCGCGGGTGAGTTTGGTGGCGTTATCAAAAGCTGGAAAACGCGTGCTTAAGGAGGTTGAAGTGAGTTTCAGCGCAACGTCGAAAACCCTACTAAAACCTATGGCAACCCAAGAGCAAAATGCGTTGATGGAATTGATGGGGCTGGTTAACTGACCACAGCCTCTAACGACAACAGGGAGGAGTATTTGCGGGTTATTTTCCTGTGGTATTATTACCCCATGAAACCAAGCCCGCCATGCTTCATCCGGACCGCCGCTTTTTCCACGCTCGCTCTATGCTTACTGGTGACGGGTTGCGCAACAACCCAAACCGCACAGCCTGTGCGCGACCTAGCGATGCTCTCTGAAAAAGAAGGGCTGCTGTTGTTGGTGTTGTCCTCACCCAACGAACGGGACACGCGTTTCTTCTTTAAAGGGACCAACGGAAATATCGAAACCCCAGGATTTCCCAAAGGCACCCACAGCATGTTGTTGAAGTTCCCTCAAGGGGACTACCAGATGACTGCCGCCTACATCGGATCTATTAAGGTTCTCGCCACCGACTACATGAGGTTTACGATCGAGCCTCATACAGTCACCTACCCGGGCGACATGGTGCTCGATGGTGCCCGCTTTAACATCATCAATTTGGCAGACAAACGCTTAGATGCCATTGCCGATACCGAGCCCGCGTTAGCTGGCTGGCCAGTCTTGGTCGGCAGCCACGTCGACTATCGCCGACGTAGCGTTGTTGAGGGCATATTCCAGGTACCTAATACCCGGGGCCGGACAAACCCCAGGAAAACCGATAAAGCGAAAAACCCCTAAACCGAATTTAGGTGACCTAGCTGGCCGAGCTACGCCAGCTCCCGCTCAAATAAGGCCAGCAACCGACTCCAGGCCTTTTCCGCCTGAACTTCGTTGTAAACCGGTGAATCCGGCGGACACCAACCATGAAGCGTATCGGTATAAACCTCAATTTCAGCACTGACGTTAGCCTGATCGAACGCTTCGCGCAGTTTGACCTTGGCTTCCGGGTCTCGTTCATCATCGTTGGCCGCAATGGCAATCAAAAATCCGGCACGCATTTTGGACGCTAGCTGGTGCGGACTGTCAGCGGCGTCGGTGGCGAGCCTACCGCCGTGAAATGATCCCCCGGCACCAATTCTATCTGGCATAGCAGCGGCCAAGCGCATGACATAGGAACCGGTCATGCAGTAGCCGGTGGTGCCGATCTTCCGACCGGTGTCGACGCTAGGATGCTGGTCCAGGTATTTAACGAATGCCCGACCGTCAATGACCGCGGTTTCCGCCGACAAAGAGCCTCGGTGAGGTCTTAGACGTTCACGCACCTCAGGCATACCATAAGACTCACCGTCAGCAGTCACCGGACCTTTGGCGGTGCGATAGTAAGGATTGACCACCAAGGTTGAGTAACCGGACTGGGCCAAACGTTTGCCCATCATGCGAAACGAGGTTCGAATACCCATAACGTCTGGCCAGACAATCACTGCTGCATGGGCGCCTTGAGCTGGGTGCACAAAATAGGCGTCTGCAATCCCATCGGGCGTTTCAATAAGCACTTCCTCCTCAACAACGTCCGCCGCGCCGACCACGGCTGGCAGCATCATGCCGAATATCGCCGTTGCGCCACTTTTCCCAAACTCCCTCCGGGTCAGCCCTTTTCCCTCAAGAAAGGCCTTTGAATCTTGATTGGTGAGTTCATCACACATTGCGTTTAGCTCCTTATTTCGTTGGCAACGGACCGCCGCAGGCTCACCCTGACGACGCGGCATTTTGGCCACATGCTACCATCGCCGGCTGTCATTTTTGTTGATAAAAATCTGTGCCGCAATCCGCCCACCGAGGAACCAACGCAGCATTCGTCTTTCTGGTTATCACTGCGTTCATTAATTCCACTGGCATAGGCTTAACCACACCGGTAATGCCGGCGCTAGTGATGGAGCTTTCTGGCGGAGACCTGGCCTCCGCCTCACGCTGGGGCGGCCTGGCTTTGCTCGTTTATGCGTTGATGCAATTCGTCTTTTCTCCCATCGTCGGCGCGCTGTCCGACCGGTTTGGCCGCAGACCCATTTTGCTCCTATCGCTAAGCGCATTTTCCCTAGACATGTTGATTCTGGGGCTGGTCGAGAGCCTGTGGGGGGTTATTGTGTTGC
>CAZLJY010000307.1:0-2402 GCA_964559945.1 uncultured Gammaproteobacteria bacterium | reverse complement strand
GCCGCAGCCGGCGCTGGGTTTAAATCACGCCGTCGGCCGCCAGTTTATCGACCTGCGCAGAGGTATAGCCGAGCATCTCAGTGAGCACCGGCTTGTTGTGCTGACCCAGTGTGGGGCCAGGGCTATGCACCGCGCCCGGGGTCAACGACAGTTTGGGCGCAACATTTTGCATTTTTAGCTCACCCAGTTCAGGGTGCATGACCTTAATAATGGCTTCTCTCGCCTTGAAATGGGGGTCTTCGAGCATCTCGGGTGCACGGTAAATTTTTCCCACCGGGACGCCATGATCTTCCATCAGGTTAACCAGCGTGTCGGCATCAAAGGTTCGAGTCCAATCGGAGATCATGTCGTCCAATTCCACCTGCACGGCGCCGCGCGCCGCGTGGGTTGCATAGCGTGGGTCCTCGGCCAGCTCCGGCTGGCCCATTGCTGCAGCAAGGCGGGTGAACACCGTATCTTGGTTGGCGGCAATCAGAATCATTTTGTCATCCGCCGTGGGGTACACATTGGACGGCGCCACATTAGGCAAAATGGCGCCCGTTCGTTCTCGAATGTAGCCGGTCTTGTCGAACTCCGTGACTAAGGATTCCATCATGTTGAGAACGGCTTCGTAAATGGCAGAGTCCACAACTTGACCTTCGCCAGTTTGGTTTTTGTGGTGCAGGGCAGCCAGCGCGCCGACGGTGGCGAAGGTGGCTGCTAGGGAATCGCCAATGCTAATGCCCATTCGACTAGGTGGGGAGGAGGGGTCGCCACACACGTACCGTAAGCCGCCCATGGCCTCGCCAATGGAGCCATAACCCGCGCGCTTGGAGTAGGGGCCGGTTTGTCCCTGGCCTGAGACCCGGATCATGATGATGCCGGGGTTAATTTCCTTCAGTTGCTCGTACCCAAGATTCCACTTCTCCATCGTGCCGGGCCGAAAATTCTCCAGCACAAAATCCGCTTGAGCCACCAGTTCTCTAACGATGGCCTGTCCTTCGGCAACCCGTAAATTGACGGTGACAGATTTCTTGTTTCTCGCCACCACCGGCCACCATAGGGATTTTCCGTGGGCTTTTTCCTGTCCCCATACCCGCATTGGGTCGCCAATACCGGGAGCTTCCAACTTAATGACCTCAGCGCCCATGTCGCCCAAAAGCTGGCCACAAAACGGGCCGGCGAGCAATGTACCCATTTCGATGACGCGCAGTCCTTTCAGTGGACCGCTGGGGCCGGTGGCTTGGGTTGTTTCTGTCATGGGGTGAATCCGTTTCATTAGAGGCCTGCTTTATAAGCTGCGAGACACCGCCCGTCAAATGTACAGACATTTCCAAGGTATACTTCATGGGTATGGCTCGGCACTGATGGCGAGCCCAGTCAGGAGGAATATTGTGAGCTTTATTGAGGTTGTAGAAGTAGGCCCTAGAGACGGATTGCAATCTGAGCCGGAAATTGTCTCAACGGCAGACAAAGCCCAGTTTGTCCGTCGTTCCCTGGATGCGGGGATTCGACGTCTGGAAGTAACCAGCTTTGTTCATCCCAAGCGAGTGCCCCAAATGGCCGATGCTGAGGATCTGATGGGCGAGCTGACGAAACTGGACGATTCTTGCTTCATGGGATTGGCCTTAAACGAGCGCGGCGTGCAACGTGCGCTAGATGCAGGGGTGGACGAAGTCGGATTCGTTGTGATTGCGAGCGACACCTTTAACCTCAAAAACCAAGGCGTCACCTCCGAGGAATCGGTGGCTGCCTTTGGACGGGTTTGCGCAATGGCCCAGGCTGCAGGCACACCAGTCAGTTTGACCTTGTCCGCGGCCTGGGGCTGTCCATTTGAGGGTTTGGTTGAGCAATCTAGGGTATTGGAATTGCTGGATCTATGCCTGCCTTATGGACCCAGCGAAATTGGCCTGGCCGACACCATCGGGGTTGCTGTGCCCAAAGACGTAACCACGTTGGTGCAAGGGGTGCAAAAAGCGGCGGGTGACCTGCCGGTCCGCTGCCATTTTCATAACACCCGAAATACCGGCATCGCCAACGCTTTGGCCGCGGCCGAGGCTGGCTCCCAACGATTAGATGCCAGCACGGGCGGCATTGGTGGCTGCCCATTTGCGCCAGCGGCCACCGGCAATATTGCCATGGAAGACTTGCTTTATGCCCTGCATAACTCGGGGTTTAAAACCGGTGTTGACTTGGCCCAGGTGCTGGACACTGCGGCCTGGTTGGATCAGGTCATGGGTAAACCCGTGCCTAGCATGTTGTCGCGAGCCGGCGACTTCCTATTTGAAAAGCGCGCGTAAATTCCATTGAGCTTGAATCATCACCCGGACTGAGAAAGGAGCCGCCATGCCCATCGTCAACGTCAACAACCACCAGATGTACTACGAGATCATCGGTGAAGGGGACCCGGCTATCTGTATGGG
>CAZLJY010000306.1:0-2417 GCA_964559945.1 uncultured Gammaproteobacteria bacterium | reverse complement strand
ATCTTTGCATAGCCCTGCAGTTCACGCCCGGCGATTACCGGTTTTGCGTCCGATTCCCAGATCACCAGACTGTACGGTCCAACCAGGTCTTCTTGGACACGGTTTTTGGGGGCCTGATCTTCGGGAAACCGGTAGCGCACATTCACCTGCACTCGCGCCACGTTGTATTGCCGCCCACCCAGCCAGTCAACGCCCCCATTATGAGAGCTGGATACGGAAACGATGGGATCGCCTTCGAGTTCGAAGTATCGAGGAATGTACTTTTCGATCGCTGAGCGCTCAGACAGGAAGGCTATGGCAATGTTTTGCAGATCCTCCATGACGGTCACATCGGGTAACAGCGACGGACCGAATACCACCGGCATGTCGTATCTTTTGGTTTCATCAATCTCGAACGACATTTTTAGTCCTTTTTATGGAGGGAAACTTTATTGATACCGAGCACAACAACTAAAAAACCTTCTCCCCAAGGTTGATACAGCAAGGGAGTGGATCGATCTTCACCTGAGCGTTGACAGGATCTGTGTGGTACTCGGTTATGTGTTTAAAAAACCAGCTGAGGTCACTTTCGGACGTCTCATCAGTCATTAACAATGTCCTCTCTAATGAATTTCCTGGCATACCAAAACAGTGGGAACGAGACAAACCCAATTAATGATGAGTAAATCAGCGCCCAGCGCAGACCCTCTGCCGTTCCGTAACCCTTCCCTATTGCGAGCCAGTCGCTGAGCGCCCCCACCGTCAGCGGGCCAAGCCCTAATCCAATGAGGCTGATCACAAAAAGAATGAGTGCCGAGGCTAGCGCGCGGGTGCGCGGCGGCGCAACAGACTGCGCCGTCGCAAAAACGGGACCCAACCACATTGCGCTGAAGATGGCGTTTACGCTGAGTAGAAGCAACGCAACAATCGCCGAAGGCTGCAGCAAGGCCGCCGTAAAGAGAATGGGCGTGACAAGCGAGGCAATCGCTGGAACCACTACCCATATTCGCATATCACGGGCAGCGTACCGGTCAGAAATCGCGCCACCGAGCCAGGTGCCTAGCGCCCCACCACCGCCAGCGATAAGCCCAAGGCATAAACCCAGAAAACCTGTCGCCTCCAGGCCAATCTGTTCGCCAAGACGACTGATTTCGGCGGTGTGATTGCGAAAGAAAAAGGAGGCGGTAAACGGGGCATGCCCATAGCCGATAAACGCCTTAACTGCACCGGCAAAAGAAACTAGCCAGAACGTCTTTTTCCCTGCGATGCTTGCAACAGCATCCCTGATTGAGACTGTGTTCTGCGCAGAGTCTTCCTTAAGATCGGTTTTCACGGGCTGTTTGGCTTGCAGCTTTCGTGGTTCGGCCAGAATGCCAATGGTAAACAGCGCAAGAACGAAACCTGGGATCGCAACCGTAATAAACGCAATACGCCAGCCCCAACTGTCAGCGATGATGCCGCCAATCATCAGGCCCAGAAAAGCACCAAATGGCGTTGCTAACGCATAAAACGCCATCGCCGAGGCACGTTTTTCAATCGGGTAGTAGTCACTTAAAAGAGAGTGTGCCGCCGGTGTGCAACCCGCCTCACCTGCAGCGACTCCAATGCGAGCCAGACACAGATGAAGAAAATTCTGCGCCATCCCACTCAGCAAGGTGAAGAGCGACCAAACCACCAAACAGCCCGTGATGACGGCTGAGCGACTTGTACGTTCTGCCAATTGGGCAACAGGAAGACCCAGGCCGGTATAAAAAATCGCAAACGTAAGCCCGGTAAGCACTCCGAGTTGCCAGTCCAGAAGGCCAAGCTCTAACTTTATGGGTTCCGCTAAAATGTTGATCACGTTGCGATCAATCACATTAACGATACCAATCAGCAGCAGTAGCACGGTCGATTTGCGGCGCACTGATGGCGATAAAATCAAGTGTGGCTCGTTTGACGTTGTGTCTTGCACCACCCCTCCTGGGTCCTCCCAATTGGTTTACACCGGAAAGCCAATCATGCCATTATGACATTAATGCCAAATCTATCACCAGTGTCACTAATTGGCTTGGTGATACTGGAACGATGAGAGAGCACTTTAGTGACTAACCAGCAAACCCCTACCCCCGTCTGCTTTATCGCCGGCGGCGCGGCCGGCATTGGTGCAGAAATATCTCGCTTGATGGCGGAGTTCGGTTGTCGGGTCGCAATTTTTGACATTAACAGCAGCGACGGTGAAAAGCTGGCAGCGGAGCTTGGTGGGCGCTTTTACCGAACGGACGTTCGTGACGAAGAGAGCTTTACTCAAGCAATAGACGAGTGCGTAGAAGAGATAGGCGTTCCGAATTACGTGTCACTGAATTTCGGCGTGATGACCGTGCCCGGTGATAGTGATACGCCCTATCTGCCATTGGAAAGCGTCACCACCGAAGCGTACCGCCGAGTAATGTCGATAA
>CAZLJY010000305.1:0-2453 GCA_964559945.1 uncultured Gammaproteobacteria bacterium | reverse complement strand
GGCCATGATGGACAATCGCGCAGACTTTGCGGTGCATTCCCTAAAAGATGTGCCTTATGAACTGCCGCCCGGTTTTGTGCTTGCTGCAGTGTTGGAACGCCATGACCCCAGGGATGCACTGGTTAGCGGAAAATACTCAAGCCTAAGTGAATTGCCGAAAGGCGCAGTGGTGGGCACGTCCAGCCTTAGACGACAGGCCCAGCTGCTCAACAGGCGGCCAGATCTTCAAGTGAAAAGTCTGCGCGGTAACGTCAACACCCGCCTAGGAAAACTCGACAGCGGCCTATACGATGCCATTATCCTGGCCACTGCAGGGCTGGAACGACTTGGGATGGAGGACCGGATCGCCCAACGAATTGACGTTTCGGACTCACTACCAGCGGTGGGTCAGGGTGTAGTGACCATTGAATGCCGAAAAGATGATGAACGCTGCCTTGCCGCGATGAAAAAGCTTCATCATCCTGCCACCCAAAAGCTCATCACCGCTGAGCGCACGTTCAGCGAAACCCTGGCCGGCAGCTGCCAGTTGCCGATGGCGGCCAACGCCGTATCCGTTGGCGACTCGATGACTCTGGACGGACTGGTGGCCAGCGCAGACGGCTGCCAGCTTTTGCGTGAAAACCTCACCGGCAAAGACGATGAGCCGGCTAAGCTTGGCGCGGCACTGGCAGGCCGCCTTATGGCTGCCGGCGCCGGGGCCATCCTAGACGCCGCCAGGTGACCACCCGCCCCTCTCTGCCAGTGCGAGGCCGGCTCTGGGTTAGTCACCGTGCTATTGCCCAAAATTATCAGACCCTGGCCGCCCATTGCGCACCCGGCCAATGCGCTGCCGTGGTCAAAGCCGATGGATACGGTATTGGAGCCTTACCGGTAGCCACCACCCTGGCTGGGGCCGGTTGCCAGGCCTTTTTTGTGGCAGATGCCCGGGAAGGCATGGCGCTGCGGCAACAACTACCCAACAGTCAGATTTTTCTTTTTGATGGCGTCACCAGTGATGACCTGAGTGAGGTTATGGCCGCCAACCTTGTGCCCGTGCTGAGCTGCGAAAAACAGCATCATCTTTGGAAAAACGCTGGTGGCAGCGTCATTGCCTGGCAAGTCGACAGCGGCATGAACCGGCTTGGGTTTTCTCTTCAACACGCCTTTGATTTGGCTGCATCAGATCAGCCCCCCGATTGGGTGATGAGTCACTTTTCCAGCGCGGACACGCCTGACGCGCCAGCTCATCAACGACAGTTGATTGAGCTCAACAGGCTTCGCGGCGTCTTTCCCGAGGCTAAGTTGAGCCTGGGTAATACCGCGGGCGTGCAACTTAAGACCTCAGGGACTTCCCACATGAGCCGCTGCGGCATTGGCCTTTACGGCGGTAACCCCGCCCCCCAACAGGCCATTCCATTGGTAAACGCGCTGCGCCTTGAGGGCCGTGTGATGCAATGCCGTCAGATCCCGGCCCAAGCCTCGGTGGGTTACAACGCTACCTGGACGGCAAAATCGGACACCATACTGATCACCCTAGGTCTGGGATATGCCGACGGCATCCCCAGATCCCTAAGCCCATTAGCCAAGGTTTGGCACAAGCAGCACCCGTTACCGATCGTCGGCCGCGTCAGCATGGACTACTTCGTGGTCGACGGGACCTCGCTAACTGAGCGCATGAGCCTGACCGATATCGGTGATATCCAGTGGCTGACGGTGTTCGATGACACCCGGAACCTCGACCAACTGGCGGCTGATGCCGGCACCATCAGCTATGAGCTTCTTACTCGTCTGGGACCGCGAGTTGAACGGGTTCATGAGCACTAACACCATGCCCAGCAATAGCCTAGGCGACCTTAGTATTTTGATCGGCCGCCCCCTTGGCCAGGAAAGCCGCTGGCGCGCCGCGTTCGAGGCACAGGGCGCCGCAGTCATCCACCAACCCGCACTGAAGATCACTGCGACCCCCCCGCCTATGTCGATGCTTGAGACTCTGAAAGACTTCAATGCGTCCCATTGTGCCGTTTTCTCCAGCCGACCGGCGGTTGAGCATAGCCTCTCGTTAGCCGACATCAGGCGCCCGTTGAAAAACGGTTTGTGCTGGGCCGTTGGACGCCAGACCGCCCGCGAATTGCTCCGTGCCGGCATGACGTCGGTAAGAATCCCAGCCAATGGCTATGGCGCCGATGCGCTATTGAACGACCCGGCCTTTCCAGGTGCAAATAAGGTTTGGTTATTTGGCGCCGAAGGCGGCAGGACCGTGATCGCCAGGACGCTTAAAGATCGCCAGATCGAAGTGCATAACCTTTGGGTGTACCAGCGAACACCGGCCCCATTAGATCTTCATGCTCACAGAGCCCTGGGGACAATTAAGCCAGGCAATTTGCTGGTCATTGCCAGCAGTGTCGCCGTGCTCGAAAGATTAGTCGCACTGCACGGCCCGATGCTAAAGGGGCAACATTTGGTCAGCTTAGGCC
>CAZLJY010000304.1:0-2459 GCA_964559945.1 uncultured Gammaproteobacteria bacterium | reverse complement strand
GAAATAGCCCCCCCCAGAGAGCTGCTTAAAGAGTTCACACTGCTAGAGATATTGTCCACCGAGACATTGCCATGACTGGACAACCACCCTCTTTGCGGCAATTGCCCCGCCTGCTCAAGGCGCGCCAACTCACTCTCAAAACGATCCACCCAGGTGCTAGCGCAATCCAGTGCCACAGCAAAAGGTAATTGTTTTTCGAATTCCTCAAAGGTTGGTAACGGCTCGCGTTGGCGCTCTAGGTCCGGACGCTCCGCAACGCCTAGATAAAGACGAAGGCCTTCAATATGATCCAATATTTTCCGCCCGTGCATGGTTGGCGCTTCCATCCAGTGGTAAAACGCCACATTGACCACCACAAACACCCCGCCGACAACCACAATGGGGGCGCTAATCTGTCCAGAAAACATCAACATCATGACACAGATCGCTGTAGACAAAACGATGCCGATACTCATATAACCGCGATTAAGGGCAAAGTATTTTAGGCCGTAGTCTTTGGTCAAAGACTTTTCATGCGCCACTAGCGCACGGCGAATGCGCTTATGGTTTTTGGTTTCAAAATAGAGCCTACTAGTCCGCCCTCCAAGCAAGCGTTGAAGCAATATTTCTTCACCTGAGGCTAGGGTAGAACTTTCACCACCGGGCAAAGGTTTTACCGAAAATTTCCGGCTCAACCATTTACTGGTTTGACGGATATTGAGCTTGCCTTTTACCGCCAAATTCACCAAGGCCGCACTGAAACAACCGGTATCGTACTTACGTCGCCAAATGTAACGAAGGGCTGCCGGAGAGTAGTTTTCCGGTGGTTCGTAGCGAGGAATAATGACACCGCGCGCAGGGTCACGGCCAACCTTTCGCCAAGTTTGCAGATAAAAGCCCAGCACACCGAACAACCCCAACAACCCCAAGCCTAGACCTGCATTGTTTTCCAAAAAGCGCCTGAGCTTTTGCGTTGATGTCGGCTCAGCGATAATACCTTTTGGAAACTCAACGGCTATGGTCAACCCCTGCTCTCGCCCCAATGGCTTTTGGGTCTCAAAGTGAATCGTACCGCTGGCCCCGACCTCCATAGAAACCTCTCTGGAACGGTTGCCATACAACCCACTGTAAGCTCTCAGCGCGACCTGGCCGCGATCAACGCTTACAGGCAGCGTTACGTGAGCGCTGACTTTTTCGATGGGGAATTGCCAGCCGTTACCCGTTGCATTCCAGTACAGCTCGTCAAAATCATCGAAAAACCCCAATTGATGATCTGTTTGGTATTGTATGACGTAGGTGTACTGTCCAGCGCTCAAAAACTTATCCGCTCGGCCTAGATAAACTCGCACGCCGTTGCGACGATTTTCTAACCGGTAAGCTTCTGGCTGACCTTCCCTCTTTGCCAGTAGAAGATCAAAATCCACCACGATGTGGTTGCCCCAGCGATCCCGGTAATGGGTAGGGAAATCTCGATAGATCCCACGCCGGATTTTGTTGCCTTCCGCACGCACCACAATGGTCTCGGTCACCGTCATGGAACCATCCACATTAACGGCAATCTGGGAATCAAAGTTGAGGATAGACTCAACCCCACCAGCCTGACCGGCAACAAGCAACAGGCATACCAGCACAAACCTCATCACGATAGATCAACCTCCGCCGGCGCCCTGGCGTCAGTTTGGGCTTGGAAATACTCCGCCGAAGAAAAGCCAAATGACGTGGCCACGAGTTGATCCGGAAATCGTTCAACCCGGGTGTTAAATTCTCGCGTTGCGCCGTTGTAAAAGCGGCGGGCATATTGCAGTTTGTCTTCAATATCCACCAGGTCGTGACTGAGCTCCATAAAATTGTCTCCCGCCCTCAAATCTGGGTAGTCTTCCACTACAGCGAGTAACTGATTGATTGACTGCTGCAAAGCCTCTTCTCGCTGACCTTTGTCACTCACGTGACTGGCTCGTAGCGCCGCATCACGGCTGGCGATCACAGACTCCAATGTCTGCCGTTCATGGCTGGCAGCCGCTTTCACAACCTTCACCAATCTCGGCACCAGGTCGTGGCGGCGCTGCAGTTGCACATCAATATCAGCCCAGGCGGAGGCCACTAAGTTGCGAGCCTTGACCAAACCATTGAACAGCCAAACCGCAGCGCCCATGGCAACCACTATCAATAGTGCAAAACTCCAGCTAAGCATCAAACCCCCTTAATTTTGAGCGGCGGAAAACAGCCCAAGAGGCGCCTTGGAAGCTTCGCCGCCAAAGGGTTCCAGGGTCTCACTAACAAATTTCTGGAAATCAGATTCTGCCTTCTCCACTGCCAGCGCCGCGTTTTGCATGTAAATCTTCGCCGTCGGACTGGGTTGTCCAAGAGTACTGCCAACATAGAACTGAGCCGTGCCTAAGATGGCGGTAAGTTTGTCATCATCGAAAACGATTCCGCGGGTCTTAGCGGGAACCCGAAGACGCTTTTCCCAATCGTCCAAC
>CAZLJY010000303.1:0-2579 GCA_964559945.1 uncultured Gammaproteobacteria bacterium | reverse complement strand
CTGCCCAGGCAACGCGCCATAGGTCTTCGATTAAGCGGTGTTTTTGCGCCTCACCGAAATATTCTTTGATTAAGCTGGTGTAGATCTGCAGTGACACAGCCACTTCAGATTCGGCCTCAGCGATACGCATCAGCTCGCGGGTGTCTTCAGGGTTGAGATCAAACGCTCGGCGGATTGCGCGAGCGATAGACTCACGTTCTTCTACCATGACTTTGAAGTCTGCTCGACACATTTCCAGCAGCAACGCACCGGTGGCAAGACGGAGCTGGTGCTCAATGTCTTCCGGTACGACGGAGCTGGGCGCCAAGGAGGCGCGAATTTTGTCCCAAATGCTCAAGCGGTCAACCCTTTCCCCAATCAGCAGTGGTGTGTAGACCCGCTAGGCTGACTCGTTAAATGGCAACGAAGTGAGTAGGGCGGGTGACTAGTCCTGGACCGATGACTACGCAAGTTGTCGTAATTTACTACAAACCTCGCCACAGCGGCAAAGAGATTGATGTGGTGCAAACGCAGCACTAAAAAGTACTAAGAGGATGGAAGGGCGCCCCAAAGAGGGCTACTTGCTGTCCAAGAGCTTGTATTTTCTTAAGTAGCCGCGCAGCTGGTCATAACTTAGCTCCAGGTACTCAGCAGCTTTTCGTTGATTGAACTGGGTTTTTTCCAGGGCGTCTTTTAGCAGTTGGATTTCATACTCTTTCACGCTGTCTTTCAGATTCAGCGGGCCACTGGGTACCAGCGCGGCGCTAGCATCAGGGCTTGGCGGCGGCGCCGCACCTGGTCGAAAGGGTGACTCAAAGGGGTCGAATTGGATTCGATCGATGGCCTCCTCGGCAGGGCCCCAGCGATATACCGCACGTTCCACCACGTTTTTCAGTTCGCGAACATTGCCTGGCCAGGGGTAGCTTTGCAGGGCTTCTGAGGCTTTGGCGCTAAACCCTGGAAACAGCTCATGCTGAAGTTCGGCGGCCATTCGACGGGCAAAATGTTCAGCCAGCGGAGCAATATCTTCAGGGCGATGGCGTAAGGCGGGCAGGGTGATGACGTCAAAGGCTAGTCGATCGAGTAAATCGGCCCTGAACCCGCCTTCAGCAGCCAGTGCTGGCAGGTCTACGTTGGTTGCGCCCACAATGCGTGTATCTACCGAGACCACTTGGTTGCCGCCCACACGCTCAAACTCGCCATACTCAATCACCCGCAGAATTTTCTCCTGGATAGCTGAGGAGATATTGGCCAGCTCATCAAGAAATAGCGTGCCTTCATGGGCCGTTTCGAATCGGCCCAGGCGTTTTTTCTGCGCCCCAGTAAAGGAGCCTGCTTCGTGACCAAAAAGCTCACTTTCCAACACCGTATCAGCCAACGCCGCGCAATTGAGTTTGACGAAGTTTTCGCCCCAACGACGCGATAGGAAGTGGATCCTGGCGGCAACCAATTCTTTACCGGTGCCGCGCTCCCCAATCACCAGTACTGGCCGGTTTAGGGGGGCGATGTTGGAAACGTGTTCCAGCATTTCCAAAAACGCCGGAGACTCTCCAACCAGCGGATTGTCTTCGCTGGAGGAGGAACGTTGTCGATTTGGGTCACTGTCCATAGGTGGATTTTACGGACTTTGAACTGGAATTGCGCCAGGCGATGCAGATAAGCTGCATAAATAGATAAGGGAATGATCTTGGCCAAGAATCGACTGAATTACGTTTGCTCCGAATGCGGCGGCGCCCATAGTAAATGGAGCGGCCAGTGCGCTGACTGCAACGCCTGGAATACGTTAGAGGAAACCGTGCCGACAGCGGCTGGTAACCGCCGGGCCGGTTATGCCGCAGCAGGCGGTGCAAACATAGTGAACCTCGATCAGGTACAACCGACGGAAAATCAGCCGAGGTTGGCCACCCAAAACAGCGAGTTGGACCGGGTCTTGGGCGGTGGATTGATACCCGGGTCTGTGGTGTTGTTGGGCGGCGACCCGGGCATTGGTAAATCCACATTGTTGCTGCAAATGGCCGCCGCCTTATCCAGCAGTCTTAAGGTGTTATATGTCAGCGGTGAAGAATCGGCCCAACAAATTGCGCTAAGAGGCCAAAGGCTGGGCTTACCCCTGGATGCCATCCGCTGCCTAACGGAAACCTGCGTTGAGCGCATATTGGACCAGTCAGGCAAAGAACAGCCGCGACTTATGGTGGTGGACTCTATTCAAACCCTGCACACCGAACTGCTGCAATCAGCGCCAGGCTCCGTCGCCCAAGTACGAGAAAGCGCTGCGGCCCTGGTGCGTTGCGCCAAAAGCAAAGGCGTTTGTATTTTCCTAGTGGGCCACGTGACCAAAGAGGGCGGCATTGCCGGGCCCCGGGTTTTAGAGCACATGGTGGACACCGTGCTCTATTTTGAAGGGGAAAGCAGCAGCCGATATCGAGTGGTACGTTCACTCAAAAACCGCTACGGCGCGGCCAGCGAACTGGGGGTGTTTGCCATGACCGACCGGGGTCTTAAGCCGGTAACAAACCCCTCGGCGCTATTCCTAAGCGGCCAACCCGGCAAGGCACCAGGCAGCGTCATTGCCGTTTCCTGGGAAGGCAGCCGGCCATTAC
>CAZLJY010000302.1:0-2654 GCA_964559945.1 uncultured Gammaproteobacteria bacterium | reverse complement strand
GTCCTACATTACTGATGCGCCGGCCGGAATCCAAAAAATTCGCATAGCGCTAAGGGCGCAGGACATGATCCAAGTCGCCGCCCATGCTCACGTACTCAAATCCACCAGCGCCAGCCTTGGAGCAATCAAGGTTAGAAATCTATCCGAAGTCATTGAGGTGGCAGCGGCAGATGGCAAAACCGAAAAGATTAGGCAAACCCTAGAGCTGTTGCCGGCTAGCGTTGAAAAAACCAGCGCTGCATTGAGAGAATTTATGTCCGTCGCAGCTTGAGTCCAAGCAACGAAAAAGCTGACTCGACAAAGCTTTGATTCAGTGGCGAAATTTAGGGCGCTGCCGTTACCGGCGTCTCGTTATCACCCATCTTGCGGTCAATCAGCTTGTAATAAGGGTCAATGACAGCAAACGTTGGCTGTTGGTCAACGACAAATTTAACTGACGATGCACCACTTTCTAGCGGAACGGATTTGAGCGCAATGAGGTTCTCCTCACTAAAATCTGAGGCGTCGGGACTGCGGTTGAACAGCCCAATGTCCACCGCCATGTTTAACGGGGCCTCGATCTCATTGCCTTCGCCGTCGGCGTAGAACTTGGCCACATTCACCTGTGCGGTTACCTGGAAGTTGCCATCATCCAAAGTCGTTATCTGTGCGCGCTGCAATTGAAGATCAAAAAGGGTGATCTTCTCCAGCATATCTTCGATTAAGCCACGCTGCTCTGGCTGGGCCTGGGCTTTCAGAATCTTTAGAAAATCCAATGATGTGGCATAAGGTTCCGCGCTGTAAGCCCGCAGACGCAAAAGCTCTGCTAAGGATCGATTGATCACCTCTTCCCCCAGATAGGTGGACAAGGCATACATCACGATAGAGCCCTTGCGATAGTGAATGTACTTTTGTTTCTCTACCCGATACAGCGGCATCTCACCTTGCGGGTCGCTGGCTCGGGCCGAGAGATAACGATCCAATTCAAACTTGAGAAAACGGCGCACGGTGTTGCGCCCATACCGGTTACGCATCACCAACATGGCAGAGTACTGGGCCAAGGTCTCATGCAGAAAGCCATCACCCTGGGTGTTCGCCGCTGTCAGCTGATGGCCCCACCATTGGTGCGCCACCTCGTGAGCCGTAATGTAGTACGGCATGTCCAGATCCTCAGTTCCGATTTGATCTAGAAACCCCTGATCCTCGGAATAAAAGATCGTATCGGGAAACGATTGGGCAAACACTCGGTAAGCAGGAAACTCGGCAATGGTGAGTGTCTGGTATTGGTACGGACTGAAGATCTCGCCGAAATACAGCAGACTATCGTTTGCCGCAGCCATCATTCGGTGAACGTTGTTGTCGTGACCAGGGTGATGAAAGATCTGGATTTGCCAATCGCGGAACTGTTCTCGAACCACTTGGTAGCGAGCTGAAGCGTAGGCGTACATGTTCCGGATAGGACCACTCATTTTGTAATGAAAATACGCCCGCTCGCCGTCTTGCCAATGTTTCACTAAATCGCCTGAGGTGATCGCCTGCTGGCCAGCGATGGTTGACACGGTGGTTTCGAAGTCGATAAACGTGCTGTCACCGCGAGTGGGATTGACCGTGTGTTGACTGCGGTCTTCCAGCAGGGGGCGCCGAGGCCAGGGCTCCAGGCCAAAGTGCTGGCGGGTGCGATCGTCCTCCAAAACCAGGTCGGGGTTAAAGCCAATGTGAGGACTTATTCGCTCGTTGCCGATAAATAGTCCATTACCCACCAACGCGGTGTCCGGTGAATCATGACCAAACCCCAAATGTTCCAGCTGCGCGGTAAATCTCAATTCACGCAGCTCTCCAGGCGCCATCGGTGAGTCCAAATCGAAGCTGACATAGGTCGCCAGGTCGCTGGACTTGGATTGGCTTGCATTGGTATCAAGGGTGACTGACAGCACATCAAGGTCGGGGGGGAAAACTACATCGATACGCTGCAGTGCCTGCTTATGCCGATTTTCCAGTGTGTGTACACCCGCCACCGCCACGCGGCGATGGGCGGGATACAGATCCACGGTCATGTTGACCGCGGTAATGGCTGGCATGGGGAGCTGAGAATACGCCCGATAGTCCCGTTCGTAATCCAGCTTCATCTGTTCCACATCTGCGCGAGTGAGGTAACGATTAACAATATTGTTGTTGTAATAGATGACACCCCCGCTGGTGGCCGCACCCACCGACAACAATCCCGCCGCCATTACTGGCCATAATTTTAGCTGGCGCAAAAATCTGCGGGTCCTGTGACCAATCGGCTGCAAAACCCCGCGTTGCCAAAGGGCGACAGTCGCCAGCAGGAATAAACCTGCTAGGCAGACCCAATAGGCTCGCACCCAGTAACCTAATGCCATAAATTCACGATGGCCATTCATATCGGACATCGGTGCCGGGACCGCCGGAAGCCCGAAGCTCAGCAAGGGGTGTTCGATACCTAACAGATCCCGCGAAGCCACCAGCGCCCCCATAAATAGGGCAAACATCAGCAATCCGACGAATCGATGACTGGCAAGCACTTGAAAAAAACAGGTCAGCACTGCCAGACAAAGGTAAGGCAGGGTGCTAAAAAACAGACCTCGCTCAAGGTACAGCCAGGGTTCTAGATGAAAGTAGCCACTGCCAACCTGAATAGCCATAGCAATAACTAT
>CAZLJY010000301.1:0-2656 GCA_964559945.1 uncultured Gammaproteobacteria bacterium | reverse complement strand
GTGCGGCCTGCCACACCATGGCGCAGCTGGCGCAGCGGGAGGTGTGGTCGACAATTTGTCGGCGTTCTGCAGCGCCGAGCACCAAGTTGAGTGCATCCCAAACCCGCTCGGAAGAGGGGCACTGACTGTCCTGATCAGTGATTGGCCCATTGCTGCGGGTGCCATCTAGAGATTGGCGAAAGGTATCCTTTAGCGTCTTTTCAACCCAGGACATGATCCACTCCCTTTCTGTTAAGGCACTCTCTTAACGTCGTCAGCCCCCGATAAACGCAGTTTTCGGTCCGTTTGTTGGGCCAGTCCAGCAATTGGGCGGCTTCGGGAACGGTGTGGCCCTGGAGGTAAAGCACCAGCGCTTGGCGACGACTGTCAGCCAACTGACCCAGGCATTCCCACAGGGCCTGGCGCGCGTCGTCTGCCGCCAATGCCGCATCTGGGCTGTCGTTTCGCTCTGAGCCGAACTGCTCAGGAGATATTGCATCGGTTGTCACGGGACGTCTTGACCTCTTTCTAACCTCGTCGACCACGATACTGTGGGCCACTCGATACAGATAAGACGCCAAAACCGGAGAATTGTCCTCACCGGATGTACGTTGGTGCAGTTTCAACAGAGCAGTTTGGACCAGGTCCTCCCGCTCATGTTCACCCCATCGGTAGCACAAGCGGTCAACGGCACGTTTGAGCACGGTCTGAATGCGTTCCAGATCGTCAGCAGGTAGCAAGGCTGTTTCTCCCCTTCAGAGCCTTAACAACCTTATATCATAGCGACTAATGGTGACGATGTGCCTGAATGATCCGGTTGTCTTAGTGTTGTGACCGCTCAACGCCTGTCAGACAGACCGGGCAATAGGGTAACGGCTTCAAGTCTGGGGCTAAAAACCATTCTCTGGCGACCCTTAACTCCAGACGCGATGGGCTGTAGTGAATTGCCAGACAATCACCATTGAATAGATCGGTATTGTCCCGTTGAAATTGGGCAAAAGACTCGCCGGTACGACTTCGTACTGCAATCAATGTCAGAAACGCGCCGGTAATCGTGGCATGGTAGCGCCCCGGCGAGCCGGCGCGGGTGGCAAGGGACTGAAGAGCAGCGGCAAGACGGTTGATCTCCTCGGGGAGCGGCTTTTGTAAGCACTCCCAGGCGGCTCGAATGTGATCTTGGTGGCTGAATTGGGCAGGCTCGATCTGGCCCGCTGTGAGTCGGCGATAAAGTTCGTAATAAGCCATTTGAGTGCTTTTATGATGTTATATTGGTAACAATGTACCAGAGAGTGAGCGAATGAAGAAAATTGAGCGAGTGCAGACCGGCGTCAGATTGGAAAAAACGCTACTAAAAGTCCTGAAGGGTACGGCCGAGTATTGCGATCTATCCCTTGGCGATCTGCTGGAGGGGGTGGTTTTACATGCTTTTGAAGGCAAGACGCCGTTTTCAGCCAGTACGCTGGAAAAAATCCGTCAATTAAAGGCGGTTTATGGTCTGCAGTTGTCGGCTTCAGATAGTCATCGCTTGGTGGAGGAATAGCAGTGCGACTTTTTGCTACCTGTCCCTTGGGCCTGGAATATCTGTTGGTGGATGAACTCAAGGCGCTAGGCCTGTCTGAGGTTCGTGAAGGGCTTGCTGGAGTGAATGCCCAAGGGTCGCTAGCAGATGCCTACCGGGCCGGTCTGGGCAGTCGACTGGCGACGCGCTTGCTGATGCCGTTGGCAGAGTTTTCGGCAGCCGATGCCGATGCCTTGTACGCGGGTGCACAAACCGTTCCCTGGCAGGAGCACATGAGCGTTGATCAAACGTTATCAGTCCATGCCAGTATTACCCGCCATCCCAATATTCGCGATTCACGATTTGCCGCTGTGCGGGTTAAGGATGCGGTGTGTGACCAATTTCGTGAGTCAACGGGGCGCCGCCCTGATGTTGCCAGGACGGACCCTGATCTGCATTTGTATGTGTTTGTTGCGCGCAATCAGCGCGCAACCGTGGGCATCGATCTGTTTGGCCGGTCTCTGCATCAACGAGACTACCGAGAGCACGGTGGTGCTGCGCCCCTAAAAGAAAACCTGGCGGCCGCGCTAGTGATCCGCAGCGGCTGGCTCAAAGATCCATCCCAGCCTTTGGTCGACCCTCTGTGTGGGTCAGGCACGCTGCTCATTGAGGCGGCAGCGATGGCCTTAAATAGGGCTCCCGGTTTGCTGTGGGCCGATCAGGTTCGCCTTGGTTGGCTTGGCCATGACCGGGGTGAGTTTCGGCGCGTGATTGAGGCGCTCAAACAACAACAAACTCCTGACCGGGTGTTGGGCCCTTTGCTGGGCCGTGATCATCATCACCGCTCAATTGAGAATTGTCAGAATCACGCTCTGGCTGCTGGTGTGGCTTACCATATTCAATGGCAAACAGCAGATCTCAGTGAGCCTGTGGCTGGATTCGAACGGCGCGGCACCGTGTTAACCAACCCTCCTTATGGGCGTAGGCTAGGTGGCAACGGCGCAGAGCCTACTGAGCTAAGCGATGTGTATCGAAGGCTGGGTGAGCGGCTGCAGTCGGACTTTGCTGGCTGGCAAGCGGCGGTGTTCACTGAAGATCCCGAGCGCTGCCGTAGCTTTGGATTTGCACCGTTTAAGAAATATCGCTTATACAACGGGGCGCTGGATTGTCGACTATTAC
>CAZLJY010000300.1:0-2725 GCA_964559945.1 uncultured Gammaproteobacteria bacterium | reverse complement strand
ACATAAACCGCTCTCGCCAGTTCAACAAATCGCTCATCAAAGGTATTGGAGGCTTCTTTGAGGCGAATTTTATCTTCGATATCCCATAGCGTGGTATTCACCAACTTCAATTGACTGCGGGCCTCGTTGACCTGGTTGGCTTTTGCCCCGAGTTGCTCCCAAACATCGCTCAGCAATGTCAATTCGCGACGGACGTTTTCCAGCCTTTCTGGCTGGCTAATTCGCTCTGATTTAATTTCCAAAATGGTGATTTTGTCCAACAACTCACCATAGGAAATGGGGACTGAAACCGTACTCATTGACTTTCCTTTTTCATTTCTAAATCCGTCTGAATAATGCCGAGCCTTCGACAGTGCTGCTGCGCCAGCGAATTTTGCTGGGTCAACACGCAAGCTGGCCCCGCAAACCCATAACTAAGGGAGAGCTCTATCGCCAACGCTGGCTCTCGCAAAGCAGTCTGAGCCAACAGACTTTCCAACCGCCGATGCTGTCCGGGAGACAGATAATGCCAGTGAACGCGAGCCAGGGGAAATAGCGCGGCAAAAACCTTGGATTCATTTGGCCCCAGGTCTATTGCCCTATCAATGGCATCAACAAATTCCGGGGCTGAAGGGTCATTGGCCGCCCACCACCTAGCGGCACCTACCGCGGGTCGAAAATCCAGCGGCCGCGACTTCGCTACTGCGGCAAAATCCTCGAGCACCGACCGGTCAAACGGATCCTGGGCCATTTTCCAGCGACTGGCTAACCATCGGGCCTGGGGATCCGGAAGGAACTGCGCACTGGGGATCAGTACTTCGACCTGGGAGGCCACAGCTGGCGAGGGCGAGTCAACCCAATGTTCAAAGGCGCCATTGGCTAAGGCATAGATTGATTGCTGCCACGCAAAGATTCCCGCCAAGATTGCTACCGCCAGCAATCCGGCGGCGGCCAGCCCGCGAGCGCTCAGGACACGTCCGACGGTTTTCCTCCATAGGGCGTGTAGGCATCCATACCGTACGCACCGTATTTACCGTAATAGCGCTGGGAGCGAGCATCCACTGAATTTAACACGGCCCCAATTAGGTGGGCATTAACTCGGCGCAACCGTTTTACTCCTGCCTCGACCGCTGGGATGGGAGTGGAATCACTGCGCACCACGTAAAGCACTGAGGTCGCCAGCTTCGATAGTACTAGAGCATCACTCACAGCCAGTGTTGGCGCGCAATCCACCACAATGTAATCGAAACTCTGGGACAGTTTATCTAAGGCCGCAGCAAACACCTGGGATGACAGAAGCTCAAGAGGATTCGGCGGAGGGTTGCCTGCCGGCATGACGAACAACTGCTGGTCACCCTCGGTTTCCATTTGCTGGATGCATTCTTTGAGATCCGCCTCTTTGGCGATGAAGTGTGACAATCCCTTGGCGCCATGCTCTCGCGAGGTGGCGGTCGCAACCATCGGGCGACGCATATCCGCGTCTATGAGCAATACTGATTTCATTTCCGCCATGGCTCGCGCCAAATTCACAGACAAGGTGGTTTTGCCTTCTCCTGGAACCGAGGAGGTAATCAGCAAAATTCGTTGCTCGGCGTCCAAGTCCGACAGCAGCACGCCAGTTCGAATGGTTCGAATCGCTTCGGAAAACACACTTTGACGATCGTTGGAAAAGGTGCTGAATGGCGCCAGATCTTTGGCGCCAGAGGTTTTGAGTCTCGGCAAAACACCCAAAACAGGCAATCCGGACTTCCCTTCCAGCTGGTCTGCCGACTTAAACGTGTTGTCTAAATGCTCCAACAAAAACGCCAACCCAATTGCGCCCATCAAGGCCAGCACAAAGGCCAACGTTACGCTGCGTTTTTTGTTGGGCCAAACAGGCACAACACCCGCCCTGGCTCGCTCCACTACCCGTGCGTTAGCCGACTCGATATCACCGGCCGCAGAGTTAGATTTGTATTGAGTTAGGAATTGCTCATAAATTTCCCGGTTCTTATCTGCTTCACGCTGCAAAGCCTGTAGTCGAAACTCCTGGCGGTCGATTGTCCGAAGTTGGGATTTAACCAATGCCAACTCGTTTTCCGCTGCACGTTCAGCCGCTAATGCAACCTTAAGCCGCCGCCCTGCTTCGTCACGGGCAATTTGAGACTGTTGGTTCAACACTGAAAGGGCAGAGGCCAACTCAGACCTTGCCTCAATCATGCGGGGATGTTTGGGACCATAACGTTGACTGAGCTCATCGACGTTGCGTTGAGCGTCAAGAAGGGTGTTATTGGCTGCCGCAACCTGGGGCGCAGTTAGTAATGCCCGATCTTTCGCTACACCGGACTCTAACTGGTCTGCAGAAATCTGTGCATCCAGCCGAAGTTGACGTGCTGCGCTCAGTTTTTCGGTTGCCAATGTCAATTCCTGATTGGCAACACTATCGGCGCCTTGCACGCTGACCAGAGATTGGGAGTCGAGAAAACTCTGCACTGCTCGTTCAGATTGCTCCCAAGAATCTTTCAATTCCACCAGGCGACTGGTGAGATAGTCGGTGGCAGCTCTACCCATTTCCACCCGGCCGTCCAGATTGTCAGCGATATAGGCTTCAGCAACCGCATTGGCGATCCTCGCCGCCTCGCTCGCATTGACGCTTTGGAAACTCACATCAACTAACTGACTGTTTCGGCGCGGACTGACTTCGATACCACCTACAACCCAACTTACCAAACCGTCAACCCGTTGCTCCTGAGTTTGGGGTGCGCGT
>CAZLJY010000299.1:0-2730 GCA_964559945.1 uncultured Gammaproteobacteria bacterium | reverse complement strand
ATCTGGAGTTTTTTTGTGCACACGCTTGATTCGCTGCTGAATCACTTTCACATCATCCCGCGCATCTACAATGTGTTCGGCCAACGATACAACGCGTTCTTCCAGAGATTGCAGACTCTGTTGCGCCTCAAAGTTTGCCAGCCGCCCTGCAGGCGAGTAGTCCCCATGCGCATCTGCCAGAACCTCTACCTCACTGCGCTGCTCTATACCGTCAAAAGTTAGGGTAACGGCGTAAGACCCTGGCGGGACCTGCGGGCCATTGGGCAGTCCATCGTCCAACATGGGTGGCTCCGGCCCCGGCATAGGCCGTACCCCATCAGAGGACAAATTCCAGCGAATCCGATTGATCCCCTGATGCACTTTGAAGCGTTGGGTTCGAATGGTTTTCCCGGCAGCGTCAGCGATTTTCATTTCGACCTTCAGTGAATCTTCTTTCCCCTTGGCATCCTTATCCTCGTCATCCGTTTCGGATTTTTCTGAGGAGGATTTTTCCGCCGCTTTGCGAATCCGTTCCTGGTCATGGTTTGGGTGGGGCAGATCGTCGCCTGATGCAACAAAGGTCAGCAAAGCACCGTAGGGTTCGTTTGGTGCACGGTAGTCACCGGACCCAGTGAACCGCCCGCCGGGCGCTCGAGTTGGCGAGTACTGCTGTCCAGGACCTGCACTGAGCAGTGCAAAACGTTGCCCCATCACATCATCATCCAGCCCACGCAAGGCGCGGTAATCGTCTAGCACGTAAGCTGCCCGGCCGTGGGTTCCGAGGACCAGATCATTTTCTCGCGCTTGGATGGCCATATCCATTACTGAAACTGTCGGCACACCAGCGGTAAATTTGGTCCACTGGTTACCGCTGTCTGGACTGAAAAACAAGCCAAACTCAGTCCCCAGAAACAACAAATTCTCATCACCTGGATCTTGTCTGATTGACAGTGCATAACCGGACAATGACGTATCGCGGTTCAAAGGGCGCCAACGTGCGCCATAATTTTCAGCCCGCGCCACGTAGGTTTTCATATCGGAGCGCCGGTGATCATCGAACACCACGTGCGCCACTGCAGGGTCATGAGGGCTAGGGTCAATCATCGGCACCCAGGCGCCAGCGGGAACGCCGCGCACATTAGTATCAACCCGAGTCCAGCTTTCGCCACCATCGCGAGTGACGTGGATGCGCCCATCGTCGCTACCGACCCAGATAACGCCCTCAGCGATAGGACTGGGCGCTATCGTTACGATGGCTGTGTGATTTTCTGCTGCGGTGACATCTGGCGTGATGCCGCCCGATTCCCTATAGGTCTGAAAGTCCGGGTTGTTGGTCGTCAAATCATCACTGATGACAGCCCAGCTTGCACCGAAGTCGGTGCTTTTGTGCACAAACTGGCTGCCGTAATACACCACATCCGGATTGAAGGGATCGATAGCGATCGCCGCGTTCCAGTTAAATCGCAGCTCAGTTTCAGCGTTGGGAGGCGCGGGCCGGCTAAGCCCCAATTCACCACTATCTAAGTTCCATCGATACAAAAAACCACCCTGGGACATAGAAAATCCCCGCCGCGAATTGCGCGGATCTGGCAGAGTGTCAAAGCCGTCGCCGAAACCTACTTCCTGCCAATGCAGATTGCGTATCCCAGCGGTATGCCGAATTTCGGCGGGTCCACGCCATGAGCCGTTGTCCTGCAGTCCGCCATAGATATGGTATGGATCATCGTTATCGACGGCGATGTGATAAAACTGGGCTAATGCCAGATTGCTAACAAAGCGCCAGGTGTCCCCTTGATCTTGGGTAACAGCCAGTCCGCCGTCATTGCCCACGATAAGGTGACTGGCGTTTGCCGGGTTGATCCACAACGCATGGTTATCGATATGGATCGTGTTACCCGGTGCGCAGCAATCAATGGCGTCGATGAAACTAAAGTTCTGCCCGCCGTCGGTTGATACGCGAACACGGGTTGCCACGTTGTAGACACGATCTGGGTTGCTAGGGTCGGCATAAAGTTCACTGTAGTAAAACGGCCGATCTGCCACGTTGTAGTCGGTATTAACGGTGGTAAAACTCTTGCCCCCATCATCGGAGCGAATCAAGGCACTTTTCTCCGCCTCCACCAACACATAAACGCGACTGTTATCCGCTGCTGAGGGTGCAATCACCATCCGACCCAAATTCCCCTTAGGTAGGCCATCAACTTCCGTCCGCTGTTGCCAGCTATCGCCACCGTCATGGGAAACATAAAGACCTGATCCTGGCCCGCCGGATTTGAATTGGTAAGGCCAGCGACGAAATTGCCACATGGCTGCATACAATTTGTGGGGGTTTTCTGGATCAAGCTTAACGTCCGTAGCGCCCGTGGTCTCATCGACGAATAGAATTTTCTCCCAGTTCTCCCCTCCATCGGTGGTGCGGAAAACCCCACGCTCGCTGTTTGGCCCCCACAGGGTTCCAAGAGCCGCCACGTAGGCTATATCTGGATTCTCAGGGTGAAGAGCAATGCGGTCTATCCGCTCCGAATTTTCCAAACCCATCAGATGCCAGGTATCTCCACCATCCATAGATTTAAATACACCGCCACCGATGGAAGTTGAATTACGCACGTTGCTCTCGCCACTGCCAACCCAAATAATGTCCGGATTATTCTGGTTAATGGCCAAAGCTCCCACCGAGGCCACCGGCTGATCGTCAAATACCGGCCGCCAGTTCAGACCGCCGTTTTCAGAAATCCCTACCCCACCGGTGCC
>CAZLJY010000298.1:0-2763 GCA_964559945.1 uncultured Gammaproteobacteria bacterium | reverse complement strand
TCATCAAAGGCGGCAATTTTCCAACTGCCATGGTCATTTGATGGAGCGGCGGCGGTCATGATGGATCGGTCTGAGTCGTCAATAGAGGTCCGTATTTTAGCACCGCTTCTCGCGGTATCATTGCCCAATGGACTCAATCAATCCTCACCTTCTCAGCTATGTGTCAGCGTTGAGCCAGCGCTCACTGGATGAGATCACCATGGTGGTCATCCACTGCACTGAGTTACCCGATTTAGCCACTGCCCGGGAATATGCGGAGGTTATCCACTACGCCCAGTCGGCAACCGGCAACGCAGGGCATTTCTATGTCGACCGCAACGGAGCTATTGATCAATACGTGCCATTGGATCGCGTTGCCCACCATGTTGCCGGGCACAATCAGCACACCATTGGTATTGAGCTGGTGAACCTGGGCCGCTTTCCTGACTGGCTCCACAGCGGTTCTCAGCAAATGAACCAGCCCTATCCCGAGCCTCAAATCGATGCCTTAATTCGTTTGGTGCAGTGGCTGGGTCAACGCTTACCCCAGCTAAACCAGGTCGCCGGCCACCAAACGCTGGATCAACGTCAGGTCAGCGCCAGCGATAACTCAAATATCCGAGTATCTCGAAAAATGGACCCGGGCCCTCTATTTCCCTGGGAGCGTTTTTTAGAGAATATTGAGTTGACCCTATGGCAAGGCTAAGCGGCACAGGTCCCACAACCCGGCAGATAGCGGGATGTCAGTAACGAATGCCTGAGCGCGCGGCTATACCATCAATGATCGATTTAATACTGGCACCAGTCGCACCATTAACCCTGCAAAAATCCGCTAAAATGCGCACTGATGGAGTGTTGCCTACGTCACCGCCTATTGGGCTGATGGTCGCGTAAATCCACGGAAACTGGAGACTTTCTGGCAATCAGAATATGAAAGACCATTCAACAATTCGAGTGCTGCAAACCGTTAAGCACCCTTGTGGGTATTTCACTGATCGATCTACCCGCAATCTGGTGGTGGATCCAGGCGCCGATCACCTGGACGTTATTTACGATTCGTTAACAGCCAGTGGCTTTCGGCGCGCCGGTGCACTGATATTTCGACCACACTGCGAAGCCTGCAACGCCTGTATCGCGACCCGGATACCGGTTCCAGAGTTTTCTCCTAGTCGCAGTCAAAGACGGGTGCTAGCAGTGAACCAAGACTTAACGGTCAGTCAATCCCCTGCTAGGTTTTCCCTGGAAGTTTTTGATCTTTATCGACGCTATCTCAGCGCACGGCATCCATCGGGCGGAATGGACAATCCTTCCCGAGAAGATTTCGAGAATTTTCTGCTAAGCCAATGGAGCAGAACGTTTTTTATGGAAGTTCGGCTAGCCGATGAACTGATTGCTGTGGCGGTTACTGATCGAATGAGCAGCGGTTTGTCAGCGGTTTATACGTTTTTTGACCCGCAATTTAGTCAACGTAGCTTAGGCACCTACGCCATTTTGGCCCAGCTGCGCCTGGCACGGGAATTGCGCGCCCACTATTTATTCCTTGGCTACTGGATTGAGGGACACCAGAAAATGGATTACAAAACCCGCTTCCAACCAATGGAAGTCTTCCAGCAAGGCCGCTGGCAAAAAAAGCCCCGAAGCTAATCGCTTCGAGGCTAATTCCCGGCAACGAGTGTTGCCTTACTAAGCGGCAGCCCGCTCGCTGAGATGCTGTTCCAGGTCATCAGATCCGCCGATCAGCTGACCGTTGATGAAGATTCGAGGATAAGTATGAACTGGCGAGATGGCTCGCAGAGTGTTGTCGCTAAAGTCTTGGTTTAACACCAACTCTTCATACTGGATGGAATGCTCGTCTAGTTGTCGCTTGGCTTTGACGCAGTATGGACAGCCCCGGCGAGTGAACACGGTCACGTCCAGTGGCTTACTCGCGGTTGGCGAAAGGTACCCCAGCATCGTGTCCGCATCGGAAACTTCAAACGGGTCGCCGGGATTTTCTGGCTCGATAAACAGCTTCTCGATAACGCCGTTTTTCACCAACATGGAGTAACGCCAAGACCGCTTGCCAAAACCCAAATCGTCTTTGTCTACCAGCAAACCCATTTTATCAGTGAATTCGCCATTGCCGTCGGGCAAAAATCGAAGGTTGTTGGCTTTCTGGGCGGCTTGCCATTCCTCCATCACAAATGCGTCATTCACCGATACACACACCACCTCATCAACGCCGTGCTGGCGAAAGGTTGAGGCCAGTTTGTTATACCGGGGTACGTGAGACGATGAACAGGTAGGGGTGAAAGCGCCAGGCAATGAAAATACCACTACGGTCTTATCGGCGAATACGGCATCGCTAGTCACATCAACCCATTCATGGCCCTGCCGGGTGCGAAAGGTGGTTTGTGGAACGGCGCTGCCTTCGGTTAACGGTTGCATCAAAAACTCCTTTTAAAAATGAACATGCGCACGTATGTGCACACAACGGCGCTATAGTGCCTATCTTTCTGTGTTTAATTAAATTGATTGTTTGAAATATATCAATTGACCCTGGCTATTGATTTTGCCTGCTAACCCTGGCTATCTAGCGCTTCTCATAGGCAGCTTCGTCTTAACAACGGCGCCATTGTCGAAATTCCAGACCACAACCACCTGATCATTCTTGCCCAAGTCCGCCTTACTGCCCATCAACATCAGGTGATAGCCTCAGTGCTTCATGGTAAGTGTTTGGACGGTTACAATGGTTCTTGTTTCGGTTTCCCGCAGCTTTGCGACCGCATTCGCTAGTAGCGTTCG
>CAZLJY010000297.1:0-2797 GCA_964559945.1 uncultured Gammaproteobacteria bacterium | reverse complement strand
GGTGGCTCTCGGCGCCACAACCCTCGGAAACGCTTGGTGGTTTTTCGCCGGAAATGCACCAGGTGACAATAGCTACTACAACAGCGGCTTGTTGAATTCGTCTGTCGGTGGTGTCACTGCCACAGGACTCCCAACAGCCGGCCAGTCGGTTTTCACCACGCTTTGGTATCAGAAGCACGGTGACAGTACCTGGCAGTCAGTCAGCAACGAGTATGTCGCTGGAAACATTACCTTACCGAGTGTCCAGACCCCTGTCCCGGGCTCAACACTCCAAAGCTCTTCGGTCAACCTGACATGGACGGCAAATGGCGCGACAATGGCTGAATGGTGGGTATATGCAGGTTCATCAGTCGGCAGTGATTCTCACTACAACAGTGGAAGTTTGCCGGGCGGGTCTGTATCAAATACATTGACCAACTTGCCGACAGATGGCTCAACCGTTTATGTAACTCTGTGGTATCGATTTAGTGCATCAGGTCCGTGGGACAGGTTGAATCTGCAATATACCGCTGAGGGTAGTTCAGGCGCTCTTGGAGCAACTACCTTGCTGTCCCCTTCTGGAACAGGGGTAGGATCCGCTCCTGCCTTGCAATGGGAGCGAGTACCGGGTGCAACTTGGTACCGCGTCTGGATTGATGATGAAGCTAGTGGAATAAAATTAGCGAAGTGGTATACCGCTGACAGTCTTGGATGTGCGACAGCCGGCCCCTGCCAAATCGTGCCGTTCACATCCTACGTCGGCAATACACAATGGTGGGTGCGAACGTATAGAACCCAAGGCAACGAATTCGGGCCTTGGAGCTCCAGCCTAACGTTTTCTCAGTAATACAAACTAGTTAGAAAACCAACTATGGTTTGTTTTTAAGGTTCTGACAGGTCCACCTTAAGACCTGTCAGACCTTACAATGAGCACAACATGTGGAAAAAACTCGCCTAAAGTGACAAAGCACCATCAGAGCGAATAAGGCTGTCAATTTGAGCAATCGCCTGACACGTCTTGTCTATCGGAACACCCCGCAGACCTGGGTGCACAAGAAACATCAAACTGGTTGACCCAAGATCCTGTGCAACCTTGAGTGGACGCTCAGGACTCAACCCCGCATCGACAAAAGCTCGTTCACGGTAGATCTCAGCGCAAGAACCCGAGTAAGCCGGGACGCCTGCTTCGATTAACTCGCATACTATGCGGTCACGTGACCATCCTTTCGGCAATTTTGCAGATTCTACGAACACATAGGCTTTGTAGGCTGCATGAATTACATGCGCCTCAATGTCGGGCACCCGCAACCATTCATATTGCTTGCAAGCGCTCCAAAGCTGCGTCGCATTTGCCAGTCGTTCACGTTGCCAAGCCGGCATGTTTTCCAGCTGAATTCGACCCAAAACGCCTTGAATTTCCGTCATCCGCCAATTAGTACCAAAAGACTCATGCAACCATCGATAACCAGCAGGATGCTGCCGATCGTAAACCGCGTTCCATGATTTCCCGTGGTCTTTGTAAGACCACATCGACGACCAAAGATCGAAATCATTGGTTGTCACCATGCCACCCTCTCCACCTGTGCTCATGATCTTATCCTGACAGAACGACCATGCGCCAATGTGACCAAAGCTGCCAACTGACTTGCCCTTGTAGCGGGCACCATGCGCCTGCGCACAATCTTCAATAACCTTGAGATCGTGAAGCGTGGCTAACGCCATTATTTCATCCATGTCGGCTGGCATTCCAGCGAGATGAACCACAAGCAATGCTTTGGTTTTAGGTGTAAGCACCTCTGCGATCGTTCCCGCTGAAATATTCTGGGAGTCCGCATCGACGTCCGCGAACACTGGGGTAGCGCCACAATTTACAACACTGGAGACAGACGCGATGAAGCTGCGGGGTGTCACGACCACCTCATCGCCTTTTCCTATTTTTAGCGCGTGTAGCGCCAGATCGATGGCCAGAGTACCGTTCGCCACTGCGATAGCATGAGAACAATCGGCAAAGCTTGCAAAAGCGGTCTCAAATTTGCGCGTTTCATCTCCAGTCCAATAATTGACCCGGTTAGAGCGAAGTACCGCAGAAACTGCATCAATTTCGGCGTCAGAAAAATTTGGCCAGGGCGGGAATGGAGTATCTAGCACAACGTTCTCAGTGTGAGTAAAAGTTTTTCAAAGCGTACGTGAGTTTCACGCACATACTATAGGCGATTGTGCTCAGGTGGCATCTCAAAAATGTGCCACTTTGAACGTCTTTGCTGGAAATGAAAATTCGGTCACGAATTCAGTCCATAACTGCCAATCAGTGAGCATTTGACATAATTCCTAATCGAAAGACTGATTCAAGCTTCCGAATATTTCCATACAGTTGGTGGATTACGCACAGAGACGGCGTTAACATCGGCATTGTGAGCAAAAAAATCAAGACCACACTCATCCAGCTCCTTAGCCGGTCCAGTTGCTGATTTGCACAGAATTTAAGGAAGTACCATTTCGATGCATAAACCACCCGTTTCGCCTTACAAAAGGCTGTTTTCCAACATACTTTTCATAACGTCGAGCTTAGTCTGCACGAATTTGCTGGCTCAATCGTCTCCGATTGGTGAGGACAGCTGCACTGTAACCCCTCCCGCCCCCGGCGAGAGCCCGGTTGGTATTTGTGAGCCGTTGCCGCCAACACCTACCACCCCGACGTTGCCACTATGCGATGCCAACGGTGTACCGATAGGTTCAGGCCCGTCTGAAGGACCGACTGGTCCAACTGAAGGACCGACTAGCCCAACCAACGGAGCGACTGGGCCAACTGAAGGGCCGA
>CAZLJY010000296.1:0-2808 GCA_964559945.1 uncultured Gammaproteobacteria bacterium | reverse complement strand
CTATGGACGATGGCCTGCGTTTTGCTATCCGTGAGGGTGGCCGAACCGTAGGTGCCGGCGTTGTTGCGAAAATTATTGAATAACGAATGTTGAGTTGGCCTACGGGTCACTTTGAGTAGCTAATATAATGTCAGACCAAAGAATTCGAATTCGCCTGAAAGCGTTTGATCATCGCCTGATCGATCGTTCTGCGAAAGAAATTGTTGAAACCGCCAAGCGAACCGGTGCACAGATCCGTGGGCCGATTCCCCTTCCTACAAAGAAGGAGCGTTTCACCATTCTGACCTCGCCCCACGTCAACAAGGACGCCCGGGATCAGTATGAGATTCGAACTCACAAGCGTTTGATGGATATTGTAGATCCCAACGACAAAACGGTAGACGCGCTGATGAAGCTCGATCTGGCCGCCGGCGTTGACGTACAGATTCAGCTTTACTGATTGACGTCTCGGGGTTAACTCCGAGGTAAGAAGTATGAAAAGGGGTCAGATCCCTTTTTAAAAAAATACAATAAAGGGAAAAAAGGGATCTGACCCCTTTTTCGACAAATAGACAGCAGCGGCGCCAGCACGGCCTTGTGAATATGTCGCTGCTCACCATGAGAGAGATGGTAATGATTGGTGTAATTGGCCAGAAGCGCGGAATGACGCGAGTCTTCACTGACGACGGTGAATCCATACCGGTGTCGGTGATTGAAGTAGCGCCCAACCGCATCACGCAAGTGAAAACGGAAGATACCGACGGTTATCGTGCAGTCCAAGTGACTCGCGGCAGCAAGCGTGTGTCTTTGGTGAACAAACCTAAGTCCGGGCACTTTGCCAGTGCCAGCCAGGAAGCTGGTGACGGATTGTGGGAATTCCGTCTTGACGACGGCGAAGGCGATGAGCTTTCTGCCGGCGGCGAGATCAACGTCGACATATTCTCCGAAGGGCAGATTGTTGACGTGACAGGAACCACCAAGGGTAAAGGCTTTGCAGGCGTCGTTAAACGCTATAACTTCCACATGCAAGATGCCACCCACGGCAACTCTTTGTCCCACCGGGCACCGGGCTCTATTGGTCAGTGTCAAACGCCGGGACGTGTTTTCAAAGGTAAAAAGATGGCCGGCCACATGGGCGCGGTTCGCAGCACTACCCAGAACCTTAGAGTGGTTCGGGTGGACGCCGAGCGCAATCTGCTGCTGATTCGTGGCGCTGTCCCCGGGGCCACCGGCGGCAAGGTCATTGTCCGTCCGGCTGTCAAAGCCAAGGGCAAGGGGTAAGCATTCATGGAACTGTCTATTAAAGGATCCAGCGATACCGTGAAGGTATCGGATACCGCTTTCGATCGGCCGTTTTCTGAGGGCCTGGTTCACCAAGTGGTCACCGCCTATCTGGCCGGTGGTCGTGCCGGAACCAAAGCCACCAAATCTCGCTCCGATGTTCGTGGCGGTGGCCGAAAGCCATGGCGACAAAAAGGTACGGGTCAAGCCCGAGCCGGAACCATTCGTAGCCCGCTATGGCGTGGGGGTGGTACCACCTTTGCCCTGCGGCCACGGAATTTTGCCCAGAAGGTTAACCGCAAAATGTTTCGCGGTGCCATGCAGGCGATTTTCTCTGAACTGGTTCGCCAGGAGCGTCTCGACGTTGTCCAGGATTTCACCCTGGACGCGCCGAAGACTCGAGATCTAATCGCTAAACTTAAGGATTTCCCTGGTAAGCGGGTCGTCATCATTACCGAAGATGTGGGTCCTAACCTGTATCTCGCTTCACGCAATGTACGTGGTGTGGTGGTGATCGACAGCTCTGCGGTTGATCCGGTAATCCTGGTTGATGCAGACCGCGTCATCGCGACGGTCGATTCGGTGAATAAGATTCAGGAGTGGCTGAAATGAATAAAGAGCGACTCTATCAGGTGCTGCGCGCCCCCCACGTCTCGGAGAAAAGTACCCGGGTTGGTGGAGAAGGCAACCAGTATGTGTTCAAGGTTTCCACGGATGCCAGCAAGCCGGAAGTCAAAGCGGCGGTTGAGATGCTGTTTAAGGTGGAAGTGGAAAACGTCAACATTATGAACGTGCGCGGCAAGACCCGTTCGTTCCGGATGCGTCCCGGTCAGCGCCCTGGCTGGAAAAAGGCCTACGTGCGGTTAGCTGCCGGTCAGGTCATCGACGTTGAACAGCCTGCGGCTGAATAAGAGAATAACCATGGCACAAGTAATTAAGCTCAAGCCAACTTCCCCCGGTCGTCGCGGCACGGTGGTTGTTAAGCGTGAGGGTCTCTATAAGGGGCGTCCTCACGAGGCGTTGGTTGAGAAAAAAACCAAAACTGGCGGTCGCAACAGTGACGGTCGTATCACCACTCGGCATAAGGGTGGTGGTCACAAGCAGCGATACCGCATCGTCGATTTTAAGCGTCGCAAAGATGGTGTTCCGGCTCGGGTCGAGCGTATTGAGCATGACCCCAACCGAAGCGCGTTTATTGCGCTGCTGTGCTACGCCGACGGCGAGCGACGGTATATCGTTGCGCCGCGCCGGGTCGAAGTGGGTGACCAGGTTCAGTCCGGTAGAGACGCACCGATTAAAAACGGTAACTGTCTACCGCTGCGCAACATCCCCGTTGGTAGCACGGTTCATTGCATCGAGATGAAGCCAGGCAAGGGTGCACAAATTGCACGCTCCGCCGGTGCATCAGCTCAGCTGGTAGCCCGAGAAGGCGTTTACGCCACGCTGCGGCTGCGATCTGGTGAGATGCGCAAAATTCCCCATGATTGTCGTGCGACCATCGGCGAGGTGAGCAACTCCGAACACAGCTTGAAGAAGCTGGGTAAAGCG
>CAZLJY010000295.1:0-2836 GCA_964559945.1 uncultured Gammaproteobacteria bacterium | reverse complement strand
ATGGACAGCAATCCTACTTCGGTACCGGTCATCGGGCATCTCCTTGTCCACGCAGCACCTGCACATGGCGCCACAGCAGTCCAAGAAATACCAACATCACCGTGATAGCGCCAACCACCAGGATCAACCGAACCGGCCAAACCGGCACGGTAAATATGCCTTGGTTACCGGCGTAATAATTGCGTTGCCACGCTTCAACAAACCGCGGCAACGACCCGGCAACAATGGTCAGAAAAAAGGCGATGCCTGCCAGTTCAAAAACGATGCCCAATAGGTGGCCAAGAGCGGGCTTCTTTTCACATAGGCGTTTGTAAAGACTGTCAGAGCGGGTGAGTCTGCCGCTGCGCACCGCGTCACCCAACTGCAGGAAAACAATCGCCACAATCGATAGCTCTACCAGCTCGGCTACCCCGTCGATGGGGTGATTGAAGAGGAATCGGCAAAACACGTCTAGATTGATCATCACAATTAGGGCGAAGATAAGCGCGCCACCGGCGCTGTTCAGTGCTGACACCCATAGCGAAAACGCTCGGCTGACGATGTTGCCCTGCTGGTTCATCATTATTCCCGGTCCCAATGACGCATGATTGGCTGATCATTGGCTCGCATGATGTCCATGTAGTCACGCAGGATGGCATGACCGGGTAGCCCCCGGGACTCCATGTCATCTGCCCATTCCTTGGCAATATTGGGTAAGCCCATAGCCCAGGCTCGGCGTTGTTCGTCAGTCAAGGTGATGATCGTGCCGCCAAACTCTTGGTACTGCTCCATGCTTCGGGCCGAGCGTCGGTCGGTTTCGCGGGCCAATTCATCGCGATAATCGGCAGCAGTCTCCACCAGCACCCTTTGCACTTCTTCAGGCAGCCGATTCCACGTTCGGTCATTAATGACAATGGTTTTGGTTGGCACAGCACCCAGGCGCACATTGATCAGGTAGGGAGCCACCTCGTAAAGACGGTAGGCGATACCCCCCTCAGCCCAACCAATCAGCCCGTCGATCAATCCGGTAGCCAGATTGTTGTACCAGTCGCTGATGCCGCTGCTGACCGCAACCGCATCAAGGCCCGTTAGTAAACGCAGATTCAGGCCCACGCCGGCGATTTTGCGTCCCTTAAAATCATCCAGCGATTCCACCGGGAAATTAGTCAAGACTTGGTAGGTGTCAATAGAACCGGCGGTTGTCAGGAAAATCAGTCGGTAGGTCTCCCACTGTTGTTTGAGAACGGGATACTTCTCAACAAGATCAGACATCGTGCGGGCGGTCAGTCCGATATCTGAGGTGACTAATGGGGTGACATAAGGCAGGTTGTGAAACGGCACTTTATCCGGATGGTAAGGGGTGGTTATGATGCCGATGTCGGCCAAATCGTACTGTAGGGAGTCCAGAACACCTCGGGTTTTGGCAATGGTGCCGCCAAAGGCTTTGTTCCAACGAATTTGGTAATTGCCCGTGACCGCGAGACGTTTATCAACCTCGGGTATGAAGTACTCTACAAATACGTGGGTCCACAGCGCCGTTGTTGCATAGGAATCTACCGCGATCAGCGGAATGACTTCCGGTTTCTCTCGGTTTTGCGCTTCTGCTGGTGCGCTTGAGCCAACAACACAAAATGCAACCAGCAATAATAATTTATGGAGTCGAATAGACATGAATACTTGTAGGTTTAACCCGTCAGCGATAGTAACGCGGCTTTCCATCGGTATACAAATAATATCGATGAAAGTAGACTATATCCAAACAAATCGACAATTTTGCCTTTTGAGCGATCATGCCAAGAACTGAAGCTATCGACGAAAATGGTCAATCTACGACCCAAGCCTCGTCCGTATACAGCCGACTTGAGGCTGACATTCTGACCGGTGCCCTTGAGCCCGGTTTGAAACTTCGGTTAAAGGACTTAATTGAGCGTTATGAGACGGGCAATAGCCCCCTGCGCGAGGCACTCAACCGCCTATCTGCTGCGGGTCTGGTGTTGCGTGAAGAAAATCGCGGTTTTCGCGTTCCTCCCGCCAATGCCGAGGAGCTTGCCGAATTGACTCGAGCCCGCTGTTGGTTGGAGGAAATTGCCCTTCGCCAATCCATAGAACATGGCGACACCGCATGGGAGGAACGGATTGTTCTGGCCTACCACTGGCTGGCGCGATCTGAGCGTAAGACCGAAGACTCGGCCAGTTCACTGTCTCAGGTCTGGGAAGATCATCATCAGGGATTTCATGCAGCGCTGATCTCGGCCTGTCGATCAAAAATTTTGATGGCCTTTTGCGCCGAGTTGGCGCAACGCTCTTTTCGTTACCGTAGCCTCGCTGAGGTTGTGGAGTATCGGGATCGACATGAGCTGGAGGAGCATCGGCAATTGCAGGATGCCGCAATCGCCCGCGATGCCGACACCGCGGTCAAACTCTTGAATCAGCACTATGAAGTGACCTCCAACATTCTGCTGGCTAGCGGCCGTTTTGAGTAAGGAAACAGGAATTACCTTATGAAGGTAGGATTCATTGGCATGGGTAGGATGGGGCGAGGTATGGCCAAGCGCCTCGTGTCAGCGGGTCACGATTTGCTCGTGTCCGATCCAATACCTGAGCACGTGGAAGAACTTGTAAAAGTCGGTGCGGTTGCCGCTGATTCGCCTGCAGCAGCCAGCCTTGGTCGTGACGTTGTTATCTCCATGCTCCCCACTGACCCGGTTCTGGACATCGTGCTGCACGGCGACAACGGCCTGATTGAACACATGCCTGCAAACTGTATTCATATGGCCAGCGGAACCCATGGGGTTGCTGCCGTTAATGCGGCGGCGGACGCTCATAACAAGGCGGCACAGACCTTCATCGCCTGCCC
>CAZLJY010000294.1:0-2843 GCA_964559945.1 uncultured Gammaproteobacteria bacterium | reverse complement strand
GGATACCCGGGTCGCTATGGCACCGGTGATGATCCAACCCTACCAACTGATGGAAGTGCCACTGCAACGCTATACCCACCTGCTGATGGTGGATGGACAGTATGAGCAGCTAGCCCCCGATGCAGTGGACCGAATCCGTCATTGGGTGCTGGGTGGCGGCGTTCTGGTGGCCAGTCAACGGGCAGCCCAGTGGGCAACTCAGCAAGGACTGCACAAGGAACCCGAAAAACCTGGTACCGAGTCAGCCAACGAGCCCCCAGAAAAAACCAAGGAAGACCCAGAGCCTACGGTGCCTCAAGCCTATGGTGACTATGCCGGACAGTTTGCCGACTCTGTGACCGGCGGCGCTGTGGTGAATACGGATGTCGACCTTAGCCACCCACTGGCCTTTGGATTGCAACGCCCTCACCTACCGCTACTTAGACGCGGATCGGTGGCGCTGAAGCTGGCGGAAAACCCTTACCAAACACCTTATCGGTATAGCCAAGCGCCTCTGTTAGCTGGATTTATCGGCGAAGCCAGAACCACCCAGCTCAGTAGCAGTGCGGCCGTCATCGCCACCACTGTGGGCGCAGGCAAGGTCATTCGAATGGCTGACAACCCCAATTTCCGAGGCTTCTGGCAAGGCGGCAATCGACTGTATCTTAACGCCCTGTTTTTTGCGGGCCTAATTAAACCCACCCCAACCGCTGATACGGAAACACGCCATTGAGCAAGCGCCGTCACCCCGTACTGGATGATCTGATCCAGCTTCTGCGTCTGGAGCGACTAGAGGACAAGCTTTTTCGCGGCCAGAGCCGTGACATTGGCAGCAAGCAAGTATTTGGCGGTCAAGTTTTGGGTCAGGCACTGTCCGCGGCCAGCTATACCGTGGAGGGGCGCGATGTTCATTCTCTACACAGCTATTTTCTGCGCCGAGGTGACATGCAGGCACCCATTATTTATGAAGTGGATCACCAGCGCGATGGGCGCAGTTTCTCCAATCGGCGGGTAGTGGCAATCCAGCATGGGCGACCGATCTTTAACCTGGCCTGTTCCTTCCAGGTACCTCAGTCTGGCCTGGAACACCAAAGCACTATGCCCACCGTACCCATGCCCGATGCGCTGGAACCGGAAACCTTGGCCTCCACCCAGGACTTGGCCCATTTGCCGGAAAAAATGCGGCGTTTTATGTTTGAGCAACGACCCTTCGAGTTTCGCTGGGTCACGCCACAAACCTACAGCCAGCAGGCCAGCGAACCCAATCGCCAGCTCTGGTTCCGCGCCGATGGATCATTACCTGACGACCCGCAGCTACACCGGGCCATGCTCGCCTACGCCTCCGATTACGGCCTGTTGACCACCGCGGGTTTGCCCCACGGCAAAACGATGTTTTCAGAAAACTTGCAATTGGCCAGTATTGATCATGCCATGTGGTTCCACAGACCCTTCCGCATGGATCAATGGTTGCTCTACTGTTTCGACAGCCCCATCAGCGTCGATACCCGTGGCTTCGCTCGTGGGCAGGTGTTTGATATTGACGGGGCATTGGTGGCCTCAACCGCCCAGGAAGGATTGATGCGTTTGCGTTAATTGCGATGGCAGTCCACCCGGCCGTGATTGGAATTGGGCGCGCTTTGCGCGTCTAACGTTGAAGCAGCTATGGGAGCCACGGTATGCCATCGACTATGGTCTGGGTACAAGCCAATCGCATTTTTGACCAAGTCAGCCGGCTAGACCGCGATCAACGATCCCGTCGGGCTATGGCCTTATGCCAAAATAACGCTGACCTTGAGCAATGTGTGCAGCGGCTGCTGGACGCTGACAACCTTGAGCTGACAGAGCCTTATACCGACCCTCCAGCTAAACACGTTAACGTTGCTGACCCCCTGTTGATCGGCCAACGGATTGGGCCTTACCGGGTTCAGCGTCAGATTGGCGAAGGTGGCATGGGCGGCGTTTTTCTCGCCAACCGCATCGAGCCTGGATTCCCCCGGGAGGTAGCGATAAAGGTTCTGAAACCCGGCTTAGATCAGCGCCGCTTTGTGCTGGAACGCCAAGTCCTGGAGCAACTCGATCACAGCCACATCGCCAGATTATTCGACGGCGGAGAATTGGCCGACGGACGGCCCTTTGTGGTCATGGAACACATCGAAGGTCAGCGTATCACTCAGTACGCCAGGAATTTGCCGATCAAACCTGTGCTGAGATTGTTTCGGTCGCTATGCCTAGCAGTAGCCCATTCCCATGCGATGCTTATTGTGCATCGGGACATCAAACCCGCCAACGTATTGGTCTCCGCAGATGGCACATTGAAACTGCTAGATTTTGGCATCGCAAAATTGATGGCGGAAGACAGTGGGTTTTGCTCTGTGTCGACGGCATCACAGATGCGTCCCATGACGCCGGAATATTCTAGCCCAGAGCAATTGACCGGCGAGCCAATCACCACCAGAACAGATGTCTATCTTTTGGGTCTGTTGTTGCACGAACTGCTCAGCGGCGGCAATCCTCTGAAAGGCCTTACCCAGAGTCAGCGTCTCCTGGACATCAGCCACGACATTGTTCCAGCCCCGCCCAGTCGCATGGCGGATAGGAGCTCACCGCTGCGCGCTGGCTATCGGCGGCTGCAACGAACCGATCTGGATCGCATCACCCAAAAGGCTCTGCGGACCTCCCCGGAACGACGCTACCAAAGCGTGAATGAATTACTCCAAGATATCGACAACGCACTGGAAGGCCGCCCGGTTATGGCGCGTGGAAACTCAGTGCGCTACCAATTCACTAAATTTTTGCTCCGCAATCCCATTGCCTGCGGTTTGGCGGCAGCGGTCGGGCTACTGTTGTTGTCTGTCGCCTTTATC
>CAZLJY010000293.1:0-2872 GCA_964559945.1 uncultured Gammaproteobacteria bacterium | reverse complement strand
ACGTCTTCCATGGCAATCAGCTGGGTTTCGCCAGGCAGGGCGTTGGCCCACTGATACACATCGTCGGCGTTCACAAATTCGTCTGCATCACCTTGAATGATTAACCACGGACATTGCACAGGGGGCAGTGCGTCAAAATCAAATTCGCCCAGGAGAGGCGAGACACTAATGAGTTGATCTGGGTTGATGCTGGTGGCCGCGCGCGCTGTCACGAACGCGCCGAAACCATAGCCAGCTATCCACAGGGGCAGATCTGGCATCGTTTGACGGGCCCATTGGGCGACGGCAATCAGGTCATCAGATTCACCAAAACCCCGATCAAATTCACCGGCGCTGTCACCCACACCACGAAAGTTGAAACGAATGGTGTGCGCGCCAAGTTCGCGCAGGGAACGTTCCATCATTTGCACCACCTTACTGTGCAGTGTGCCGCCATCGGCGCTCACAGAATGGCAAATGATCGCAATGGCTTGGGCCGGCGACTGTTCGCTGGGATCCAGCATGGCTTCCAGGTCGCCCGCAGGGCCGGCCAACATGGCCCCGGCCTGGGCCGCCGGAAACTGATCAGGGTGATGAAGCATGGTGTTAGTCATTACCGCGATCATAACGGGCTGTCGGGTGGCTTGGCCAGACGTGAGTGCAGGGCCGTTGTGGATCAGGCATTGGCAATAGGTGCTGGTAATGTGGCACACAGCACCACCGCTACCCGTCCGCCGCTTGCGCGATAGCTTTGGGGTTGATCAGCCCGAAAGGTTAAGACGTCGCCCTCGCTAACCGTGACCATCTCACCGCTAGCGGTGATGATGACCTCACCGCGAATCAAATGACAATACACCTGAGACCCAGCGCTACCCGATTGGCGCCGCAGGCTGGCCGCTGGCTTGATTTCCAGGCGTTCCAGAGAAAAGCCCACCAATGGCTCAGGTAGCAGATCGGTAATAGTGGCCTTGCCAGCGGCGCGTTCACGACTATTGAGGCGTGCAGCAGGTATATGAATGAGGTTTTTCGCTGGCATCGCCAGTAAGGTCTCAATACCCACCTGCAAAGCCGCCGCCACGCGCGATAAGTTGCTGAGCGATGGATTACCCGCACCGGATTCCATGTGGGTGACCGTGGATCGGGGGATGCCCGCGCTCGCCGCCAGCTCAGCTTGGGTCAGGCCTCGGGCCAGGCGCAGCTGAGATAGATTGGTTGAAAGATTGTGAGCCAGTTCGGTCATAGGCTGTAAAATAGCAAATATGCACGTCTGCCCAAATCAGTCATTTATCCGATGAACTACCTGGCCCATGCTGTGCTGTCGGGCAATGACCCCCAATGGCAACTGGGCGGGTACCTGGGGGACCATGTGCGCGGCCGCCAATGGGAGACCTACCCGAGGGCTATGGCTCGCGGAATTCTGTTGCACCGACAAATTGACGTGTTCACGGACAATCACCCAGCGTTTACTAAAGCGCGAGGGCGTTTAGATCCCACTTACCGCCGCTATTCGGGAATATTACTAGACATTTTTTTCGACCATTTCCTAGCGCGCTCATTTACCGACCTTACCGGCCGGCATTTGGGACTGTTTGCCGGCGTTACCTATACCAACCTGCGCGCCCACTGGCACCTGCTGCCGCGGAGCCTGCAACGATTCAGCCGCTACCAACAGGACCACAACCTGCTGGTGAACTACGCCCATGACGATTGCATACAGATGGTGCTAAAAGCCGTCTCCGGACGTGTTCGCCGTGACAACCCCTTGGCCAGCGGCCTCAGCCAACTCAAAGCTCACCGGGCAGAGCTGAAAAGCGACTTTGTGCAATTGTTTGGGGACCTCAAAGAATTCGCTTGCAACAAGCGCCAACACTTGGCGGCGGCGCCACTGGATGACTAGCCATTACAAGGCAGACAGCCAGCGCCCATAAAACACAGGGCACCAGACAAGGATCCTCGGGCAAAACGTTAACACTTGTTTTCCAGCGAGATCAAAACCTCTTAGTACCATCGACTCCCCAAAGTTTGCCTTCGATACGGCTAGCTCAACAACGCGCCGCAAGCTCCGCGCAAAAATTTCAGCAGCTAACACACCACCAAGAAAAAAGGTGATTTCAGAACATCACTTCATTCAAACAGTTAAGTGACATATCGAAACCAAATTCCTCGTATTTTCCACCTATCTGGACAAAATTCTCGATCACAAAATACATAAGTAACTGATTCTATTGACCTACAGCCCTCGAAAAGGCCACACTATCAGTCATACGGGGAAATTAGTCCCACCATTAGTAGTTAGGCGTCATAATGCGTTGGACCAAGCTAAAAAAACTTGTCGAAAGTAGATTCGCACCTTCGCTTTCAAAGCGTCTTTCGATCAACAGTGCGGCCTATGGCAATTGTACCTGCGGTCACCTTTGGGTGTCGCTCGATGGCAAAGTTGTAGCAAACTACTGTACTCGTGCTTACTACAATCGGCTTGCAGGTGCGTCGGCCACGAATCCGATGTACGAAAAACACTTCGTTGTGTATGGAGAAGGCTCGCGGCAGGGAGCGTATAAATCCCTGTTCTCCTTTGTGCACGAGCTGTCGCATGAGGCTGCACTCAAGTCCGAGGATGGGCTTATTCAAGCCCTGGCCATAGCGGATGCTCGCCTTGGCAAGCGGCGATTGGCTCACCTACGCCCGGAGAATCTGAGCCGCTTGGCAGCCAAACTGCTTGAGGTCAGGGAAGCGGCTAGGTGGTCGGATAGTATCCCGCCTAACAAATCGCTCAACTCCACTCCGCCTGCTGTGCAGGCTCCGTCTGACGCCGCCGATGGCGGCGCAGGTTAGCTCAAGCGTTATGTGTCACGGAGTCATTTATGGGGCATGAGTTAGTCATCCACGGAGCCAT
>CAZLJY010000292.1:0-2978 GCA_964559945.1 uncultured Gammaproteobacteria bacterium | reverse complement strand
ATCGATTTCCCCTGCCTGGGGATGGTCGTCGGGAATTTCCGTGAGTCGTACGCCGCGCAGGGCCTCAGATTTTTCCGGCTCAGCTCGTGCGATTTCCTGAGCTTGTCGTGAGCCTAAAATTGCATTGACGGTGCGGGATTTTCCATCCCGGATCAGGCTGAGTTCCACCGCCTCGCCAGGACGACGCAATCCAATGACGTTACGCAGGTCTTGAAAATTGTCGATGTCCTGTCCGTCCACAGCAACAATCACATCGTCCACCTTCAATCCGGCCTTGGCAGCACCCGAATCCTCGGTGACATCCGTCACCACGGCACCGCGAACCACATCTAGGTCGTAAAATTCGGCGATCACGGAGTTCACTGCGCTGCCGGTAATGCCCAATAGACCACGGGTCACTTCGCCGTATTCTAAGATTTGGTCCATGACCGATGCCGCCATGTCACTGGGAATGGCAAAACCAATTCCTGCGTTGCCGCCGCCAGGGCCTAAAATGGCTGTATTAATGCCAATCAACTCCCCCTGTAAGTTGATCAGCGCGCCGCCGGAGTTGCCGCGATTAATCGCCGCATCGGTTTGGATGAAATCCTCGTAGGCTTCGATATTGAGTCCATTGCGCCCTTTGGCGCTGATGATGCCGGACGTCACGGTGTGACCCAGTCCAAACGGGTTGCCTAGCGCCAAAACGTAATCACCCACTTCCATGGATTCAGAATCGCCGATCTTAAGATCCGACAAGCCGCTGCCATTGATTTTGAGCACGGCCACATCGCTTTGATCATCAGACCCGACCAACTCAGCTTCAAACTCCCGTCCGTCAACCAGCTGAACGGTAATTTTGTCAGCGTTTTCAACCACGTGGTGGTTGGTCAAGATCATGCCTTTGCTGGCATCCACGATCACGCCAGAGCCGAGGCTTCCGGTCTCTCGTTCTTGGGGCTGACTAGGAAAAAAGCGCCGAAACATGGGGTCGTCGGCCATCGGATTTTGGCGCACTGAGACCGTGCCCTGAGTCGAAATATTGACTACGGCCGGTGACACCTCTCGCACCAAAGGCGCTAAGGAAACATCTTTGGGAATAACCCCGGCGTTGGCGATGCCAGTGACCAAGATCAGTAGCCCGATCAGCGCTTGGATAGAAAAAAGTTGCTTCATATCAAGTTCCAGTTTGAATATTCGCCAGAAAAACCGCCCTGGCTGACGATGGATTTAGGTGCCACTTTGCCAAGTTTCAATACTGTTGGCGCGCTTATTATGATTGCAAATTAGCGAAACAGTTCCATCACCGCTGTCAGGTGGTAGCGATTGAACCCATTGAGTTGAGTCTCTTTGAAGGCGAATTGGTAACATGAAGCAATACAACAGGAACCAACTCATAACTGTGCTTAAAGAAACCCTATGGCGTGATGATTTCAGACCATCGGCAAATTACCTGGAGGGTCGCACCCTGCTGATCACCGGGGCGACCGGGGGCATTGGCAGGGCCGTGGCTCTGGGGGCTGCAGGTTGTGGCGCTACCTTGATTTTGGCATCTAGGAACGTCGCCCGTGCCGAGGAGTTGTACGATGAAATTGTCCAGCGTCAATGGCCGGAGCCGTTGATCTATCCAGTGGACTTGGCGGGTGCAACGTTAAACAACTATGAAGAAATGGCAGACGCTATTGGCGCCCAGACCCAGGGGCTGGACGGGGTGGTGCACCTGGCCGCTGATTTCCAGGGTCTGAAGCCGCTAGAGCAGTCTGGCGCCGAAGCCTGGGAGCGGACCTTGACCGCCAATGCGACCGCCCCACACTGGATCAATCAAGCGGTTCTTCCATTGCTCAGAAAATCTGATCAAGCGCGAATTATCTTCACCTTGGATGATCCGAAGCGAGTCTCCCGGGCCTATTGGGGCGCTTATGGGGTTGGTAAATCGGCGCTGACGGCGCTGGCGGCTATGACGGCCAGTGAGCTAGAAGGCTACGGTATTGAAGTCAATGCGGTAGCGCCACCACCCACCGCTACAGGCCTTCGCAGCCGCGCGTATGTTGCCGAAGATCCGGCAGAATTACAGGCCCCGGAGGCGCTGGTGCCGGCTTATCTGTGGTTGCTTGGAGCCCATGAGCGTCCAATCACTGGTGAGGTAATCACCTATGACGCGTAATTTTAGGGTTGGCGCAACCGGAGCTTTGCGGGTTTGCAAACAACGACTAACGCTTGCGTGTTGGTTTGCCCGGTGATTTAGCCGGTTTGCGTTTCGCCGTAGAGCGGGATGGCTTGCCAGCGTTCGGCATCGAACGAAAACCCTGGACATTGGATTGACCCTTGGTTTTGGCACCGGGTTTGGGCGCCCGGGAAAGCGGTTTTAGAGTCAAGGCAGCGGGCGCTTTAGCGCTTAAGCCTACGTCCTCGCGCAGCACCGCAACGTCATTGGCTGAGAGTTCTTCCACTCGGCCAACTTTCAGACGTGATGGAATGAGCACCGCGCCGTAACGCACTCGCTTGAGGCGGCTGACGCGCACCCCGACGGCATCCCAGAGACGCCTGACTTCACGTTGTCGGCCTTCCATCAGGACCACGTGATACCAATGATTGCCGCCGGTGCCGCCGCTGTCGACGATGTCGCTGAATCGCGCTTCACCATCGTCGAGTTTTACCCCGGCTTTGAGCTGCTCGATCATCTCGTCGGTCACCTCGCCTTGAATGCGACAGGCGTACTCCCGGTCAACGCCGCGGGATGGATGCATCATGGCATTGGCAAGCTCACCATCGGTGGTAATGAGCAGCAGCCCGGTGGTATTGATATCCAAACGACCAATGCCGACCCAGCGGCCTTTGCGCGCTTCAGGTAATTGATCAAAAACCGTGCGCCTGCCTTCAGGGTCGCTGCGGGTGCACACCACCCCTTCAGGCTTGTTGTACATCAGGACCCGACCTTGAGTCTGGTCGTCGTTGACCACTAAGTAGTGACGGCCACTGAACTCCACAGTTGCACCGGC
>CAZLJY010000291.1:0-2996 GCA_964559945.1 uncultured Gammaproteobacteria bacterium | reverse complement strand
TTTCTGGATTGATCTAGAGAACCAGGTGTGTGGCGTATTGATGACCCAAGTCCTGCCTTTCTTTGATGCTGAGTCGCTGTCGGTACTTAGCGACTTCGAAACCGCGATCTACAAACAAGTCCTCAAAACCCACTGACCGACATCAACTCACGTATTTTACGGTGAGTTTTCCCAGGGAAGACACTGGCATTGATCGTCAATGGTGTTGGTAACCCCAACGGCGCTCGATTGAGCCCCCATGGGATCCAGGATACAGCCGGGGTAGATCTTACGCCCCACCGGTTCTCAGAAAATACCACGGTCGATCAGACGCTCGTTACTACGTTTCACTAGCAATATCCGAAGTGCCAATTGACTTAGGTCATTTTATGAATTGCCCGACCTGGGCACCTCTTCGGGACGAAGCTATGCCATCAACAAGCACCAACCTTTCTTTTCGCCTTCAGCTAAACAGTCCTCTTGTCGATAACGGCGCCGTATTGACTCCGCGGCTCAGCAGCCCAGGCAGCCAGAATGTCGTTCACCGAGCAGATCAAGTGCACAAAGGCGGAACCGGTCAGGCGACCCGTAGTTAAAAGTCCAACGGTTTTCCGCTACTTTGAAACACCGAACACAGACCGATGGTTGTCCGGGTGGGTGCAAAAAAATCGCTAGCCTGTCGACTGGCAAGCAACCAGTATCGTCTCCTGTAACCGGCGTGCCAATTTGTTACGGTGTATGTGAAGACGACACCTAATCCATGCAGCTGAACGCCAATTCCCCTCCAACGGATACGAATTCGTGCCAATCCCCAAAAGCCGTCAGGAGCTAACAAGCCAGATCAACTCAAGCTATGAGAAGCTTTGCGCCGAACTGGATGCCACAAGTTCAGAGATTGGATCGTTTCTTTGCGTTGACCAATGGCGGGTTAAGGATTTGCTGGCGGTTCGTCTATGGTGGACAGAGCATGTGGTTGAGTGGATTGAAGCGGGAAAACAAGGCCGCAGCCCCACCACCCCCGCCGCTGGGGATGGCTGGAACGAGACACCCAGACTCAACGCTGAGGTCGTCAGCGAATACCGACAAACCCCCTACTCTTCTATCCGCGCAAGATTGGAACAGGGTTATCGTCGTGTGCTGGAAACTATCGATGTCCTGGACGATTCAGAGTTACTTGAGGTTGGTGTTTACCCGTGGGCGGGCAAACACCCCATCTCCCGTTGGCTATCGATTAACACCGCCCGTCAGTACACGACAGCTCGCACGCACATTCGTCGGGCTATAAGGCAAAATCTCAAGCGAACGCTCTGATTGGGTCATTGCCAGTGGTGATCGGCGTTTTGTTCGATAGTGGTCGGTAAGCTAGGCTAGCGGTGTCAATGGGTTCGATAAAAATCACGGTATGAAGCTACTTATTCCCCCGCCAGTCGTGGCGCTATTGGCAGGGTTCATCATGTGGATCTTAGCCGGCCAGGTTGGCTGGCTGGTCGCGTTTTCAGGTCAGCTCATGTTGGCCTGCCTTGCTGTAGCTTGTGGGGTGATGATTGACCTAAGCGCCCTCATTGCTTTTCGCAAAGCTAGGACCACAATCAATCCGTTAAGCCCCGATAAAACGGTTACGCTGGTTTCCACTGGTGTGTTCCGGTTTACCCGAAACCCGATGTATTTGGGGTTGGTGTTTATTTTGGCCGGCTGGCTCATTTGGCTCGGTCAGCCCCTAAACATCCCTGTACTATTTGCACTCATCGCTTACCTGACTCAGTTCCAGATCAAGCCGGAAGAAGCCGTGTTGGTTGAAAAATTTGGCGACACCTATCTAGCCTACCAACGCCGGGTGCGGCGCTGGATTTAGTCACAGGCTGACGACTGATTAGCATATGGTATCCCCCATTCGCAGCAGCAGTTTGGCGTGTTTAATTCGGTGGGTTTCGTCCTTAGCTGACTCCCACTGATAAAGTGGCTTCTTACCGATGGGTGCAAAGGGACATGGAAGTAGCCCCCCTATCCCACTGGGGCAATGAACACATACTTAGCGATGTGGGCATTAGGAGTTTTGCGTGGTTAGATTGTGGTTAGCAGTGCTGATTTACGTTCCGAGTGTGAGCTGGGGGTCGCAGTGTGCACGATCGGTGCCGCAGATTCCGTTGTCGGAAATCCATGACTACGGGCTTATCGCCAAAGTGACTGATGTAAGCGAGGCTGATATTCCAGAGCGCGCTGTTTGCAGGAATCGACTGGAGCTTGAAGTGGTTAAGATACTTCACGGCGAAGCTCCAGAAACACCCTCGCTTTTCCTGTCAAGGCAATGTCCATTGAATGGCGCTTATCGTTCTTGGTTTGGGCCGCGAACGCCACCAGTTGGGCAATACATCCAGCTTTATGCTGATCATGGAAAACCCCCGGGGATTACCTCCCATTGTGATCGCGGGTTTGTTTGGGTCGATGGGCCCTAACTTTGGAGAAGATGTGAATACCCAGTGGAAACCGACAGCAGGCTAAGCAACATTTTTAGGCGGGTTGCCATAGACGGTGGTTTTGAGTTGAAAACGCCCGGCGCAACGCCCCCATCAGAGCACTAAAGTCTGACGGGGACGGGTTCGTAAGACGCGTCTTAATGATTGCTTATTGGCAACTGCCTGAGCCCTTAAGGCCGGTTAGGCGAGTCACCTCCAAGGTGCCGCTGGAATACCCGGATGCGGTGGGCTGCCAGCTCATGGTGGCGTCATCAGGGCCATTGAACGTTATGTCCATCATGCCCCAGTCTGAAATGCTAACGGCGCTAGCATCAAAGTTCGGCGGGAAGTCAGCACCCTCAAAGGCAGACAGGGGCACACTGACTGAATCGCCGTCCATGGGGGCCTGGCCAAATAGCCATACCTGTTCGCCGTTTTGATACACGTACCAGGCCAAAATCACCTGGTCTTCGCCGCCCACATTCACCACTTCCATCACAATACCGTGGCCACTTTGATCGGCATTGAAGTAGCTGCCGCTGCGGCAAGCATTACCGCTGGTGC
>CAZLJY010000290.1:0-3042 GCA_964559945.1 uncultured Gammaproteobacteria bacterium | reverse complement strand
CGCGCTGGGCCGCATGAATTCGGTGCACTGGGCTGGTGTCTGCTGGGCTGGCAACAATCACGGCTTTGGCCAATGCCTCGGGCCCGAGGATATTGTGAATGAACTCTTGGACCTCACGACCACGCTCGCCGATGAGTCCTACTACGACCACATCAGCAGCGGTGAAGCGGGTGATCATGCCTAACAAAACGCTTTTGCCGACTCCACTGCCGGCAAACAGACCTATTCGTTGCCCCTGACCAATGGTGGTAAAGGTATTAATGGATCGAACACCTACATCCAATGGCTGATCTACCGGTGCCCGTTGAAGAGGGTTGGATGAATGATCCCAGGGGTTGATCCACTCAACGCCGCGCAGGTCTCCCAGGCTATCGAGGGGCCGGCCAAGACCGTCAATCACTCGGCCCAGAAGCGCTTCCCCAACAGCGGTGCGAGCCTCGGATAAAATTGGAATGACCCGGGCCCCGGGGGTAATTCCTTGACTGTCTGACAGGGGAATTAGGTAGGTTCTAGTGTCTTCAAACCCTACAACCTCGGCTTCAATTTCCTGTTCCTGGTTGATCACTCGACAACGAACCCCCACTGGAACATGGATGCCCTCGGCTTCCAAAGTCATACCTACGGAGCGTCGTAAATGCCCGCTCACCACAAGGGGATTGACACCATCGATGGCGGAGAATTTTCCGCTCAGATCTTCGATCCACTGCTCTGATGGGCGGGCCTGCAGCATGTTAGCCAGCGCTCATGGCGGCATCGATGAGTTGTTCAAGCTGACAATCCACCCGTCCATCAACCACAGTTGCACCGGACTTGAGCATGCAATCGCCACGTTTGAGCGATGGGTCAGCGGAAACGACCAGCTCCGGACAGTCGATCTTTAACTGGTCAGTGACCAGGTTCACGTCATCAGGGTGTAAGGTAAGCTGAGCGGGACGATCGGGCTTGGGTAAATTGCCCAGGGCATTTTTTATCACGTCCAGTAACGCATCTGGTGCCGCAGCCAGCTCCCTTCTGGCCAAAATGGCTCCCGCTTTCAGAGCTAATTTGGTCAATTCGGTAAGTAATTGGTTGTTAATGTCCTCGTAGGGTCGGGTCAACCCGTCCAACAGATGGCGCACTGCCATGGCGTCGCGTTTTCGCTCGGTCTCCACCTTGTCTTGGGCTTTTTTCAGACCGATGGCATACCCTTCTTTTTCTGCCTCATCAAACAAGCCTCGCAGATCATCCTGGGAAGGCCAGGGGGTTCGCCCCAGATTGACCGATTTGAATCCCGCACCGGCTGCTAGCTGGGTGAGCGCAACGGGAGCGGAATTTGCTGCATCGTATTGGCCTACCGAGACGATTTTGCCCACTTTGATTTCCTTAAACATACTCCTCCGCTCCTTTGCCGCCGAGATTGATGGTTCCTTCATCTGATAGCCGCATCGCGACGGTCAGAATCTCTTTCTGAGCAACTTCAACATCGCTTACCTTCATGGGGCCCGAAACTTCCAGGTCATCCCGAAGCATTTCAGCTGCACGTTTTGACATGTTTCCGAAAAAGCGCTCACGCAGTGCGGGCGCAACGCCCTTAAGGGCTGGGATCATGAGATCTTGAGGGACCTCGCGAAGCAACTTCTGAAATCCGCGGTCATCCAGTGTCATCAGGTTTTCGAAAACAAACAGCAGGTTCTCCACTTGATCCGCCAAATCTGCGTCGTCTTCTCGCAACGACCCTAGCAACGCTTCCTCAAGCTCGGAATCCACGTTATTAATGATGTCGGCCGCGTGGTTGATTCCCTTCAACTCAATCGCTGATCCCATTCCGCCGCTAGTGGCAACACCTTTTTCATCCAAAAGTTCTTTTAAATGCAGCATGGCCGCAGGTGGAATTTCTCGAATACGGGCCACTCGTCCTACCGCGTCTTTGGCAATGGCTTCGTCAAATTCAGCAATCACCTCGGCGCAGTCTTCCGGATCAATTAGAGCCAGAACCGTTGCAATAACCTGAGGGTTTTCATGTTTAATCATGTCCGCCAAGTCTTTCGGGTCAATCCATCGCAACGCTTCTATTCGAGCTGAACGCCCATTGTTGCCAATTCGATCAAGCACCACGTTGGCCTGTTCTTCGCCCAATGAATCGGTCAGCATCTTGCGAGTGAAATCCGGCGCTTTTATGCGGAACGCCGTCTCTTCTGCCACTTCCTCTTGAAAGCCAGTGTTGACCTGTTGGACATCTTGCCAAGAGACTTTTTCCAGCTCGCCTATCGCCTGGCTGACCAACTGCACCTCTTTGCTGTCGATATGCTTCAAAATTCGGGACGCCGCTTCTTCGCCAATGGACATCAGCAACACAGCAGCGCGTGTTGGGCCGTCCAAATCTTCGCTCATGCCGGGTCCGTCAGCCATTCCGACACCACTTGTGCTGCCCGGGCCGAATCCTCGGCTACGATGCTGCGCGATTGACTCACCATTTGGGTCATTTGATTGGAGTCCAGATGGGCGAGGGCGTTTTGCTCATCTTCCTCAGGTTTGGGTGCCGGTTCAGGCAGCGCTGGCAGTGCTGACAAGGATCGAAAGGTGGGTCGAAAAACCATCAACAACAGCAGCATCACGGCCAATGGGGCAATCACCTGGCGCCCCATTTGCCAAATCCAGGCTTGTTCCCAAATGGGTGGGGCCGGTGCGGCTTCCATAACTGGGGGTTGATAGAAGGCCACGTTAGCCACTTCTACCGTATCGCCCCTTTGTGGATCAAAACCTACAGCCTTTTCTACCAACGCCTGGATGCGCGCCATTTCTTGTTCGCTGCGCTCGCTAGTCACCACGGCGCCATCCTCATCTATGGTTCGGACATGATCGACAACCACAGCTACTGACAGGCGTTGCAATCCCCCCGGGGCATATTGGGTATGGCTGACCTGACGGTCGACCTCGTAGTTGCGGGTCGCCGCCCGCCGGTTTTCCGTGGGAGCTGCGGCTGCGGAATCGGTGCTATCGCCTGCATCAACCTGAGCTGCTGCCGGCGGTTGGTTGCTAAGGGCGCCAGGTACGCCTTGGGCC
>CAZLJY010000289.1:0-3114 GCA_964559945.1 uncultured Gammaproteobacteria bacterium | reverse complement strand
TACCGCCACCAACACAGCACGGCCAACCCGGCGGTCCCCACCAACCAAGCTACCGATCGTTTGATGATCAAAAAACGAGGCCGCGAATATCTGCTGAAAATCGAAGACATCCAGTGGGCTGAGGCCTGCGGTAACTACGTTACATTACATCGCGAAGGCGAGCTGCATCCACTCAGATCAACGATGGCAGCGCTAGAGAAACGCCTGCCAGATAATTTCTGTCGTGTGCACCGTTCTGCCATAGTCAATCTTGATCAGGTTGCCGAGATATCGCCTCAAGGTAGCGGAGATCACATCATCACCCTACATAATGGATCTCAAGTCCCTCTCTCGCGACGTTACCGGGAGCGGTTGAAACAGCACATAGGTGGTAGCTCCTGATGACGCGCATTATTGCGGTTTGCCATACACCCAGCGACAACACCATGGCCCTGGCCAACGCACTGACCTTAGGCATGCGATCAGCCGCCCCCAATGCTGAGATGGCGCAACGTTTGCCGCCTCTTGAGGCCACGGCGGAACACCTGTTGAGCGCCAGTGCGGTGATTATTGGTACTACTGAGAATTTTGGCACCATGGCCGGTATGAGCAAAGATTTTCTGGAGCGCATTTATTATCCCTGCCTGGAAAAAACCCAGGGCCTTCCTGCGGCGGTCTATATTAGGGCAGGTCAGGACGGCGCCGGCAGTGCTAAGCAAATAGAGAAAATACTCACCGGCCTACGCTGGCGATTAGTACAGCCCATACTGGTGCTGCAAGGCCCTTATCAGGCAAGCTTTGAACAGCAGGTGCATACGCTAGGAGAAACGGTCGTGGCCGGTATCGAAGCAGGAGTTTTCTAATGTCCATGAAACCTCGCGAAATCCTTGAGCACAGCCTGCTGTTTGGCAGCCTGCCGGATCAAGAGTTGGACCAATTGGCCGGGCTCGCGCAAATTCGGGCGATCCCCCGTCAGACGTTGCTGTTTAGCCAAGGCGATCCAGGGGATGCCTTATACGGAATTGCTAGCGGTAAGGTGCTGGTCTACATCACCGCAGAAGACGGCAAAGAGTTTTCCCTGACCGTCCTTGAAACCGGTGATGTTCTTGGTGAGGTGGCATTGTTGGACGGGCGCCCGCGCACCGCGGCTGCCCGCACCATGGAAGACTGTCAGCTGCTGGTGATTCAACGCAGCCATTTCGAGCAACTGATGGATGACCATCCGAAGCTCGCCAGAGACCTGCTAACGCTGCTGTGTGACCGCTTACGCTGGTCATCCCAGCTCATCGAAGAATTCTCGCTGATGCCAGTGGAAGGTCGCCTGGCCCGACGTCTTCTGACCCTCGCTGAGCTTTTGGGAAAAACCTCAAGTGCCGGCGTCCAACTCACGATCTCACAAAGCGAACTTGCCCAGTTTCTGGGCATCTCCCGACAGATCGTTAATCAGTATTTGCAGGAATGGCGCCAGGCAGGCTGGCTGGAGCTTGCTCGAGGAAAAGTCATCATTCTTGACTGGGACGCGATCCACCAGGTTTGTTTTCAGTCGTCGCGGTAATTGTCATCGTCGGTCAAAATCTGCCCGCCACAGCCCACAAAACACTGGTCATAACCCACGGCGCAGGCCGTGTAATTGGGCACTGAACATCCCCTGGGTTTTGTACAACCACCCCGATTGCCGCGAATTTGCAGACACCGTTGAAACTGGCTGTAGGCAATTCGGTAGCGGTACTGGCAGTCTTCGTCCAAGCGCTGAATCGGGGTGCGGCAGGTAAATCGTTGGGATTGACAGATCTGCAGACACTGGCCGGCTTCTGTGCCCTGGGGGTCAACGTAGGTTCTTTGCGGTTGCGACGAGCAGGCGGTCAATGCGAGCAAGCAAAAACTCACACAGCAAGCAAACAAGCCTCCATTGGCGCGGCGATATAGATTGCGCATGTAGGCCGGAAAACGATATGTTGCCGACAGGCCGGTAAAACGATCACCGTTAGGTTCCAAGCCAGTTGATTTCATCATAAAGGGGATAGCCTTGAGTCAATCACCGTTGTCGGAAACCCGTGTTTTGCCGCTGTTTCCCACCTACGTTTGGTACGCAACACTCGCCGACAGCGCGTGTGCGCCAATTAACGAGCAAATCCTTGTCCGCCTTTCCACCATGCAGACGCACAGTGACCGGCATCGGCAATTGCTGCAGACGGCTCAAGACCTTCACCTTGACCCCGCCTTGGCCGGCTTGCTGCCGTTTATCGACGGCGCCGCCAGAGGTGCGCTGGATTTCCTGAAAATTCGTTACAGCGGGTTTTCTATCACCGGTTGCTGGGCCAACCAGTCGGAGACAGGGCTTGGACACAAACCGCACTGCCATCCAAATAACTTTCTTAGTGGTGTCTATTACGCATCCGTCCCCAAAGGCGGAGACAGCATCACCTTTCACGACCCAAGACCCCAGCCCAACGTTTTCATGCCACCAACCACCGAGCTGACCAATGACAACGCCGGCAAGATGACCATTGGGGTAAAAACCGGAACCTTGGTGGTATTTCCATCCTGGCTGCATCACTCTGTGGACCCTAACCAAGCCCAGGAGACCCGTACCAGCATCGCTTTCAACATCATGTTCGACGATTTTGCTCGCGACATGAGCCCACCAATGTGGCAAGGCAATCTAACCTAGAGAGCACTTCATCGGCGGCATGGAGGGTCTGCTCAAAGGCCGACCTAGGGACCACCCGGATCGTCGTTAGCTGCCTTTTCCTTTGCTGCGCGACGCTTCGCCCGCTCTATTGCTTTGGCCGCTTTGGCTTCTGCTTTTTGGCGCTTTTTGATTTCTTTACTGTCCTCAATAATGCCGCCGCAGGACTCAAAACACAGATCATAGGTATTGGTGCACACCTTAGTCTGCAAAATGGGACATCGATCCGGCTTCAGACAATTGCCACCGGCCTGTCGACAGTAATTAAATTGCTGTACCTGCTGTCGGTAAACGGCCTTGCAATAGTCGTATTGATCCTTGGCGTGCGCCCGGCACTGCATCTTCGACACATTGCATTGATCGGCACACTGGCCCACGGCAGCTGTTGGCTCGGTATATATTTTCTTGGCCTGAACGCCTGTGCAGCACCAAAACCCCGCTAGTAG
>CAZLJY010000288.1:0-3142 GCA_964559945.1 uncultured Gammaproteobacteria bacterium | reverse complement strand
GCCCACGGCCGCAGTGACCACACTAAGACAAGCGATAAAGCTGCCGGCATTTTATCTGTTGATGCTGGCAACGGCGGCGCTGTGGTTTTGTATCGTCGGCATCTTAAACCACCAATCCATTTTCTTGGGCCAAGACTTAGGTGTCGAGCGCTCCCAACTGCCGCTAATTTTTAGTGTGTTTTTCTGGAGTGCCATTTTCGGCAAGTTGCTTTTCGGTTACCTAGGAGACCGATTCAACAAAGTATGGATTCTGCTGGCCTCCATCGTTAACTTGCTGCTGGGGCTTGTGGTCCTGCGCTCGGTTGACCCCACTAACAGCGTCACGCTGTTCGGTTATGCCTTGGTATACGGGGTAGGATTCGCCGGCGCATTTTCCGCCATTCAGCTGGTGCTCGCCGAGTTTTTTGCCGGACCATCTTATGGTCGAATATTGGGTGTATTCACCATGGTCGATTCCTTAGCGGGGGCTGCTGGAATTCAGTTTCTCGGCGTCAGACGGGTTGCCGATGAAAGTTATCTTCCTGCCTTAACCATGCTCATTGGCATGTTAGTGATTGTTAGCGTAATCACATTGGCATTGCGAAAATTCCAGCCACAAATCTCTGCGGGGAACCATTAACAAAAGCGAGGCGCTACAGTCTAGGGGCCGCCGTCAGTAACGTTAACGATAATTTTGCCTCGGGCTCGCCCGGTCTCTGAGTATTCGATAGCCGCCGCAATGTCCTGCAGGTCAAACCGTCGATCAATCACCGATTGCAACTGACCCTGGCGCATAAATTCGGCCAACGTTACGACATCGTCCTGCTTCAATTCTGCGAGCAAAGTATGCAAATCGAAATCGGAAAAAGGTTGACTGAAGAGAACCTTTACCGCGCCCATTAACGGCGCAACCCAATCGCCTTTCGCCGCGCCGACAACAACTAAAGACCCAGCGGGATTCAATACTCCGGTCAACGCAGATACTGGATGGTTGCCCACGTTATCGATGATCAAATCATAGCGTGCATCAAGGGTGGTGAAGTTGGTGGTTTTGTAGTCCACCACCTGGTCGGCGCCAATGCCAAGAACCATCTCCACGTTGCGGCTGCTGCAAACGCCGGTAACGGTGGCGCCCAGAGCCTTGGCAAGCTGCACAGCAATGGTCCCAACGCCGCCAGACGCGCCATTAATCAGCACCGACTGGCCGGCTTTGAGGTTTCCTTTGCGCAGCGCTTGCAGGGCGGTCACCCCAGCAATAGGCAGGGCGGCTGCTTGCTCAAAACTCACCCCATCGGGAATCTTCGCAATGGCCCTGTCCTGCCCCATCACCACGTATTCACTGAACGATCCGTCGGCACCGCCAAACACTCGGTCACCAGGTCGAAACGTCGTTACCTTAGCGCCGACCGCATCCACAACACCGGCAAAATCTACCCCGACAGATGTACTGCTCGGCGAGCCCAGCCCTGACACCAAACGCATAACGTAAGGAGAGCCGCGCAAGTAATGCCAATCCAACGGATTGACGGCAGCAGCGATCACCCGCACGCGCACCGCGTTTTCGGTGACCGCAGGTTTTTCCCGCTGAACAATTTCCAACACCTCAGGCCCGCCATAACAGGCAGCAACAACGGTCGTCATAGTATCGGGATCCGCTGATTGAGACGGGTTTTGCGGACAGGGGGCATTGCGGCTGATGGCAAAGGCGCCAGCGCCGAGGCATAGAAAAAACACCACCAACAAAGCGCCGCCAATCTTGTATCGCTTTTTCATGCTGTGGTTGCTCGCCTTGCCGGAAACTGAGAGTAGCTTACCTCTAACCAATAGCCCCGAGCAGGGTCAGAAGTCCCTGCTCAATCTTAGCCAAAACGTTACGACTGCGATGAAGGTTTCTGCGGTGCCACAACGTTACCCAGCAACGCACCCAACCAAGCCATGGGAAGATAAGCCACAACCAAATCCAGGGCCACAAATACTTTCGGTGCAGGTATCAGTGTCGCGGCAGTGATGCCTCCAGCCAGGAAAAGCACTCCAATCACTAACGCGATTCGCAACTGATAACTTCCCGCCACCAAGTACGCCACAAAAGCGCCGGCCAGTGTACCCAGTGCATGGGCTAAGAAAGGAAAAACAAAATGGCGCGCCTCAAACAGGTGCATACCGGCTGCTAAAGATTCAGCATCGTTAACATCAACCCCAGCAGGCGGTGGAATGATACTTGGACCGAGGATTATCAGACCCATGTTGACTGCGCCGCCAACAACAAAACCCAACACACAGGCCAGTACGTTTTTCAGTGGATTCCCCATGGCATTTGTCCCCTTCGTCTTACCGAGACTATATCGCAAAATGTGAAACGAGCGGGTGGTTGCCAGTCGCGGACTAAAAATCAGGGCTGGGTTTTAGCTGGAAATTGACCTTGATGGACGGTTGGGCCTGACTTCGGTCAACCGGGACGACTTGACCAAATACGCCCCGTTTTTTTGACCGCCGGCGCTGATCCGAAGTCACCAGCGAACCATCGGCAAAAAAGATCTTCGGCGCCCATTGATGACCGTACTTTTCTGATACCAAGGTAAAATGAAGATGAGCCGCCTCTCGGCCCAAGTGATCGGGCGCTGGGCGAATCGTGTCAAAAATAAATTGGCCTGAAGGATCCGTTTTAGCCCAACCTTGAAGGCGCCAAGTGGTGGTTGAATGATCGCCAGCACCAAATTCCAGCCCTTCGGCATCGCGTTGATACATCTGAACCACCACACCAGCAGCGTTGCTGCCATCGGGCGAAACGATATGCCCCAAAACCACCAAAGGCTCACCGGCTTCGTCGTCTGAGACGATTCGGGTGCGCGAGGTCAGCACCTTGGGGCGTTCGTCCACTGCTTGGCGCCAACTTTTTAACCAAGCCGGATCCACCTGGGACATTGCCGTCGCTGGCAAAAGCAAAGTCGCCACCACAGCAAGACGGGATCGGATCAAAAACTGGGTCAGCCGACGGCTAAAGCCCAGGTCGTTCATGCCAAGGTTTTGCATCATTTTCATAGGCAACCATGCATAGATCGTCTGCGGGTATCACCAAGGCTATCAGGAGAGTGCTGCTTCATGTCTGGATGAGAAACCGGCAATCGCCCGTTGAACTCCATTGACCGCAAATTTTGCCCGAAGC
>CAZLJY010000287.1:0-3180 GCA_964559945.1 uncultured Gammaproteobacteria bacterium | reverse complement strand
GACCAACGCTGCTCCCTCTGCATCGAAGCCTTATCCCCAGTTGCCGGCCACGTTGGAATAGACGGTACAGCCGAACCATTACTATTGCCTGACTTCGACATCTGGCCCATCACCCGCAAGATCGTCGAGAAATACATAGGCGATGGAACTGGCTCTGATAAGAACAATCAGGCAGTAGAGAAATTCTTCGCCAACATGCAAACCGAACCGCGCATGCTGTTTCGGCTAACCCCGGAAACCACTCGCGCTATTGATATGCGCGTGTATCGCGGCAAACGCGCCGACAGAGAGTTCCAGGAGAACCCCGAAAGAACCTAACCCACCCCCTAAGGCGACATCTCCGTAGTCACCTGCACCGACCGTTCTCCCATAGCCCCATCAGGCGTAGTAACCGTCACAAACACCCGGTTGCGATCTGACAAAGGTATCTCTCCGGTAGCGTTCGCAAAAACGGCCAGGAATAGAAAGTCAAATTCATCCTCAAAGAGGTGTTCGAGGCTCTGAACTCTTTCTGAGATACATATCCCAGCTTCATCCGTTTGGCAAAATTCTAGATCGACGGGCAGATTGGTAGGGTTCAAAACGCTGACGGTCACCGTTTCAGGGACGTTGGAATTTGATACGGACACGGCAAAAGAAGATTCCCCGCCATTAGCTGGCAGTTCGAGAATACCTCCACCAGTTGGCGTCACCGCCGCAATGCCGACAAACGGTAAATCGCGCCGCTCGGCGATCGTCAATGCAACACTGGTAGCACCACGAATTTCACCGCTTTCATCAAAGAAACGCACAAACACCCGGTTGATATCTGGTCGAAATTCCACCGCCTCAAGGTCGGCATTCACAAAAACGGCAAAGGTGGCAGTACTGAGTTCCATCACTGTCAGTGTCACTTCGCTGGCAGGCGCCTCGTTACACTGACCACTCACAGAGTCTGTCTCGCAAACCAACAAGTTAACCGGCATCTCCAGGTCGCCAACATCTGCACGTACTGTGATCTGCCCAGTAGCGCCGACGTTGGCGGTTGCAATCGCAAAGGCGTTTGCACTAAAACGATTAGCGATGCGAATCACGCCATCGTTGCTGTTGGTAGCAACAAGAGCGATAACATCAGGCACAGCGCTGTCGGTTGCCTCGACGCGTACCGAGTTAAGTGTGGGGCGAAACAGTGCGGGGTTGCCATTCTCGCAGTCATACACCAAACGCAGGTCGGTCGCGGGGAAGGTGGCTTCAGGGGTGAAGCCAATAACAAAACTCTGTGTTTCTCCTGCAGGAATGTCGACCGGGATATTTTGCAGGCCAACCGTCTCATTGGTTGTTGGATCTGTGCGGTGGTAGTCGAACTCAACGGGCAAGTCATCTGCAAGACCTATTCGACAGCCAACAGCGAGCGTATCAGAGGTATTAACGATGCTGGCAAACACCGTGACGGTTTGCCCTGGCGAGGCTGTGCGTACACTGGGTAACACCGCGCTGGTCAGGCCATCGTAGAAATAGTCGGGGAGTGCGGCGAGGGTAGCCGGAGCGGGCACCTCATCTAATTGCACGACCCAACCTTCTTCATTGCCCATTGGATTCACAGCATTGCCGGCAATCACGCGGCCGTCAGCGCTGAGTGATTCGGCGCTGGTTAAGTTCCAGCCAGTAACGTCCAGGCCAATGCTAAACAAATAGGGTTTTAAGGCGCCGGCTTCGATGTTCTCTAACGCGGCTGCAGTCACGACGTTGCTTTCGATATCAGGGTTTCCCGAGGCAAGAGTGCCTGCCAGCAGACTGCCGTCGGCTGAGGAGTCAAAAAGAAATGAGAGTGGCGATTCATTGACAGCGTAGTCGCTGCTCATTGGGTCCCCCAAATCCTGGGTATAGAGCCGATCACCCACCAGCACAGAGAGATCACCATTTGCGCCAGCGATGTCGCTGCCACTGCCGCCGGGGATGACCCGCGTAAAGCCATCAGTTTCCGTCCAGGTGAACCCGTGCGGTACGTTCTCGAGTACCGGGAAACGGATAAAGAAAAAGGACACGTAGCTGAACAGGTTACCAAATATGGTCTCACCGTCCGCCGACACACCGGTAGCACCTGAGCCCGAGCCAAGGATCGTTTCGTCGAAGATAGAGACGTCGTTTTGTGCAAGCGGTACCTCAATAAACCCCAGGCTTTCGATGCCGCTATCTTCACGCCAGCGAAACGCCACCTGGTCGCCGGCAACCGATGGCTCAAAAGAGCTAGCGGTTTGACCAGGAACGCCATTGGTACCAACAACGACAGTGCCGTCAGCAGACACGCCGGATGCAACGCTTGGGCCAGCGCCCGTATGGCCCAGACCCCGCATACCCAATAGCTCGTTCCAGACAAAGGCTTCGTCGCGTTCTCCGTTATTGCTCCTGCCTACTATGGTACTGAGGTCAGCAGAAATGGCCGTTGCCTGGCTGCTTTGCCCACCTAAGTCACCCAGACCGGTCATGGTGCCCAGGCTCCAAACATAGGCCTCAGTAAAGGTACCGTTGCTGCTGGATCCGACAACGCTTGCGCCGTCTTCAGACAGATCGGTAACCGTACTGGAGTCACCACCAAGGGTGCCGAGCGCTTCGAAGCTGGGTTCGGCGTGCACCCAAGAAGACAGTAGCAACAGCGCGAACGTGATGAGTGCCGGGAGAAACATGAGTGCAGTGGCGAGGCGCCTGATCTGCGAAAGGTGATTCATAGGTCCCTCTATGCCTCAGTGAGGCTACTAACGTCTTGTATACAGACACTAACAGCTAATCGGTGGAGGACGCTAATGCACTGGATAGGGCTTGATGACAACATCGTAAACCGCTCCAGGGAGGACGATACCCTTTTGCTTGTGCAATCCTAACTAAACCCGCACATACCCCGGACTAATCTCAAACGCCGCCACCACATCATAGGCAGCGTCACTCTCCCCCCCTGATCATGATAGAAAAACGGCCCGTGCTCTTCACCACGCTGTATTGGATAGCGGGTTCGCTCGGCATGACCAGGTTCAGCCGTTGTGTACATACCACCTTTGCCAGTCCCGTTATTCAACACCCAATGCACTTCCGCAAACGCGGGGGCCACAGGGGAGGGATCATGCCCGTGGTTATGGGTAGTTAAGTCCACTCCTTTGAACGCATCAGTTACCGATTCAAACCGCTCGTGGAAGCTCTGCCACTGAA
>CAZLJY010000286.1:0-3228 GCA_964559945.1 uncultured Gammaproteobacteria bacterium | reverse complement strand
AGAATCTTCCTCCAAGACGCCCACAAAAACTTCATCGCCTTCAGAGTGGATGCTGATCACAGCGCCCAACACTTCGAAGTCAAGAAGCTCAACGCCGGGTCTGGCGGGATCACGGAAAACAAGGATGCCCTCGGTGGAACCGTTGCCATCATCAGAAACAGTAACAATGCCGCGAAACAGTTCATCGAGATAGATTTCATAAAGCCCCGTCGGAACGTCGCGCAAGCGGACTAAAAACTTACTGTTGGTTTCGTCACGCTCAAACTGCACTTCTGCCCGCCCTTCGGCTAGAAGCATGGTCCTCGTAAGGTTGCCTTCGACGTCGACGGAAACGACGCTTGGTCTCGAAATGGTTCCAACTTGTTCGACCACCGCTGAGAGCGCCACAGTGCTGCCGCTAAGAACTTCGAGTTCGCGCCCCAATACATCAAAGCTAAGCAGCTGCTCACCGGTTTGCGCCGGACTCTCAAACTTCAGTTTGGCCTCATTACCGCCGCCGGTCACGGGTACGCGAAACGTTCCGCGTTCAATACCTTCCACGTGAAGGGCGTAAGTGCCGGTTGGAAGATCTTCGACTTTGATTTCGAGCCGCGCTGACGCGGCGGATTCTTCGTACCTAACCCGACCAGTCGCTCGCGGAGCTAAGCCTCGGTTGCGCAGCGCAACTTCAAGATCTACAAAATTGTTGCCGCTATCATCGCTGATCCCACCGCTGCAGGCCGAGCCGCGAATCTGGGTCAGGCGAGAAATCGGCATACTGCCTGCGCCAAGCTCTGAGCTGGAGTCCCAATTTGCTGTGCCGCGGGAACAGGAATCGAACGACAGCGTCAAAGTTCCCCAGGGCGATAGAGTTACATTGTCGTTATTAAATCCGGCCGGGGTAAGCACTCCTCCCTGTACTTCGTCCAGAGCAAATGTGATGTCCCCATCACTTACGGGGCCGGTACCCACCAACCAGCGAGGATTACCTGCACTGTCAAAGGTGAACCAATACACCACTCCCTGGCGTTCAGCGTTGCTTTCTATGATTTCCAAAACCAGGCCTTGCCCGGGCGCTTCCTCGTCAAACCATGAGCCGGAAAAACCGCCGGTTACGGTGATTGCACTTGCAGGACCACTCATCGCTACCGCGATGGCTGTCGCTAGTGTTCGTTTTTTCACTGGTATTTCCTCCAAGGCAGGCCTGCACCGCGAAACGGGATGTCGGCTGCAAAACATTTGAATCCCGTCCCTACTGGCGCACCATGCGTGTCAGTTGTCGAGATAAATGTAAAATAAATTACAAAGATATATTTGTCAATAAATTTACAAAATGAATTAGCGGATTTGTGACGCAGTCGTGCGTTGGGCGCCTTTTCGAAATCCCTGAAGAGAGAGAAAGCGGGCGCGGCAGACGGAGAATGGAGACCTCTGAAGAAGGCAGTGCACTGTAAGGCGAATGAGTGAGAATCAACTTTAATAAAACAAATTCCACAAACGTCGCAGACAGTATTGGCGGATTAATATGGCCAATCTGAATAGGAAGCGGGCTAAGCTGGTTAGCCGGCAAAAAAAAAGTCCTTGCGTAGCGGCTGTGCACGGAAAATCGGTATGCTCTGCCATCAAACGTGAAGTTTCCTCCTAAGGATCTGCGATGAGCATTACAATATTTTCCACAGTGTTCTTGACGGTTTTTCTTGCCGAATTGGGAGATAAGACACAATTGGCAACGATGCTGTTTGCCGCACGTGAGGATGCGAATCTATTGGCCATATTTCTGGCGGCATCACTCGCTCTTGTTTGCAGCACGGGCGCCGCCGTGGCGATGGGTTCTGTCATTTCAAACGTTGTGAGCCAGCAGTATTTGTCTTATACCGCGGGTGCGGGTTTTGTTGTGATCGGACTTTGGACCATCTGGCAGGCGTAGGCGTATATGACGTGATTCGACCGAAATAGATTACAGATGTAGAGCGACAATAGGCATTATCTTTTACTGTTGGTGCGCTTCGCGCTTATTAGTCAATCCTCAACCGGGAGTAGCTTGTCGCTGAGCAGGGCTCACCTTCCCTGGGAATCGATCTCCGTGGAAATGGAGTCGTTGGCTGTCAGGATTCTTATTTTTTGTAATTTTATTTGCATAAAATGGATTTCTCGATATCATCTTTCCTATGATGATCCGCAACCTCCGAAAACCTGATACCGCGATGTTTCCCTGTTCACGTCGATGCGCTCGAATTCCATGCATCGAAAATTGCCAGAACTATTCATCTGATCTGCAGGGCATTCAGGTCGCGCTATCGGGGGCGCTAGCTTGAGTGGTAAATCTAAAAAGTCAGTCACACAGGCGGCCGCTGCCGCTGCCGTGAGGATCTTTTTACCGTTGGTTCGTATGTTGCTACGTCACGGTATTCCCTACAAGACCGTGGCTGGGTGGCTGCGCTGGTGCTACGCCACAGTGGCCTACGAAGAGCATTCAATGCCCGGGCGCAAGCCGTCAAAATCCCGAGTAGCGGTGATCACCGGGTTGACCCGGGTGGATGTCGATCGCCTGCTTAAACAACCGTCACCTGTGAACAACGACCAATACGAAGAATACCAGCGGGCCGCCAAGGTTCTCAGCGGTTGGGCCAGGGACACCCATTATCAGAAAAAATCGGGTCAGCCGCTGACAATTCCCTTTGACGGTGAAAGCCCAAGTTTTGTTGCGTTGGTTGAGCGATATAGCGGCGGAACGCCGCCCCGTGCAGTGCTGGATGAACTCATTCGGGTCAGCGCTGTGGAGCAGCTGTCCAACGGCAAGATCAAACTTTTGTCGCCGCGCTACGTGCCGGCAGCGGGTGAAGGTCACGAAGACTATATGGACATACTTGGCCATGCGACTTCCGGCCTGATTGACACCATTGACTTCAACACACGACCCGATTGTGAAGAAACCCGTTTGCAGGGCGTGGCCTTCAACGATCGAATCCCAGCCAGTGAACTATCCAAAGTAGCGCTGTTAATCAAAGACCGCGGTCGTGAATTTATCTACGAAACCGACGGTCTGCTTTTTGATTCATCAACGCCGGAGGATGAGAAATCAACCGAACCCCATGTGGAAGCCGGAATTGGCATTTATTTTTTTAGTAGAAAGACCGCTCCGGCGGATGAGGAGTAACACCGTGACGAAAATCAACGAAAAAATTGCGTTACTTGCAATGGCCGCGGCCATTGCGATGATCGGAAACGCGTCTGCTCAGGTTAAGGTCA
>CAZLJY010000285.1:0-3250 GCA_964559945.1 uncultured Gammaproteobacteria bacterium | reverse complement strand
ATATTTTAGGTTATACCACTGTGCAAAACGCCTGGGACCTTGATGCCCTGCGTTCTCACCTAAACGTAAAAAAGGTAACACTTTGGGGTATTTCTTATGGCAGCCATTTGGCGTTGGCGGCCATCAAACTGTTCCCCGAACATCTGGACCGGGTCATCATTGCCAGCGCCGAGGGACTGGATCAAACCGTCAAATTGCCGGCCCGAACTGAGGCCTACTTTGGCGCTCTGCAAGACGTTATCGATCAGCAGCCTGAGTTGAAGGCCCAATATCCAGATGTGGTCGGCATGATGAGGCGAGTGCATCGCAATCTGGCCGAAGCGCCCATTGAAATCAGCCTGCCTGATGAACAGGGTCAGCAGGTTGAATACCTTATTCAGCCCATTCATTTGAAAATGCTGGCTTCCCGGATGATTGCGGACCCTGGTCCCTACGTTGGTATGTTGTTGGGTTTATACAAAGCCCTGGACCACGGTCAGCACGAAGTACTAGAGGGGGTGCTGGCTCTCAACCTGTTTACCAACGACCCTATTGAATTTCGGATCATGCCCTTTGCTATGGATCTTGCCTCGGGCATCAGTGACCGTCGTCATGATCAGGTCAAACAACAGTCGAAATCAGCACTGCTGGGTGCCGTCTTAAATTTTCCGATGCCCCATTTAACCAACACCGTGCCTGGCTTGGATTTGGGGGCTGATTTTCGCCGTGCCCCAGTCAGTGATGTGCCTACCTTGTTACTAAGCGGCACGCTGGATGGACGAACCTACCTGGAAGGCCAAACTGAGGCTACGGCCGGCCTGAGCCGACTCACTCACGTTAAAGTAGTCAACGCTGGACATAATCTGTTTACCTCGTCGCCAGAGGTGTTAACGCTGATGCAGAAATTTTTGGCTGATAAGTCAATTGACCAACAGACCATTGAACTCCCGCTGCCGCAGTTTGCTCAATGAAGGCATCACTGGGAACTAGCAGCGTAGGTATGTCGTAGTCAACTAGCAGTGGTGCAATGCTACGAGTTCCGTCAGACAGCGGGCTGCTTAGCCCCTGGTTTGGCAGGGCGATTAGTCGATTAGCGACCATAGTGCTGCAGCCCTGGCTAACGAGGGCCAACGCGCAAACCACAAAAATGCGGATATCAAACATGCCGAGTAAAGGACCCTAATGCCAATTCAGGACGGATTAATGAGGCTAACAAAAACCTTTTAGACCCATAACGGCGGCAACGGTCAGGCGAACTGTCCCTAGAAGCCCGCCGGCTTTTCCGCTTCCATGAAACGCCGACAACATCCCGATGGTTGTCCGGCGGCCGTAACCTCAGGTCTCCTGTGTCGCGGTTTGCCAAACGGTTTTGATCCCCGTTAGGGTTAAGCAGGCTTGGTCAGCTTGTTCTGGATTTGGGTATCAAGTTCTTGCACCCATTTATTGTAATTGGGATGAATGCCCCGGCCGCTGGTGGATTCATCCAAGTTTTTGCTGCTGACATAGTTAATGGTGTACTTCGCGTTATCAAAGGCGATCTCAATCACCGCCTGTTGCCGGCCCACGTTCAGCTCAGCAACAACAATCCCAGTGCGCCGGTTGCGTATGCGCCAGTCGGCAACGGCCATGCCATCAAGAATGGCCTGTTCCACCCGCTGGGTCGTTAGCTTGCTGCCGGAAAAAGAGGTTTCAACGGTTTGAATCACTGAGCCTGCGCAGGCGCTTAGGAAAAGCAAAGTGATGGCCAATTGAGCCATTGTTTTGAAGTGTGGTTGCATGGGCTTCTCCGGTTTAGGGGGGTGAGAATCAGTGATTTATTGATGCCGTCAAAGAAAACGATTACCCATACTCCCGTGGTTAAAACTCTCGTGAGCATGTCTCGCCTTTCGGCACTAGGCGCTATATTTGAAGTGTCGTGGTTATCGGTGCCTGGAGTCAACAACAAACGTTGGTTATGGGTAGCAATTTCCGTCGTTTTGCCAGACTTGTCGCTTCGGCGACATTGAAGCCGCATCGCATAGGCCTTTAGTGTTGCAGTGCCTGCGACCCTGCTTGACGTTAATGTGTTGCTCCAAACAGTCCCTTCTGCCAATCGGTTCTCAAACAACGTGAAGGCGGATTCCGGTCCGGTGATAAACTTCTGCCAAAATGCTACCTGACTGCCATTGGTGCCAAGCGGACGTCGCTCAAGGACAATGATCGTCGCTTCCTAGGTTTGAAAGGACGTTATCTTGATGACTCTTCGACTCTCTCTTATGCCGATCGCTTTATTGATCTGTGCGGGTTGTTCTCCTACTGTCACCCAGCACCCCATCGATAACTTGCTCGAATCTGCGGCCAATGAGGGTAAAGTTCCCGGTGTTATTGGTATTGCGGCAAATTCCGAGGGAATCATTTACCAGGGAGTCTCTGGTAAAAGCGACATTGCCCGCGGCAGTGATTTGGCAATCGACAGCCTGCTGCAAATTTACTCAATGACCAAGCCTGTGACATCGGTGGCCGTCATGCAATTGGTGGAACAAGGCAAGGTTGAGCTTGACGTCGCTGCGGCCACTTATCTGCCGATGCTAAACCGCGTGCAAGTACTTGATGGCTTTGACGATGGACAAAACCCTGTCTTGAGGCCGCCGCAAAGCGCCGTTACCGTGCGCCAACTGCTGACTCATACATCCGGTTATGTGTATGAAATTTGGAATGCAAACGCGGCGGAATATGCCAGCACTGGGCAGGTGCCCAGCATTCTTGCCGGTGATGATGGATTTCTCGCAGCGCCCCTGGCCTTTGATCCGGGCACCCGTTGGGAGTATGGCATTAACACAGATATTCTAGGAGTGTTGGTGGCCACTGTTTCGGGAAAGACATTGGAACAGTACTTCAGCGAAAACATTTTTCAGCCGCTGAAAATGCATAACACCAGCTTTTATTTGTCTGAACAGACGCTGCAAGATCTGGCCACCATGTACGCCAGAACTGATCAGGGGGAACTCTCGCCGCTACCCGCTCCTGAAAACAGTGCCTTTCTCAGCGGCGGCGGTGGGTTGGTCTCCACCGCGCCGGACTATATTCGATTCCTACGGGCACTGCTAAACGGCGGCGAACTGGATGGCGGGCGCATACTCAAACCTGAGACGATAAACCTGATGGCTCAAAATCACATTGGTGAGCTTGAAGCAGGCAGCTCCTATGGAACGCAGATGCCAACATTCAGCAATGCCTTTGATATGTTCCCCGGCTCTGTGGACAAGTTTGGTCTTGGTTTCTTGATTAATGG
>CAZLJY010000284.1:0-3271 GCA_964559945.1 uncultured Gammaproteobacteria bacterium | reverse complement strand
GGTTGATCCTGTACCAGGGTCACGCAGTTGCGTTGGTCAGCGGTTAAGGTCGGACTGGACGATATCGCCGCCGTTAGCGGCTGGGCCTGTTCAACAACCCGACCGACCTCTAACAAACCTCGAAGCACCGCGGAGCTGACCGATTTTGACGCCAATTGCGACCGCGACAGAGGGCCGTCGGCCAAAAGGGTTAGGGCTAGCCGCTGTTTGGGACCTCGAATCTGACCGGCCAGCAAAGCCAGTCGACCGGTTTCAGAAATCGCGATTTGCTGCGGCGGCGGCGCGGGCTGCTCCCAGCCGGGAGTCAGCATGGTGGCTAGTACCTCTCCTAACGGGTGGTGGTAATAGCGAGAGCACCACTGGGCAAGGCTCAATTGGCTCGTATCTAACGCGGGTTCGGGCCAAAACCTGCTGACCAATTTCAGCCGGGACAGTGCCGTTGAGCTTGCTGCGCAGCTGACGACAATTCCTTTCACCTGGCGTTTGCCAAAAGGAACCTCCACCCTCATCCCAGCTACAGGCACCTGATCGAATGGCCAAAGGTAGTCGAACGCGCCAGGCAAGGGGACCGGTACGGCAACCTGGCAAACGTTATGAGGGGTATCGGGTTTAGGGTCCATGGGTGATGGTCAATTCTATCGCAATACGCTGAACCTGGACCCGACCAATTTACTGATCAGTGAATTTTACGAATCTAGCGCATGAATCAATCGAGACAGATCGCACTCAATACCGCCGGAGGTTCGGGCAGCGCCGCCAGTGGGCTCACCATCGCCCTGCACGGATAGAGTCTGGATACGGATTCTTTGGGACCGATAGCTTCGATTAAGCAGGCGGTCCCATAACAACGCACTGGCTGAGCCTACATCTGTACCCACGGCTGCATCGCCAGCCCCTCCCAAACACACTTGCAGATGGGTGGCTCCCTGGACAAACAAGGGGTCCATGGCACGCAAAAGGCGGCGGCGAAATTCCAACTGCGGCATCAGCAGGTGGCGAACCTGTTGATCGTCCAACGCCAACCAGTCCGGTTCAAAGGGAGCGACATCAAAAAAGTTAATCAGCCAGTCAAGGCGACCGAACACCAGCGATAAATCGTCGAACAAACGTTGCTCGCACTGATGGGATTCAGCACTGAAATATCGGTAACTAGCGCTGACTCCTTGCCATGCCAAGCGGCGGCAAACCGCCGCACCCCGAACCGGGTCCGGATCGGTAATAACCAATCTAACGCCCTGTAAAGCCAAGTGGCGACATAAAGCCACACCTAAAGAGTGATGCGGTGATCCCACTAGGGCAACACGGGGTTCAGCGTTGTCTAAGCCTTCCTTTGGCGAAATCATGTCAACGTAATTCATCCTGAAGCGTTGGCTTGTTTAAGAGAGATTTAGCGAAAAACACAACGATTCCCTGGCTAAACCTAACGGAAATTTCATGGTGGTACGATAGCATGGGCACACAAACCCTGGTGATGATGCAAACAATGTTCACGCCTCGCACTGACGGCGAGCACGCCGATTCGGTGCAGCGGCTGGACCTTTTTCTACGCTCCGCGGAGCGCCAGGCGTATACCATGGCCAATTACGCAACAGGCAATCACGACGAGGCGATGGACATCGTGCAAGACGCGATGACCGCGTTCGTTCGCCGCTATCAACGCAAACCTGAGCAGCAGTGGCGACCACTATTTTTCCGAAGCGTTGATAATCGGATTAAGGATTGGTTTCGTCGGCGCAAAGTGAAACTGCGCTGGCAACTCCCCGGAAACCGCAAGACGGATGATCTTGCGCCCGAGAATTTGGCGGAAAATCTCACCGAACCTCAACCTGACCGCGCCCTAGCCAATGACCAAACGAGACAAACCATGAATCAGGCCCTTAGCGCCCTTCCCCATCGACAACGTCAGGCGTTTCTGCTGCGGACCTGGCAAGGCATGAGTGTCGCTGAGACCGCCAAAGTCATGGACTGCAGCGAAGGCAGCGTCAAAACGCATCTATCAAGGGCAACCCACGCCCTGCGTGAAAAATTAGTCGGCCACCATGGAGCGTTAACCTAATGTCTGACCTCGACCCTAAGCTGGCGAAACTGGCGAGTGAAGCGGCCCAGGATCAGTCCGAAAACCTGGATGCTCGAACGCTCTCTCAACTCAACCAAGCCCGTCATAGGGCATTGGATGAGGTGCGCAAGGAACCTCGGGGCCGCTGGCTTCCAGGCGGCTTGGCCGCCGCTGCTGCAGTGTTTGCCATTGCTCTTGGAATGAGTCAGCGAATGCCACCCCCAGCCCAGCCTTTGCTTGAACAGCCGCTGACAGAACTCACAGTGCTGACCTCTGATGAGTCCCTTGAAATGCTCGACGAATTGGAGTTTTACGCCTGGCTAGATGAAGTCCTAAAAGAAGGTGAGGCCGGGTGACGGGTCGCTTACTGAAATCCCTGTTGGGCGCGGGGCTGCTCAGTGGTGCGGCCATTGCGCAGGAAAATGGCCATGCTACAGACCAGCAAGCCGGCGCCGATGATCCGCCACCCAGCATGGCGTTACTGGAATTTGTTGCGTTGTTTGAAACAAGCGACGGAAAGTGGATGGACCTGACGGAAATCCCGGAACAACTGGACCAGGAAATCGCGCCGATGGTGCCCGATAAAGCGCCCAGCGAGGACTCCCAGTCTGCGCCACCAGCAGCCGACACGGATACAACTGAGCTGCCAACAACATCCAAAGGAAGGGTTCTCGGTGGATAATTTTCTCAGATTTTTCGCTTTCAGACTTTCATTAGCAGCGCTGTTAATCGTTGCCATGCCAGTGGTTGCCAAAGACTGGAGGGCACTGTCAGAAAACGAGCAAAAAATTCTAGCGCCCTTTGCCCATAACTGGGATGCAATGACGGCTGAACAGCAACAGCGTCTGATTGATGGTGCCAGCTTGTGGAATTCAATGAGCGCGGAAGAAAAACGCCTGGCCCATAGGCGCTTCAGTCAGTGGCAACGTTACGGTGTCGATCAACGGCAACGGATTCTTGAGCGGTTTGCGCGATTTCAAGCGTTACCGCCGCGACAGCAGCGATTGTTACGGCAAAACTATCTTCGCTTCAATGCGTTACCTGAGGCGCAAAAGCGGCGCATCCGCAACCGCTGGCAAGCCATGACTGCCAGCCAGCGCGCTGACGCTTTGAGACGAATGAAACCGAGGGCAAATAGCCAGATTGTTGGTGAGGGATCGCCCAGCAATAACGCCCGTGAGCCCATGCCGCCTTCACAGGCTCGCTGGTTTCGAC
>CAZLJY010000283.1:0-3316 GCA_964559945.1 uncultured Gammaproteobacteria bacterium | reverse complement strand
CGCTGGTATAGGCGGCCTCACCCCAAGGTTTTCCCGACTTACCATGGCCACGCAAATCAAACGCCACCAGATAAAATTTATCAGCAAGCTCAGAGTTCAGCTGACGCGAAAAACTCAGATGGCTTTGTCCAATCCCATGGATTAGCAGCACGCCCGGGTTATCCGGATTTCCCACGCTAACGACGTTCAATGGAACGCCATCAGCCCCCGATACCGTGCGGTACTGCCACTGAGCGCCGGTCCCTGATGCGTTGAAAACGGCGCCTAGTAAGACCAGCAGCAATAGGCTTTTAGTGGCGCTAATCACGGAATTTTGGCAAGACTTCGCTACCCATGAGCTCAACGGTTCGCTGGGCATATTCCATTGGCATATCACCCATGGTCACCCGCAGATTGATTTGATTGACCCCAATTTCCTCATACATCCGGATGGTTTCAACACAGGTCTCAGGACTGCCAACCGCATAGACTTCCGGTCCAACCATTTCGAATAGATCTTTCTCATGGTCAAGACTATTGCCTTCACTGTCAGTAATCAGGCCCATGCGTCCGTAGAAATTCAACACCTGACTGACATAGGGTTTACCTTCGGCCCTGGCCTGGGCATCCGTTTCAGCCACAAAACAAGTTCTATTGATGGCAACAATGCCTTTGGCCGGATCTTTTTTCTGCTCCGCCAGCCGTGCCCAATAACGTTCTGACTGAAGTTTAATCAGGCTGTGATGAAACTGGGTTGCAGCGATCCACCCATCGGCCATATCCGTCGCTCGACGAACCGCTCTTGGAATGGCGCCACCGACCAAAATCGGCGGCCCGCCCTCTTGCACCGGCCCGGGATAAACGATGCCTTCATAGGAAAATAGGTCGCCATCGAACCCTTCGGCTCCCGACCAGGCGTGCTTTAGCAAGCGCAGGGATTCATCCATGCGAACCGCCGTTTCTTTTGGATCAACCCCAAATCTCTTCATCGTAAAAGGATTGCCTATGCCAACACCAAGCATGAAGCGCCCCTGAGACAATTGATCCAGAATAGCCGCGTCATAGGCAAGCCTAAGGGGCCGCCACATCGGCAATAAGGTCACCCCTGTGGCCAATCGCATAGTGGTTCGACCGGCTAACGCTGCCAGTATCAACAGCGGCGAAGGTGTATGTCCAGGCTCAGGCATAAACGGGCGATTTTCCCCGGCCCAAACTGAATCAAACCCATATTTCTCGGCTGTCGCCAAAAGCGTGGAATAATCGTCCAACACTTTATTAAGGGGCTTATTAGGATTCCAAAAATCTAATGCCAGACCAAATTTGATCGCCAAAATTTTAACTCCTCAAAAGGGAACATCCACTTCCCAAAACATCAGAACGATTGTTGGGAAATACTAAGCTCTGTTGTTTCGTAAACCTGGCCTTCCACCGCGCCAAACGCCAGCTTGATTCGCAGCAACACGCCGTAAGGCTCCAACAGCCAAATTTCCGAGCCGGTTTTCATTCGGTAGTGTGTCGCAGTCACTTCAGTGCCGTCAGCAAGGATGAAGGGCTCGGTACCTAGACGCTCATTACTGCCGTCAAAAAACCGTCCAAACATATCACCAAAACTTCCGCCGACCCAATACACCGAATTGTCATGAACCGTCGCGCCAGCAACAAAGTCAGCGAAATGCACACCATCGGCAGAGGCCGGCCCCGTGCCAATGGAAACACTCTCGCCAGGCTGTTCTATCACTTCCAAACGAACGTCAGCGGCTTGATCAGAAAAATTTGAATTGTCCGCCGCGATGAACGCTTTGCCATCGCGCAGAACGACATAGCTGGACCCTTTAAACTTGCCGCCCAGTGACGCGCTAACGTAGGCCTCAGAAACTTCATTATCCGCATCAACAGTAATGACGACATGCCTGGCATTTTTGCCAGCGAATTTATCTGAAGCCACATGCAAATACCGGGATCCGTCGCGATGCACGTACATAGACCAGTGATCAACGCCGCACACCTGGTTGCCATTTTTAGTATCACGACAGACAGATTTTCCGGAAATAATTGTCTCAACCGAGCTTTGTTCAGCGCTCACAGAAGGCTCAGTTTGTTGCTGAAGAAACGCCAGCACGTCGGCTTCAAATTGATCGGGTATTTCAAGGTAAAGATAGTGCGCCACATCTTGATACTTCTTTTTGCTGACTTTGGCGTTGACTAGCCAGTGGGCAATCACATCAGCTTCAAGATGCATAACCGTGGCGTTTTCCATGCCCCACATGACCATCACTGGCGCAGTAATTTGTCCTAATACCTTTTCGGGATCCCCAGTTCGGTAGTTTTTCAGATAAAGGAGAACCTCCTCCCTCAAGGTATCGCGCCTAGCGGTGTCATAGACCATATCTAACAACCATGAAGGCGGCTTGTTGGGCAATACAAAATTCTTAGACAGCTGCTTGCGCCAGAAACTCTTCGTGCGATGGTATTTGTCAAACCATTGCTGAAAAACGTTACCCCGAGAGCGGTTGGGGTTTGTTGCCGCGGTTCGAGGAAGGCCCGCTGAGTTGACCAAGATCAAACTGCGGACTCGCTGTGGATTTTCGGCGGTGAATCGAAATCCCACGGTGCCTGCAGAAGACGTTGCTATCAGGTGGAATTCCTCCACCCCCAGTTGCGCTAACAACCCATCCAGCATCGCCATTTCGCCTTCGACGGAATATCGCTTCTTGGGGTCGGGCCCGGTTAACCCGGAGACCAATCGGTCCATCCGAATCACCCGATACTGACTGCACAACGCTTCAGCCAGAGAATCCCAGGTAAATAGATTCATTGACGACGCATGCATCAGCACCACCACTGGGCCCTTACATTGATCCATGTAATGCACGCGGATCCCGTCAATGTCAGCGAACTTGGACTCAGCAACCGCGTATCGCTGCTCCAGTTCCTCCATGGAAAGCTTTAGTTTGCCGCTGCTTAACACCCAGAACCCTACCAGGGCCGCTAGCGCTGCAACGCCAGCAATTGAAATAACAATGCTAACCAGAGCCCTCACCGTTGGGCCGCGGACGTGGTTTGTTGCTGGATATAAGCCAGCAGATCTGAACGCATTTTTTGATCGGAGATGCCGGCAAACACCATGACGGTACCGGGCACAAGATCGTTGGGTTTTACGAGAAATTTGTTCAGCGATGCTTCGTTCCAGGAAAAATCAGCGGCTTCAAAAGCTGCGGAATAACTGAAACCGGCTTTTCTGCCGGCGGCGCGACCAAAAATGCCCCAAAGGTTGGGCCCTGCCTGATCAGCTCCCTCTTGGCTTAGGGTGTGACACGCCTGACATTGCAAGAAAAAC
>CAZLJY010000282.1:0-3386 GCA_964559945.1 uncultured Gammaproteobacteria bacterium | reverse complement strand
TATCTGATGTCACTAGAATTCCCGCTCTTTCGACCGGCAGGGCCAGCCCCTGCCGGTCGTTGTTTTCTGAAGGTTGAAAAAGTATGTCCACCATTAATCAGCTGGTGCGTAAGCCGCGCAAGCCGAAAATGTACAAAAGTAACGTGCCGGCTCTTGAAGCCTGTCCGCAGCGTCGTGGTGTTTGCACTCGCGTGTATACAACAACGCCAAAGAAGCCGAACTCCGCTCTGCGCAAAGTTGCGCGGGTGCGTCTGACCAATGGATTTGAGGTCACGAGCTATATCGGCGGCGAAGGTCACAACCTGCAGGAGCACAGTGTGGTGCTAATCCGCGGCGGTCGAGTTAAAGATCTGCCGGGTGTTCGCTATCACGTGGTCCGTGGCAGCCTGGATACCGCGGGTGTTTCAGATCGCAAGCAGGCGCGCTCTAAGTACGGAACCAAGCGGCCTAAGGGCTAAGTAGGACGGGGCCAAGAAAGGCCAGGGTAAAAGACCGGGGTCAGACGGGCCGGGGTCAGAGTCAAGCGCCAGAGTGGATCACTCTGGCGCTTGACTCTGACCCCTTCGAAGCTTCCCCTTCTGAGCACTGGCCGGGCAAAGTCCCGAAAAACGGAAGAACATTTTTAAATCCGGTTCGCCGGAATAAAGAACAACAGAGAAGACATCGATGTCCCGAAAAAAAGGCAATTACCAGCGCGAACTGCTGCCGGATCCAAAGCATAGCAGCGAGATGATCGCTCGTTTCATCAACATGGTGATGCGCAGCGGCAAGAAATCTGTTGCCGAGCGAATTGTCTACGGCGCCCTGGATCAAATTTCTTCTCGCAGCGTCGAAGATCCTATCGACTTGGTGGAAAAGGCGTTGGAAAACGTCCGCCCAGTGGTTGAGGTGAAATCCCGCCGAGTGGGTGGTGCAACCTATCAGGTGCCGGTTGAAGTGCGTCCTAATCGACGATCGGCACTGGCCATGCGCTGGGTTATTGATGCTGCCCGCAAGCGCGGTGAGCCGAATATGCCCCGAAAGCTGGCAGGTGAATTGCTGGACGCCGCAGAGCAGCGCGGCGCCGCAATTAAGAAGCGTGAGGAAACTCACCGCATGGCAGAAGCTAACAAGGCGTTTTCTCACTACCGTTGGTAGTGGCATTCGCTGGGCATAGATAAGGGAAACCTGGAAAAGATCGTGGCTCGTCAAACCCCTCTAGATCGTTATCGCAACATCGGCATCATGGCGCACATTGATGCTGGTAAGACGACAACGACAGAACGAATTTTGTTCTATACAGGGGTCTCCCACAAAATTGGGGAAGTGCACGATGGTAACGCCACGATGGATTGGATGGAGCAGGAGCAGGAGCGCGGCATCACGATTACGTCTGCGGCGACCACCTGTTTCTGGAGTGGCATGGATCAACAGTTTCCAGAGCACCGTATCAACATCATTGATACCCCTGGGCACGTGGATTTCACCATTGAGGTTGAGCGGTCACTGAGAGTGTTGGACGGAGCGGTAGCAGTATTTTGTGCTGTCGGTGGGGTTGAGCCCCAGTCTGAGACCGTGTGGCGCCAAGCTAGCAAGTACGCCGTTCCCCGGATGGCGTTCGTGAATAAGATGGATCGGGCTGGCGCGAATTTTGAACGCGTAGCCGGTCAGATTAAAGAGCGTTTGGGTGCTAATGCTATTCCCATTCAGCTGCCGATCGGTGCCGAGGAAAATTTCGAAGGCATTGTTGACCTGGTGAAAATGAAGGCGGTTCACTGGGAAACCGAGAATATGGGTCAAGCGTTCACCGAATCAGAGATTCCTGATGAGTTGAAGGCTGCAGCTGAGGCTGCCAGAGACGTCATGATTGAAGCGGCGGCGGAAGCCAACGATGAGCTCATGGAAAAGTACCTGGAAGACGGTGAGCTGACCAACGAACAGATTCGTGTTGGGTTGCGTGCGGGAACAATCAATAACACCTTAGTGCCGGTGATGTGCGGTACGGCGTTTAAGAATAAGGGTGTTCAGGCCATGTTGGATGCGGTTGTCCACTACATGCCAGCGCCGCAAGAAGTACCGGCCATTAAAGGCTTGCTGGATGACGATACTGAGGCCACCCGTCCCAGTGATGACGACCAGCCGTTCGCGGCCCTGGCGTTTAAGATCGCCACCGACCCCTATGTGGGTACGTTGACGTTCTTCCGGGTGTATTCCGGTGTGGTGAGTGCTGGTGATTCGGTCTACAACCCGGTCAAGAGCAAGAAAGAGCGCCTTGGGCGAATCTTGCAGATGCACTCCAACTCGCGAGAAGAAATTAAAGAAGTGCGCGCCGGCGATATCGCCGCCGCGGTAGGGCTGAAGGACGTAACAACCGGCGACACGTTGTGTGCCTTGTCTGATGTCATCACCTTGGAGCGGATGGAATTTCCCGAGCCGGTGATCGCGGTGGCTGTTGAACCTAGGACCCAGGCTGACCAAGAGAAAATGGGTGTTGCCCTGAGTAAGCTGGCTCAGGAAGATCCGTCATTCCGGGTGAGTTCTGACGAAGAGTCCGGTCAGACGATTATTGCGGGTATGGGTGAGCTTCACCTGGACATTATTGTCGACCGCATGAAGCGCGAATTCAGCGTTGAGGCGAACGTGGGCAAACCCCAGGTGGCTTATCGCGAGTCGTTCAAGCGCGCGGTTGAGGCTGAGGGTAAGTTTGTGCGCCAGTCCGGTGGTCGCGGTCAGTACGGTCACGTTCGCCTGCGCGTTGAGCCGCAAGAGCGCGGCGCTGGCTATGAGTTTGTTAATGAAATTGTGGGTGGTGTGGTTCCTCGTGAATACATCTCCTCGGTGGATAAGGGCATTCAAGAGCAGATGGAAAGCGGCATATTGGCCGGCTTCCCAGTGGTTGATGTGAAGGTTGCTCTGTATGACGGTTCTTATCACGATGTTGACTCTAACGAGATGGCGTTTAAAATCGCCGGCTCCATGGGCTTCAGGGCGGCTGCCGATGACGCAGGTATGAACCTGCTTGAGCCGGTCATGAAGGTGGAGGTCGTATCACCCGAGGACTACATGGGTGACGTGATGGGTGACCTGAACCGTCGCCGAGGCATTGTGCAGGGGATGGAAGATTCTCCGGCGGGCAAGATTGTTCGCGCAAACGTACCGCTAGCCGAGATGTTCGGTTATGCCACGGACCTGCGCTCAATGTCTCAAGGGCGAGCGGTATACAGCATGGAATTCGATCACTATGCAGAGGCGCCGGCCAGTGTGGCTGAGGCGGTTGTCAACCAGGGCTGATGGCCTGAGTTGTTTGCATAGAGAAGACGGTTAGTACTGGATTTAGAGAAGGTTAAGAGAAGATGGCCAAGGAAAAATTTGAGCGTAATAAGCCGCACGTCAATGTGGGCACGATT
>CAZLJY010000281.1:0-3413 GCA_964559945.1 uncultured Gammaproteobacteria bacterium | reverse complement strand
GGCATCCTTCAATCCGGTGAACTCCCAAATGCAGTGTTATATCCATTTTGAATTGGAAGATGGCACACGCCTAGACCGGGCATTTTCCTATTACTGGCGCCTGTGGACCATACCCGAACTTCGTGAGCTGCTTAGCGAAGCAGGTTTCAGCCGCACCCGGATTTACTGGGAAGGCACTGACCCCGACACCGAGGAAGGCAATGGGGTTTTTGAAGAGACTGAGCTGGGCGAGGCTGACCCAGGTTGGATTTGTTACATCGCAGCAGAAGCGTAGGCTACCGGCAAGCGCTTAGCCGCAAGTAATCCAGCTTTAACCAAAATGCTGCAAGCGATCGACCGATGCCAACTGAACCACGTCACGATTAACCACCGCCAGTGCCAGCCAGCCGGCACCTGTTTGCAAAACATTAATAACCTCGCCGCAACGCAAAGCATTTTCGTTCAACAATTCCATTCCAGGCATCAGTTGCCCCCGAGACTCCAGCAGCGCCAGCCCCCGTTTCACGCGCCCCAGATGACGCGCACGGGCGACAATTTCCTGGCCCGGATAGCATCCTTTACTAAAACTCACAGCACCCAGCACATCCAACCCCAGCATCTGTGGGATAAATCGTTGTTGGATAGCCGAATCGACGCAGACCATGCCCGCACGCAAGTCCCACTGGCGCCACACCGCAAGGTGAGATCTATCGGCGTCAGTTTTTGAGACGCCGATTTGGCGTCCATCGGGTAATAAAAACACATTGGCGCTATGGGCCGGTAGCTGACTAAAATCACCGTTGTTACCGGCGGTTTTGCTATCGGCCTCCGGAATAACTCCAACCGCTGACCATTCACTTGGGCCGATTTCCACCGATGACCTGAGGATATAGCGACTAAGGTGAGTGACGATCTGTTCCGCAACGGTGGGATGAACCAGCAACAACCAATGGTCGCTCTGAGGCATTAGGTAACCCATCGCCAAAACTTTCCCTTTGGCATCAAGCAACGCCCCAGCGCATGCCGAATCTTCGGCCAATGCGTTAAGGTCGCAGGTGAATTGAGCCTGTAAAAAGGCCTTGGCATCAGAGCCAGCGACGACCAACACGCGGTATTCGCTGACCAGACTCACCAGATCCATAGGACACCCCTGCACGCGGAAAGCGTTACAATAAGATGATGAGTGAAGAAAATATACCGTCCAACGCAGGTGACGAGAAAATTTCGTCGAACTCCGCCGATAAAAGCACCTCCGACAGCATGGAAAACACGCACGGCAAGAACGATGACTCGCCCCCAGCGACTCGGGAAATCGGCGGTCCCAAAGGACCCGAGCCGACTCGATATGGCGACTGGGAACAAAATGGGCGCTGCACCGATTTCTAAGTCGACCAATATCACGGGGCAAACCGAACCCTTACCTCCGGTTAGCCAGCTTCGCTGGCGTTGTCGGCGCGGTATGCTTGAGCTCGACGTTATGCTGCGCCGATATCTGGACCAGCAATACGATGGGCTGGAAACTTGGGAAAAATTCCAATTCGTGCAATTTCTTGAGCGGGAAGACGATCAACTATGGGATTGGTTGAGCGGCAGAATCGTTCCCGAAGAGTTAACCATCAGGACCCTGGTTGAACACATTCGACAGCCAGCTTGACCTGAATCTTTCCGTAACTGCCGCAGACCTGGTTTTGCTTTGGACACCGTCGGCGGTTTCTGCGCTGGTGATAATCTCCATCGCGATGGCAAATCCTGGTGCCGGAGTTACAGCCGGGGTAGCGGCACTATTTCCGCTCTGGGTACTTATCGTGATGCGGGATGCCTGTCGGATAGCTGATACGCAATGGTGTCGACTGATTGCCCACGCAGACGGAAGTTTCGACTTGGTCGGAGCAGACGGCAAAATTGACTCTGCAGCCGTTCACAGCAACTTTCAGAGCTCTTGGGGGGTCTTAATGACTATGGAACACTCCGGCGGACGCTATCGCCAATGGGTTTGGCGCCATCATCAACCTGATGATTTTCGCCATTTGCTGGTTGCTCTGGCACGTAGGGCCCGAAACATTTAGGACAGGTAATGTATCGACCGCTTCAATTTTACATCGGATTGCGCTACACGCGGGCTAAACGCCGCAACAGCTTCATTTCTTTCATCAGCCTCATCTCAATGCTGGGTATTGCCCTGGGCGTAACGGTTTTGATCACCGTCATTTCCGTCATGAATGGATTTGAAAAAGAACTGCGGGAACGCATTCTCGGCATGTTGTCTCATGCAACGATCACCAGCGTTGAAGGAAACATGAACCAATGGCCTCAGGCAATGGTCGACGCAGCCCAGCACCCCTCAGTGCTGGGGGCGGCGCCGTTTATCGAGCGGGAAACCCTGATTAAGGGTTTTCGCATCAGTGGCGCTCTAGTCCGAGGCATCGACCCAGACAAAGAGGGTAGCGTGTCGGATGTGGCCACTAATGTTGTGGCAGGCAGCCTTGAGGGCTTAAAGGACGGCGAGTTCGGCATCTTGCTCGGCGTTCATCTGGCCTCGGCTCTAGGCGTTGAGGTGGGGGAACAATTAACGGTTTTTGCCCCCCAGATCCGGGCCACCCCCGCAGGCGTCATGCCCCAAGTAAAACGCTTTCGGGTGGTGGGTTTATTTGAGGTTGGGATGCACGAATTTGACCGCGGCACTGCGTTGATCCATCTCAACGATGCGGCAAAGCTATTTCGGGTCAGCAGCGGCGCATCTGGCATTCGACTGAAAGTGGAAGACATGTTTCGAGCCTGGGAGGTGGCTAGGGATTTGCAGTCACAGCTTTCCGGCGTTTACTACGTGCGAGACTGGACCCAGCAGCATTCCAATTTATTCCGCGCTGTACAGATGGAAAAGACCGTGATGTTTGTCATCTTGTCGTTAATTATTGCCGTCGCAGCGTTCAACATTATTTCGACCTTGGTGATGGTGGTTACCGACAAACAAGCGGATATCGCCATTTTGCGTACCTTGGGTGCAAGCCCCGGCGTCATCATGGGTATTTTTGTTGTTTTAGGATCATTTATTGGGGTCTTTGGAACCGTACTGGGGCTCATTGGTGGGGTCGCGTTGGCCAGCAACGTTGAAACTATCGTGCCAGCATTGGAGGAGTTGTTTCGCGTCCAATTCATGTCCTCCGACATCTATTACATCAGCGACTTACCCTCTGATATGCAAATCCGCGACGTAATCAAAATTGGTGCGTTGAGTCTACTGTTGACGGTGACATCCACGATTTACCCAGCCTGGAGAGCCTCCAGAACCCAACCGGCCGAGGCACTGCGTTATGAATGAGCCTAAACACCAGCCCGCCGCTGGCCCAGTGATTGAATGTCGACAGGTGGTCAAGTCCTATTCCGATGCAAGCACCGAGGTGAAGGTACTGGGCGGCGTTGATATGACCGTTAAC
>CAZLJY010000280.1:0-3415 GCA_964559945.1 uncultured Gammaproteobacteria bacterium | reverse complement strand
CCTTGATTCTCAAATTGCTGGCCGGCAACCATGGGGGTCGCACCCTATCGGCCTTTGAGACGGCGGAGGAACTGGATGACATTCGCTTGGGCCTTGCCCGCGCCGATGCTCAGGTATTGGCCCATTGGCAGACCGAGCCGGTTAGCCCGACTGCGTCCAAAGGTCCATCGGCTCCGGCCAACCCATCAGGTGATTTTTCACCCAATGAGACGCCAGCCGCTGGCAAAGACCGTGATGGACCGTCCCGTGGGCCAATGCTGTTTGCGGGGATTGCCGCCGCGGTACTTGTTCTAGGCATTATTTTTGTGGCCAAGGTTTTGCCAGAGCGCATGGCGCCGGTGGCCGAGCCTATGGCTGAGGTCGAAGTGGTTGCGCCGGAGCCGGTTGTAGCGCAGCCACAGCCCGCGCCACTGAGTGAAGCCGATCTGGAGCGAATGTTGCGTCAGCGCGAGCAGGCCCAAGCGGTGTTGGATGAGGTCATCAACCTCCAGTTGGAACTGGAGGAGCAACAGGTTGAGCGTTGGGCAGGTCGGTCCTTCAAGGCGGCAAAGGAAAAGGCCGCTCAGGGTGATGAGCCGTTTCGCGCCCAAGCCTTTGAGCGAGCTCTTGAGCTTTACACGGAAGCGCGCAATCAAACGCGCGAGGTGGCTGCACTACGTCCCATCGTCGTTGCGGAAGCGTTGGAGCGGGGTTCTTTTGCGCTAAGGCAAGGTCAGAGTGAAGCGGCTGATGATGCGTTTTCGCTGGCTTTAGCGATTGATCCGGAAAACGCTTTGGCGGTCAGCGGGAAAGCTCGCGCGCAAACCCTTGATCAGGTCAAGGCGCTGATGAGTCAAGTAAACGATGCTTTGGATGGCAGCGAACTCAGCTTGGCCAAGACGCTTTTGGAGCAGGTGATCGGATTGGATCCGTTGACCGATGGTGCGCAATCCCTTCTGACAGACGTGAATGGACAGATTGCGGATGGGGCTTTCAGAGCCGCTATGTCGGAAGGGCTGGGTGCCTTGGCGGGGGGGCGTTTTAGTGACGCTCGCAATGCGTTGAACCGAGCATCCGCAATGCGACCTTCTTCCCAGGCTCCCCGAGATGCCTTGCTTGAGGTAAGCCGACGGGAAAGAGACAGTCTAGTAACCCGCGATAGCGCTTTGGCCCAAAATGCAGTCGAACAAGAACGTTGGGAAGCTGCGATTAAGCATTTCAACGACATGCTCAGGCGTGACCCCAATGTTCGCGCCGCTCAAGAAGGGTTGTCCCAGGCCCAAGAGCGACTGGATCTGGAAGGGCGTTTATTGGCTATGTTGAACAACCCAACCACGCTCTGGTCAGACAAGGGTAGGGCGGAGTCCCGGTCGCTGCTTTACGACGCTCGGGCGGTGGATAACGTGGGTCCACGATTGGCTGACCAACTCAATCGCCTGACCCAACAAATCGATCTGGCGGCGAAACCCCGGCAGGTCACTATTGAGTCTGACAGCGCATGCAATGTGGTGGTTTACAAGGTCGCTAGGTTGGGTCAATTCGACCAGCGACAATTGGAACTCCTGCCCGGCCCCTACACAGCCGTGGGAACCCGAGACGGTTACCGGGATGTGCGAGTAGAGTTCATGGTGCCTGCCGGTCAGCAGGTGCCGCCAGTGGAATTGCGCTGTGAAGAACAGGTATTAGCCAGAGGTTGAGGCTAGTCAGACGTTGACCGTTGGTGGCTTCCAACTGAGCTGCCTCGACAAGGATCACAGGACATGACAGATGTGAAATCGCCGGTTGCCGGCCAACAAGCTGACAACGAAGCCTTTGAGGTCATTACGCCAACCTCCTTTCAGCCCGCGAGCAAGGTGGCTCGAGCCGGGGTAGGCGGCGTGTCGTGGTGGTTGGTGGGTAGTTTTTCCCTGCTCGGATTGGTCGCCATGTGCGCCCTTTACCTCTTCACCGCTCGCTCAGTGTTGATCGAGATCTCGCCACCACCACAGTCCATGGAGTTGGATGGGGCATTATTGATGCCCATAAAGCTGGGTGATCGCTGGTTGTTGCACCCAGGCAGTTACCGGTTGAATGCCGAGCTTGAGGGTTACCATCCGCTGGACAACGAATTTGCCGTGCGATCGGTCGACGGTCAGGCGTTTACCTTCGACCTGCAAAAATTGCCTGGGTTGTTGTCAGTGACTGCACCGAACATTACCGGAGCCCATGTCTGGCTTGATGGTCAGCCAATCAGCCCTGCGCCGCTGAGCCAACATTCATTGGAGCCAGGCAGTTACGAAGTGACGGTGCGCGCACCCCTATACCGAGACTTTACCTCCACAATCGAGATTGAGGGCAGGGAGCTGGAGCAGACGATCGCTGCGACCTTGGAGCCTGCATGGGCCGATGTGGAAATTGTTAGCGAGCCGGTGGGGGCAACGCTTTATGTGGATGGAGACCCTGTGGGAGAAACGCCTTTGACGGCCCAGGTCATTGAGGGCGAACGCGCATTGTCACTGCAATTGGAAGGCTATAAAGACTGGTCAACTGCCATGACGGTGACAGCAGGCGCACAACTCAGCGTGCCACCGGTGACGTTAGTGCCCGCCGACACATTGATCTCCGTTGCCAGCTCTCCGGAAAGCGCGAGTGTTACGGTGGACGGTGAATATCGCGGTCAAACGCCGCTTAGGTTGGCGCTGGCGCCAGGGCGTTCCTATCGGCTGGCTTTCACCCGCGCCGGATTTCAGTCCAGCACTCGTGTATTGGATGTGGCTGAAGGGGATGACACTCGATTGAATGTTCGCTTGAAACCGATCTTGGGTGCTGTGCAGATGGCTGGTGAGCCGGCAGATGCTGAGGTTTATGTGGAAGGTGTGTTCCAGGGTCGTCTGAATGACCGTTTTGAGCTGGCTGCACATCCCCATCGTATTGAAGTTCGCAAGGATGGTTTTCAAACCTACTCCACTACCGTGACCCCCAGTCCGAACCAAGAACAACTGCTTAATGTTGCATTGGTGAGCTTCGCCGAAGCGGCCGCCGCTGCCAATCCTGACACTCTGGTATTGAGTACTGGCTACGAAATGAAATTGTTACGTCCCAGTGGCGTTTATCGCCTGGGTAGCCCGCGGCGGGAGCAGGGCCGGCGATCCAATGAATTTATTCGCCAGGTAGAATTGACTAAGCCGTTCTATCTGGGTACGCGGGAGGTAACCAATATAGAATTTAAGGCGTTTGACGGAAGTCACGAATCGGGTATCGCTACTGCTAACAGTCTGAGTCTTAAAGACCAGCCAGTGGTAAAAATCAGCTGGAATCAAGCCGCCCAATTTTGCAATTGGCTTAGTCAGAAAGAAGGGCTACCGGCGGCCTATGAGGCGCGCGACGGTGTCATGGTGGCGGTCTCTCCGATGAATACCGGTTATCGTTTACCTAGCGAGGCTGAATGGTCTTACGC
>CAZLJY010000279.1:0-3415 GCA_964559945.1 uncultured Gammaproteobacteria bacterium | reverse complement strand
GTGAGCAGTTCCACATTTTGTTTTCGATCAACAGCGCCGACGCTGATAGCTACGTCAACGGCAGTGAGAGTTTCCAGCAGCAGTTTGTGCAAAACCGCCTGGTCCCATTGGGTTCCATTGCGACCAACGGTGGCGGGTTTTTTAACGAGCCAGAGTTCATCACAGGAACCTGGCAAGCCAGCCCAATGGATGTGTGTCGAGCTTTCGCACGGCATCGTCAGCATGACCCAGGTTCCGATGCAGCCCTTGTGGTTGAGCGAGCCTTGGGTGCAACACCGGCCTTCGTCAATTTGTACGATCGTTGGGATCGAATCTGGTTTAAGGGCGGCAACTTAGAATCTGGCGCCAGCGGCCAGATGGTTTTCACCTTTGCGTGGATGCTCGAACGAGACGGTGAAGACCCGTACGTGGTGGTTGGCCTGGCTAACGATCTGGAGGGTGGGCTTGAATCGGAAATTTTCAACTTTAACTCACTGCTTTCGCGCATCATGGAGCAACTTTAACGACAACAACTCGGCGCGTTTAGCCAAGGCGAAATGCGCCGATTTTCCCTAGGTGGTTGGGTACTGATAATCTGGCACCCAACTATAGGGCGGTGTGTCGTTAAATGATCTATATTTTCATCGTTGGTTCATTGGTATCGCTGGTGATCAACGTTCGCCACGCCATGCAGATGCCCACTGAAGCCGAGATCACCAATCTGGTCAGTGGTGACCTACGGTATCGTCGCAGCTTGCTGTCCTTATTGGGTTCCATGTGTCTAAGCCTGATGATCTTAGTGGTCGCGGCCTATTTTTCTTTGACCGTTGAGGGTCAGTCGGAACCGGCGTTAGTGGTGGTTTTGCTGATTTACTATCCGGCCTACTATTGGGCAACGGCACTGGGTTACTCCGAGATACTCACCTCCATTCTCAAGAATAAATTTTCCATTGACGACCCTCTGCTCGGCCCGAAGTTATTTGCGCTGACGCGCAGTCGTGCACAGCGAGTCCACGGGATCCTTGCGGTCGTCTTGTCTCTGGCATTTATTGGCAAGGCCAATGCAGCAGAAAATTTGGCAGGGGTGATCACCCCATTGGCTATTATTGGATGGCTGACGTGGATTCCCGTTAACATTGCGTACTTCAGGGCGACGGCCAAAGGTGCGGTATGGCTTTATCCACAATTACTGGATTCTCGGGCAGCGACCGCTACTATCATTATTCCAGGCGTGATCTTCCATTTTGTGGTTGGGGCAGCCATTCCGTTATTGATTTTGCTGGCGCCTTTTGTGCTACCGAGAATTCTACGCCGAGATCAGATAATTCCGGCCCGTGATGGGTAAAACGGGCCTTTTTCGACGCAACGGAAACCATTTATTTGAACACCAAAATCATGATGGCGATCACCTTCGCACTAGCAATGAGTTGCCAGGCGCAGGCTCAGGTCGCCGATGACCCTTTTGAGCCGGATGATCTTCGCCCCTTGGCTGGAGGGATTATTAATGGTGCAGCGCCGGAGGTCATATTGCCTCCAGACGTCGATCTAGATGTTGAGCTACCCGATATCGAACGCTGGACCATCGAGGATAGAAACTTTGCCAGCGCGTTGGATATCGATTGGGTGGTTTTTTATATTGACCAATATCGGTTTGAACCCCTCGCTGGACAAATACGCATAGTTCCCACCAGCGTCTTCTCCCAACAGAATTTGCGCGTGGAAATTGCCACGTTCAGCCGGAGGTCGTTGCTGGATTTTTCGATCCAGCCGACGATTTTGCAATCTTGTGCCGATTCACCGGTTGGTGAGACGGTAGTTAATCTGACTAGCCTGGATTTCCTGGCACTGTATCGGCTGCGTAGTTGTCCAGGGGCGCAAAAACACCAGGGGAAGGGTGGATCCCAGGCGCAACCTTATGAGTTTGAGTTCGAAATTAACGAGCGGACTGAAGCTAACAACCAATTGGCAAAACTCTCAGGCAACGTTCGTGATCTGCGAAACGGGCAAGTCGTGCCCGGAGCAGCCGTGTTTACCCAGGTCAATGACATCACTTTTGGTAACCCGGAGACCGGGGAGTGGGAATTCGCCGCGGTTAGCGCACCTGCGGTAATTCTCGACTTTCTTGCCGCGGATCGCGAATCTGTCGGCCCGGTCAACATTGGTCCAATTGCTCCAACCGAGGTGGTTAGCATGGTGGTTCTTGATGCTGTGCCGGCGGGCTTAGTTTTTTTCTCCGGATTTGAATAAGACCTAAATATTGTTTGAATTGGAAATTCTATAAGATATTGTTTTTAAAGATTATTTGAGAAATTTCGATGCTGTGTCAGTTGGTTGACAGACCGGGAGCCGGCAAATCGGGACAATGCTTCCATGATGTCAAAACAACAACGGAGGCAGATATGAACACCAACCCAGAAAACACCCATTGGGCCCACACCGTGGGGCTGGCCTTAGGTCTTAGCTCGCTATTGGCAACGCAAATCGCCACAGCTTGGGCGATTAGCCATTGGTTGATCTACTGATGGGCGCCCAAGCGCAGCGGAGCGCTCAATCCGGCAGGCATAAGAAATCAACAATCAGTCGGTTGACCGATTGTTCGAAGGGTCGCGGTCCCAGTGTGGTGTTTGTCCCTGCCGGTGACAAACGAGTCCTCAAGGTACTAGGCCGGCAAAGCCTGCCATTGGCGCAGAAATAGGCGCAAATAATGTCCACGCCTCGGTTCGGTGTTAGTGAGGCAGGTCACGACTTGCCATCGCTATGCCAAGCCCAGGTGCTTGGAAGCACCTGGGTTGGCCTATTTCGGTTCTACCCCGGCTCTTACTGCTAGTTACCGTTATTGATAACTCCCTAGCATCACGGCTGCTCAAAGCCGTCGCGGAACAGGTTTTCGGTGAAAAATACGTACGCAGCACCGACGTTGGCATTTACGCCATCAACGCCATGGGCACCGGCTACCACCGTCCTACCGTCGAAGCCCAGCGAGCCTCGATTGGTAAATGCGCTGTTGGGCACGCTGGCGAAACCGTCGTTCACAGCACGATCCGCAGCCAGTAATCTCTTGCGCAAGCCCCAGCTGTTTTCGCCCCCTAGGTTGCGTTCGAATACCAGTGCCGAGCCGACAGCATTACTGGCTGAAATTTCAGGGTCACGATAGCCGGGGTCGGACACCACTAAGATGTCTTCACTGAGCCTAAGAAACGCGCCGAAGCGGCCTGTGTTCTGTGGATCTGGGGAATCGATGCGCAGCAGTTCGGAGTAGCTGGACGGGGTGCCTGGCGCAGGTGAGGTGAATACATAGACGCTGCCAGGTCCCGACGGCGCGTTACCGGGCGCGCCGAGAATAACCGTATCGCCGCGCACCGCAATCGACGAACCGGCCACTTGGTTTGTGTCGGCAACGCTGGGCGTGAGTTTGTCAATTTGCCCCCATTGATTG
>CAZLJY010000278.1:0-3468 GCA_964559945.1 uncultured Gammaproteobacteria bacterium | reverse complement strand
GGCCAATGGTTGGAGGAGTTTGGGGCTGAGCATGTGGTGGCCGCATTAGATGTAAACGCGGGAGATGACGGGACGTTTTATCCGGCCACCGCCGGCTGGACCCAAGCCGGCAGAGTCACCCTAGATAGTTTGCTTGATACCCTGATGCCCTTCGGTTTGAAACACGTGCTGTGCACCGACATCAGTCGCGACGGCATGCTGTCTGGGCCCAATCTTGAGCTGTACCGACACTTAGTTGCGCGCGGCTTGAGTGTTCAAGCCTCCGGTGGGGTGTCTAGCCTTGACGACCTAACCGCGCTAAAGGCTCTAAAGGTTGACGGCATCATCGTGGGTAAGGCGCTATTGGAAGGGCGCTTCACCACCGAGGAGGCACTGGCATGCTTGCAAGACGGCTAATCCCTTGCCTGGATGTTCGCGATGGCCAGGTGGTGAAGGGCGTGCAGTTCCGTAACCATCGGGTAATGGGCGAGATCGAGGCGCTGGCCACTCGATACCGAGACGAGGGAGCGGATGAATTGGTGTTCTACGACATTACCGCCAGCCCCGAAGGACGCCAGGTTGATGTTGGCTGGGTGGCCAGAGTTGCCCAGGTCATCGATATCCCGTTCTGCGTCGCCGGCGGCATTCGCAGTGTGGCCCAAGCCGGCCGGGTGCTGGAAGCCGGTGCAGACAAAATCTCCGTTAATACACCAGCCTTAGAAAACCCCGAACTGATTACCGAATTGGCAACCGCCTTTGGTTCCCAATGTGTAGTGGTGGGGATTGACAGTCTTTGCCGCGACGGCGTGTACACGGTGAAACAGAACACCGGCAATCCGGATCTGATGTCCGATGCAGGTCACTTAACAGAAAAGTGGTTGCTAGAGGCCCAATCCCGGGGTGCAGGGGAGTTTGTGCTCAACTGTATGAACCAAGATGGGGCTCGGGATGGTTACGATATTGAGCAGCTACGTCAGCTTCGTAAAGGCTGCCAAGTGCCCCTGATTGCCTCCGGCGGTGCGGGTTCGATGGAGCATTTCCAACAGGTGTTTCAACAGGCAGATGTGGACGGTGCGCTGGCCGCCACCGTGTTTCATTCTGGCGCTATTGCCATTCCCGATTTAAAGACGTTTCTTCGCGACAGCGACATACAGGTGCGCCCATGAGTGATTCTGTCACCCCAGATTTTGCAAAGATGAAGGGCATGATTCCTGCCATCGTCCAAGACGCCGCTAGCGGACAGGTGCTGATGCTTGGCTACATGAACGAGGACGCGCTGAATAAAACCCGCGAGACCGGGCTCGTCACGTTCTACAGCCGCTCAAGGCAAACCCTTTGGACCAAAGGCGAAACCTCTGGCCATCATCTAAAGCTGGAATCTATCGCTACCGATTGCGACAGTGATGCACTGTTGGTGACCGCCACTGCGGTGGGCCCCACCTGTCACCTAGGAGTGCGCAGCTGCTTTGGGGAATCTACCCGCCACGCCATGGGTTTTCTGAGCGAACTTGAAGGGATTGTGGGAGAGAGAAAAAACGCCAGCCCCGACAGTAGCTACACCGCCAGCTTATTTTCCAAAGGCACCAAACGCATCGCCCAGAAAGTAGGGGAGGAAGGGGTGGAAACGGCGCTGGCCGCCATGGCGAAAGACCGCGATGAAATTCAATCTGAAGCCGCAGACCTGCTGTATCACCTAACTGTGTTGTTGGCGGACGCCGATCTAACCCTGGGTCAGGTGGCCAACACCCTGAAGCAACGGCACCAGACTTAACGCTGCGCCGATCAGCGGATTTTCCGGTGTTGCATCCTGATCAAATTCGGGGCAGGTTGTGTCCCAATTCTTAACTGTTGGGAAACTGATTGATGAAACCTGCTTTTACTGCGGCACCCAGTCCTTACCTCGCGCCCTTTGATGGCAGCTTGCGACATGGTCAATGTTCTTCCAAGCCGCCGGCGGATGTGGCCGACAAAAAAGATCTTAAGAAAACCCTGAAAGATCTCGGCGAAGAGATTGATGATCTGCAGCGCCGTCTGTATGCCGGCAATCAGTATTCGATGTTATTGGTGTTTCAGGCGCTGGACGCTGCTGGCAAAGATGGCACCATCCGAGCGGTATTTGAGCAGGTGGATCCGGCGGGGGTGAACGTCAGTTCCTTTAAGTCGCCCACCGAAGAAGAACTTGAGCATGACTTTCTGTGGCGCTGTGCTAAAGAGCTTCCGCGGCGTGGCAATATCGGTATTTTTAATCGCAGTTATTACGAAGAAGTCCTGATTGTAAAGGTCCACCCGGAATATCTGGAGAACCAGAAGCTGCCGCCTTACTCCAGTGAGCGGGCGCTATGGCAGGCCCGTTACGAGGCGATCCGCCAACATGAGCTGCACTTGGCGCAGTCAGGCACCATCGTGGTGAAGTTTTGGCTCAAGCACTCCAAGCAGGAGCAGAAAAAGCGTTTTATGTCGCGCTTAAATGAGCCTCAGAAGAACTGGAAATTTGCCGTCAGCGACGTCAAAGAGCGAGGCTACTGGAGTCAATACATGAGCGCCTATCAGGGCGCGGTTAACGCCACTTCCAGACCTTGGGCCCCCTGGTATGTGATACCGGCGGATAACAAAGCCTACATGCGCGTCGCCGTGGCGGAGACCGTACGCGATACCCTCAAATCTCTAGACTTGCGCTACCCAAGACAAACCGCCGCCAGGAAAAAAGTTCTGGCGGAGATGAAAAAGCAGCTGAAATAAACGGTTACTCGTCGTCAGAAATAAACCGCGGCCCTTTGCCGCCGGTTTTTTCATACACGCCGCTGCCGGCCCGTTTGTACTGGGTAAAGCCGTGCTTGGAAAAATGTCCCGGGTCCAGACGGTGCGCATCGCCGGACTGGACTGCTGGGGCGGAAATTTTCAGTCGTACTTCAGCGCCGCAGCGGGGGCAGAACTGCACCGGTTCTTCGTGCATTTTTTGTAGTTCATCAAATCCCTGGCGGCAATGCTCGCAGTGATCGTCGTCATGCAGTGCAACATATTCGTAGAAGGGCATCGTTTATTGTGGATTCCTACCGAGTTCGAGTGACCGCGCTTGCTGGTAAAAGGTGCTGGGGCTATTTTCCATAAAGCCAAGTTTATCAGCTTGCCAGGCGCAAAGGCGGGGGCGAAATGATCAGCGCCGGGCCAAGATGTGATAGTTTTGCGGCACTGCGGCGTAGCTTAGGCGCCCACCAAATAATCCGGCAGGTAAGGCGCACTTCGGCCGACACCGCCCACAAACACTAGGAAAATCTATGAATCAAACCAATGAGGGTGGCGCAGGCAGCCTCTCGTCGGCTGCTGATCGGGCCTTTTTTGGCCATCCCAGCGGCTTACAAACGCTGTTCATGACCGAAATGTGGGAGCGCATGAGTTATTACGGCATGCGGGGCTTGTTGGTGTTGTTCATGACTACGGCGCTGCAAACCGGGGGCCTGGAGCTGACCGTTGCCACCGCCACATCAATTT
>CAZLJY010000277.1:0-3480 GCA_964559945.1 uncultured Gammaproteobacteria bacterium | reverse complement strand
CACTAATGCGCTGGCCCGTCACCTTTTCTACTACTTCAATTATTTCTCTTACTGATCGACCTTCACCCAGCCCAAGATTATAAGTTTGAGTGCCACCGCTACCTTCCAGGGTTTCCAGCGCCAAAACATGGGCTTGGGCAAGATCACTGACGTGGACATAATCGCGGATGCAGGTGCCATCGGGGGTGTCGTAATCTTGACCAAAGACCGTGACGTTGTCGCGTACTCGCGCTGCGACCTCCAACAACATGGGAATCAAGTGCGTCTCCGGGTCATGGAGTTCTCCCACATCGCAGTCAGCGTCGGCGCCGGCAGCGTTAAAATACCGCAATGACGCAGATTTCAAGCCATAGGCAGAGCCGTAATCCCGCAATGCCTGTTCGATAACCAGTTTAGTTCGACCGTAGGGATTGATCGGAAACTGCGGGTGGGCCTCAGGAATAGGCAACAGACGCGGTTCCCCGTAGGTAGCGCAGGAACTGGAGAAAACCAGTCGATCAACTTTGTGTCGACGCATCGCATCCAGCAGATTAAGGGTGCCAACGACGTTGTTGCGGTAATACTGCTGGGGGTCGCGAACCGATTCACCCACATAGGCTTTCGCTGCGAAGTGAATGACACCGATGGGTTGGTATTTCACCATGACGCCATCGATAACCTCCGGATGGAGTAGGTTACCCGTGATCAACGGCCCCCACTTGACCGCCCACCGATGGCCTGTAGACAGATCATCTAGACAAATGGGTTGATAGCGCGCCTGCTTAAGTGCCTTGCAGGTGTGGGAGCCGATATACCCGGCGCCACCTGTTACCAAAACACAGGGTTTACCGGAATCCATCAGCGGCTCAACAATTGGTCAAAATACGCGATGGTTCGCTCCAGTCCTTGTTTCAGCGGGATTTTAGGCTGCCATTCCAGCGCTTTGTCCGCCAACGAAATATCTGGACGGCGTTGGGTTGGGTCATCCTGTGGCAGAGGTTTGTAGACTAGTTGGCTACTAGTACCGGTTAGCTCGATGATCAGCTCTGCCAGTTCGCGAACGGTGAACTCTCCCGGGTTACCAATATTTACCGGCCCAATGAAATCTGCCGGCGAGCCCATCATTTTTACGAATGCGCTAATCAAGTCATCAACGTAGCAGAAAGATCGTGTTTGGCTGCCATCGCCAAACAAGGTTAGATCTTCACCGCGCAGCGCTTGGACAATAAAATTGGACACCACGCGCCCGTCAGATGGGTGCATTCTAGGGCCGTAAGTGTTGAAAATTCGAACGACCTTAATCGCTAAATCGTGCTGCCGTCGATAATCGAAAAACAACGTTTCTGCACAGCGCTTTCCTTCGTCGTAACAAGATCTCGGTCCAATAGGATTGACTCTACCCCAATAGGTTTCTTGCTGAGGATGTTGTTCTGGATCACCGTAAACTTCACTGGTTGATGCCTGCAGAATCGAGCAATTCAATCGCTTGGCTAAGCCAAGCATATTGATTGCTCCGTGCACACTGGTCTTTGTGGTTTGAACAGGGTCTCTCTGATAGTGAATCGGCGATGCCGGACAAGCCAAATTAAATATCTGATCTACCTCTATGTACAAAGGAATGGTGACGTCATGGCGCATCAACTCGAACGATGGATTGTCCAGAAGATGGCGAATGTTGTCCTTGCTGCCCGTGAAAAAATTGTCCAGGCAAATCACATCATCGCCGGCCGCAAGCAACCGGTCGCAAAGGTGGGATCCTAGGAATCCCGCTCCGCCAGTGACCAATACACGGCGGCGAGAATGGTATTGTCGTTGCGCCACGGTGTTCACCACGAACCTTCGTTGATGGTCAGACTGTCACCCCGCCCCATTGCATAGTAGGAAAAACCTTTGTCTTTCACATGCTGGGGCTCAAATAGATTTCGACCATCAAAAATCACCGGAGTAGCCAAGTCTTGGGCCAGTTGATCAAAATCAGGGCTCCAGAAACTTCGCCATTCGGTCACGATGACCAGCGCATCAGCCCCCTTAGTAGCACTGTAGGCATCTTCACATAGAGTTAGGTCGTTGCGATCCCCATAGATTCTATGGGTTTCCTCCATCGCCTCTGGGTCAAACGCTCTGACGGATGCGCCTGCTGCCCATAAGCCTTCCATCAATGTTCTACTGGGCGCTTCCCTCATATCATCCGTGTTGGGCTTGAAGGCCAGACCCCAAAGCGCAAACGTCATGCCTTTAACATCGCCGAAGTGGCCAACAATTTTCTCCAGCAGCAAGGTCTTCTGGGTCGCATTGACCGCTTCCACGGCATTCAATACCCGCGCCTCATAACCTACTGCCTTCGCGGTCCTCGACAGGGCCTGCACATCCTTCGGAAAACACGAACCGCCATATCCGCAGCCAGGATAAATGAAGGAAAAACCGATTCTTGGATCAGAACCTATGCCTCGGCGGACCTGCTCCACATCTGCACCGACCCGCTCAGCTAAGTTAGAAATTTCGTTCATAAATGAAATTTTGGTTGCTAACATCGCATTGGCTGCATACTTGGTCAGCTCCGCTGAACGGATATCCATGGTGATAATTTTGTCGTGGTTGCGATTGAATGGCGAGTATAGATGTTTCATCCGATTCAATGGCAAATCACTGTCGGCCCCTAACACGATTCGATCCGGTTTCTGACAATCTTCAATTGCAGCGCCCTCTTTGAGAAACTCCGGATTGGAGACCACCCAATAGTCCGTGCCCAAATCGCGCTTGCTTAACTCACGCGCAATCGCTTCATTGACGCGATCTGCCGTTCCCACCGGGACCGTGGATTTGTCCACCACGATTTTCGGTTCCGTCATGTGCTGACCAATAGTGCTAGCCACCGCCAGCACATACTGAAGGTCCGCGCTACCATCTTCATCCGGCGGCGTTCCAACCGCGATGAACTGGAATTCCCCGTGGGCAACCGCTTCGGCTGCGTTACTGGTGAATTTTAACCGCCCGGCACTGGCGTTATTTTCCACCAAGGTATCGAGACCCGGCTCATAAATTGGCAATTCGCCGCGATTGAGGCCTGCGATTTTTTGCTCGTCCACATCCATGCAAACCACATGATTTCCCGCCTGAGCCAGGCAGGCACCAGTAACAAGTCCAACGTACCCTGAACCAAAAATGGTGACCTTCACAATCACTTCCCTGATAAATTAACGAATCCGGCGACCATATTAGAGTCTTAATTGAGCAAGTGAAACCCAAGGCAACACCTTCATTTGACCCTTCTCTCAGGGCCATGAAACACCTTAAAATCACTCATGACCTAGAATTGTCATGGTTGATCGACGAGGGACTTGGTGGGTTGGCGTTGCGCTATGGCAACGAACTGCAGCTTTCGACCGAAGTGATTGCGGGACTGCAAAATTGGGCTAACGCTTATAGCGCACAGTGGCTTTCATGGCGTGACACTTGGCAGGAAGCCATTGCAACATTGGATCAACCTATCATCCTCAAAGG
>CAZLJY010000276.1:0-3611 GCA_964559945.1 uncultured Gammaproteobacteria bacterium | reverse complement strand
CACATTGCGGTATGAATACTTAGTGTCTCGGGGCGCCGATAGCTTTTATGAGACGCTCATTTTTACCGACCCGGCGTTCTTAAGGATGTTCGATTTTACCTACTTGGCGGGTAGCGTTGATGCGTTGGATAGTGCCAGCGCGGTTGTCCTTGACCGTAGCAATGCGGAGCGTTTTTTCGGCACAGTGGATGCCGTGGGAAAAGTGCTAACGCTGGACAATCAACACGATTTGGTCGTTGCGGCGGTGATCGAAGATGTTCCCAAAAATTCTCACTTCAACGCCTCCATCCTTGTTGAGGGCGGCTTGGGGATTATTGCGCCGATGGCATCGTTGGTTAGCTTAAGAGAGTTTGATGTGGCTGGGGATTGGAGCGATTTATCCCTGGGGAATATGACTTACGTCATGCTGCCCTCAACCCTGGATGGCAATTGGCTGCAGGCGCAAATGGATAGTATTTACCAGCGATTAGTGCCCGAAAACCAATACGAAGTTATCGCGAGTTTTTACGTAGAACCCCTGCAGCGTGCCAATTTGGCCATCTGGGATGCATTTGGTTTGCCAATGACGACGGTTGTTCAATTGTTGGGGTTCATGGTTCTTATTGTGGCCTGTGTCAACTACACCAATCTTGCTACCGCACAGTCCTTAGGTCGCAGCCGTGAGGTGGGTATGCGAAAAACCATGGGAGCAAGTCGGCGCCAACTGGTACTGCAGTTTCTCGTTGAGAGTCTGGTGATTACCACCGTGGCGATGTTCGTTGCTGTGGCCTGTTTGGAAGTGGCCATTCCGCTATTTAATAACCTCACCGACAAAGTAATGACCCTGGATTATCTGCGAACCCTTCCATGGCTGGTGGGGACCACCTTGTTGGTTGGCCTTGCGGCCGGTTTGTATCCGGCATGGTTAATTACCCGCACTCGGCCTATCGATGCGCTGCGAGATATTGCACGAAAAGGGCGCAAAGGCGCGGTGATGCGCGCCTGGATGATTGGGCTTCAGTTTGGCATTTCGGCGTTCATGCTGGGCATGGTGGCCGTTGTGTATATGCAGAACGACAAGGTGAAAGATGCCAGTTACATTTTTCCGAGAGATCAGATTTATAACCTCTCACGTCTGGAGGTTGAAGAAATCCAACCCAGCCTTGAGACTCTGAAAAACGAACTGGAGGCATTGCCCAACGTTTCGGCGGTGGCATTCTCAACTCAGATTCCTTTTGAACAGAGTAATTCCCAACGAGACTATGCGGTTGATCCCGGTGATGATGGGAGCAAGTTTCGTGTCAATACCATGCGGTTTTCCCCTGAGTTTCTGGCGGTATACGACATTCCACTACTTGCGGGTCGTAACTTGGATACGGACATTGCTGGCGACGTATTCCAATTGGGCGAAACCGAAGTGCTTAATGTGCTTGTTAACGAGCTAACTCTCGCTCGAATGGGCATTAACTCCCCAGAGGCCGGCGTCAATCAGCGCCTATACTCGCCAGACCCTGAGGGGACGGTGCGAGAGTTGGTCATTGTTGGTGTGTTGCCGACCCAGAACATTCTAGGCCTTTTTAACCAGGATAAACCTTGGGTGTTTTCCTACTCAGAGCCAGGCAGGCGAATCGCTTCGCTGCGAATCACTGGTGGCAATATGACGGGATTGATTGATGATGTAGAGGCGGTTTGGAAGAGGGTAATCCCGGACTACCCAATGCAGGGCGGTTTTCTCAATGAAACCTTTGATGAGATCTATAAAGTTCTCGAATATATGAATGCGGCACTGGCTGGGTTCGCTTTAGTGGCCTTGGCGCTGGCAATGATTGGTCTGTTTGGTCTGGCTGCCTTCATGGCCGCTCAACGGACCAAAGAAATTGGTGTTCGCAAAGTGCTAGGTGCCAGTTCGGCACAGATTGTCAGATTGCTGGTCTGGCAGTTTTCCAAGCCCGTGATTTGGGCTTTGTTGGTAGCACTGCCAGGCGCGTATCTTGGTAGCCACTTTTATCTGAATTTTTTCGCTGACCGAATTCAGGCGCCGGTATTGCTGCTGATCGTGGCGGGCGCCGTGGCGGTGTTACTGGCATGGCTAACCGTTGCCGCCCATGCCATTCGCATCGCTAGAGCCAATCCGGTGATGGCGCTGCGATACGAGTAGTAATCGCGCCGCTCTACAACAGAGGGTTGGCGGCTGACGCACAAGCCGCCAACATTCCACAGCAGCCGTCGAAAATCCGACTAGCCATCAATAGGGTAGTTGTGGCTGGAGGTGTCTAGAAAAAAGGCCCGATATCGGCAATGTCGTTCTCCAATTCCGGTTTTTACTCCCATAGCTTTCTCGTGTTTCCTATTTTACAATTGTTACGTTATAACGTTACTAACAATTGTTTAGACCTGCCCCATTGGAGACAACAAGTGAAATTGGATCGAGTAAGACAACGAAACAAAGCACTGGTCGCTGGCATAGCCTGCGCCCTGGCTTTTTCGGGCTTGCCAGCAATGGCCCAAGATAACGAAGAAGCGGTGATTGAAGAGGTATTTGTTATCGCCGAGCGGCGAGCTTATCAAGGAAATTTCTCAGACTTAGAAAATCCAACGGCGGTGCAGTCAATTGATTTTGAATTGTTGCGTGAAGTTGGTGCGATTAATCTCAATGACGCATTGGATCTGTCTGCCTCGGTGGCGCGTCAGAACAACTTTGGTGGACTGTGGAATAGCTTTTCCATTCGAGGGTTTTCCGGGGATATCAATCTTCCCAGCGGATTCTTAGTTAACGGGTTTAACGCGGGGCGCGGTTTTGCCGGTCCAAGAGACCTGGTTGGGATTGAATCGGTGGAGGTATTAAAAGGGCCGCGGGCGGCGTTGTTTGGTCGCGGAGAACCCGGTGGAACAATTAATTTGGTCACCAAACGCCCTCAATTTGAAACGGGCGGAGATCTGCGTCTTACCTTTGGTCGCTGGCAACAGTTGCGGGTTGAGGGGGATGTTCAAACTCACTTTGGTGCTGACAATCAATTCGGCGTTCGAGCGGTGGGCTTTTACGAAGATGCTGAGAGTTTTCGCGAGACGGTGGAGACGGAGCGCGTAGGCTTTTATCCTTCGTTTACCTGGCGCGCTTCCGACGACACGACGGTGACCTATGAACTGGAATATACCCAGCAGGACATTCCATTTGATCGCGGCGTAGTATTTTCTGAGGAGTTCGGCTTTTCTCCTCGCGAGACCTTTGTCGGCGAGCCCGGTGATGGACCCATAGACACTGACGTACTGGGTCATCAGCTTGAGTTCCAACATAATTTTTCGGACAACTGGAGTCTGCTTGCGGGCTTAGGTTACCGAGATACGTCATTTGAAGGAAATGCCTCGGAAACCAATTTTGGTGGGCGCCAAACCTTCTTTCTCGACGGGCAAACCTTGTCTCGATTTTTTCGTTTTCGAGATTTCGAATCGGACTACTCCGTGCTTCGGGCTGAACTTGCCGGCGCCTTTGATACTGGCTCGGTCAGTCACCGATTGTTAGTAGGCGCCGATTACGATCGTTTTGAAAACGATCTATTTATCCTGCGATTTCGCCCAGGGTTTTTCGGTCCTGGTACCGACATCAGTACTTTAGACCCAGCGGCGTATTTGTT
>CAZLJY010000275.1:0-3613 GCA_964559945.1 uncultured Gammaproteobacteria bacterium | reverse complement strand
AACCTGAGCTGCTGCCGGCGGTTGGTTGCTAAGGGCGCCAGGTACGCCTTGGGCCGTGGCCTCGCTTGATTGCGTTTCATCGGTGATTTCACTGCGTAAGGCAATGGTGCCTGGGTCAAAGGTTTCTTGGGTTTGTTCGCTACGAGTGAAATCAATATCGGCCACGACCTGGGCGTGAACACCTGCGGTGCCAATAACCGGGATGACAATGTCTAAAATTCGATCAACGTAGCGTTGTTCCAATTTGCCGGTGTAGTCCAGTCGTTCGCTGTCGCTGGCAAAAGCGGCTTGATCAGTATCTTGGGTTAATAGACGTCCGTTGTGATCAACCACGGTCACTCTTGAGGGGTCCATGTCCGCCACGCTGGCGGCGACCAAGTGAACGATGCCGCGGACGTCACGCTCACTCAGCGTTTTTCCGTCGTACAGATGCACGATGACAGAGGCGGAGGATTGACGACGGTTGCGCAAAAATGCACTGGGCCTTGCTAAGGCCATGTGGACTCGTGTCGATTGAACCATGCTAAGGGAGGTGATTGAGCGGGCCAATTCTCCCTCCAGAGCCCGCTGGTGGCGAGAATCTTCGCTGCGCTGGGTCATGGTGAAACCCACATCTTGGTCTAGCAACTCATAACCTGCAGCGCTGGCAGCGGTACGGGGAATCCCGTCTCCGGCTAGTCGTAAACGCGCTGTGTGAAGATCAGACTGGGCAACAAGGACAGCGCCAGAGGCGACATCCAAGCGATGTTGGATGCCGTTGCGATTGAGAGCATCTATGACCTCAGCGGTTTGACTCTCTGGCAATTTGCCGTAGAGCAGGGTGTAGTCAGGCTGCTGGCTCCAAAGCACTGCGGCGCCAGCCAACGCCAATGACCCGGCTAACAAAACAATTAAGGCAATCTGACGCAGCCCGGGCAGGTGATCGAACCCGCGCCAGGCTGCAGTCAGAGCGTTACTGCCCGTTGGGGCCGCTGCCAGGGATTCTTGGTCTACCATGTCTTTTGGCCTTTGCCTTGAAGGTTACTGGGACCAAAGGTTTGTAAATTTTTGGATGGGTTCATTGCTGGGCCTTTATGCCGTCGTTACACCGGCATGTTCATGATTTCCTGATAGGCCGCTACCAAACGGTTACGGACCTGTTTGACGCCTTCGAAAGAAACGCTAGCTTTTTCCAACGCAATCATGACCTGGGGCAAAGTGACCTCCGGATCACCCTGTTCAAATGCCGTCGCGGCCTTGCCCGCAGCTGCCTGGGTCTTGGAAACACTTTCTAAAGCGCCGGATACCATTTGCGAAAAATCGCTTTTCGCCACCTCCTGGGTAGCATTCACTGGCGTAGGAACTTGGATGGCACCACTTTGGGCAACCTGGCGCATTTGCGCCAACACCGATGAAATTGCCGTGTTGTTCACCGGCGTCATTTAACGACCGTGGCTGGGGTGTTTTTGTCCATAGATGAAGAAGAGCAAAAACCATGCCTGATTCGTTCATCAGGCCAAAACCCGTCAAAGGTGTAATGTCCGAAGGGCTGACAGAAAACCGGCGGTTTGTTTCGTTGACAAAGGCGTCAGAAAACCGGCGCTATTGGGTCAAATTTTCGACTGGGTAACTGAGGCTGAGATCTTCGGCGACTTAACTGGCCGCCGTTTCTTTGTACATCACCATCCCATGGCGCTTTTGCCGGGTCTGGTCGAGTTGCTGGCCGCAGGCGTTGCGCGCTGACCTTGCTTGGGAGGATAGGGTATCTCCCAATTGCTGAATCCCCTCAAGCAGCCTCGCGGGTCGGTCGTCGGAGGGGAGTTCGGTGCCCCCAAACAGGATCTGCAGCTGTTGTTGTAGCGTGTCATGCAATTGCGCCACCCGCTCCCAGTCCTGTTGATCTGCGGCATCCAACATGGCGCCAGACAGGGCGGCCAGTTCCAATTCTGTCTGTTCGTAGTTCACTGGAAATAGGCATCCAGACTGGGGTCGTTAGGTCGTTGCTCTGGCAATTCATCCCAGGCGCTTTTTATCGTGGTCATCAACCGCTGCACGTGGGCAATTCGGCCCTGATTGAGGTCGCTGCTGGCACGAACCAGTTCCTCAATCATATGGCCATACAGGGATTCCAGCCGCTGCCCCAATTCCTCATGCTGATGTTCGTTGTTCAGGCTCTGGCGTAGGGTCTCGATGGCGTCTATGGCTTTGCCCAAGGCTTGGCGACATTTGGTCGCGTCGTCGGATTCAACAACGGCCGCCGCGTGGGCAAGTTGACCTAAGCCATGTTCCATTAAGATTTGGATCAGTCGAAACCGACTCGCGGTTTCCACTTCACTGACAGGGCCGGCTTGGCGGTAAGAATCTAGGGCAAATTGGAGGTTCATTGTGGTTCCTTAGGCGTCGGATTGGCCGACATTGAGATTGTTGAGTTGGTTAGTCACAAACTGGCTGGTGGTTCGTAGATTGGCCAGCAAGGTGTCCAAGTTGGCGAACTGGCGAGTCAAGCGCTGCTCAAGACCTTCTATCCGCGCTTGCAGGTCTATGCGCTCATCAGCGATATCGTCAAGCCGCGTTTGGATTCCCTCGGTGCGCACAGCAATCAGACCGTCACCGTTAATATACGCATCGCTGCGCTCCAGATAGCGATCACTGATATCGTTTAAGCGATCGATCGACGCTTCAAAGTCTTCGCTAAGAAATTCGTCTAGTTGCTCATTGTTCAGGGATAGTTTGCCGTCCTCACCGGTGGTTAAGCCCAACTCTATCAATGAGTTTGCGCCACCACCGGGATTGATGCTCGAACCGCTTAATCCTGACCGAAGATTGCCGATTAGGCCTCGCAGTGTAGTGTCGCCAAACAAAACCCCTGATTGCCCGGAGTCTGGATCGAAGGACGCCAAATCGCTGTTTAGGTCAACCAAGCCGTTGTAGGCATCAGCAAATTCATTGAGTGCCGTTGCCACCGCAGAATCTAGGTTTTCCACCTTCACAATCGCCGCTTGCGCGCTTGCTGCTTGCAAGTCCAGGGTTAGGCCCTGAACCGCGGTAATGCCGGTATTGGAACCTGAGACCAGAGACAAACCATTGACCGAAAAGCGGGCGTTTTCGCCGGCCACGGTTTGCTCAAGATGGGTGGCGGCTGCATTGAACGTAAGTGCAGAAAGACCGGCGTTATCTGTGTTGTTGAGGTCGTTGTCGTTAACGCTGATTTGCAAGGTGCTATTGGCGCCGCTGACCTGGGATGCCAAAACAAGCCGAGCGCCGTTGTCGTCGCTGACTATGGAAGCGTTGATATCGGCATCCGCTTCGTTGATCGCGTCACGAACGGCTTCCAGGCTTTGGTCACCCGGGCCAATCACAATGTCCACCGTGGCTCGGCCCGGGTCAGGGGTGAAACCGTTATAGCTGTCCAGGTCTGCGTCGTAATCGGTGTTGCCGAAAGCGATGGTCAATGTGCCAGAACCCACTAAGGCGTCCGATGAGGCATAAGCGCTGGTCGCCAAGCTTTGTTGGGTGGCAAGTTGATCAACCAATACTGAGTAGTCGCCAAGGGCGGCGGTATCGTCGGCGCTGGCAGTGACTGCCTCAATGGCGCCGGACACCCGGGCAGATCGTTGTGCTGTCAAATTGGCCA
>CAZLJY010000274.1:0-3617 GCA_964559945.1 uncultured Gammaproteobacteria bacterium | reverse complement strand
CTTCTGAGCATTGCTTCGCCTGCCGCTCCCGGCAGCGCCGAACCCCATCTCGCACGAGTACAAAACGGTACAGTGATTCTGAACTGGCTCGAACAAGATGGCGACAACGTTGCATTACGCTATGCCACTTTGGATAAGATCGGTTGGGATACTCCACAGACCGTAGCGCGGGGTGACAACTGGTTTGTGAACTGGGCCGACTTCCCGTCCATAGTGCCGATCACCTCAGACCTTTGGGCGGCCCATTGGTTGACACGGACCCCGGGAGGAACCTACGCCTACGATGTCACGATGGCCTTGTCGACGGACGCTGGGATGTCCTGGGGAGAGTCTTTCTCACCGCATACTGATGGCACCCGGACTGAGCATGGTTTCGTCACTTTGTTTCCCTGGCAAGACGGTGCAGGCGCCTTGTGGCTGGATGGCCGGAACACGCTTTCGGACCAGCATGAAGGGCATGGCGGAAGTCATGGGAGCGGCGGCATGACACTTCGATCGGCCGTGGTGACAGCAGATGGGACCGTGACGGAGGGACTGCTGGTTGACGAAATGGTGTGTGATTGCTGTCAAACAGACGTTGCACTATCCAGTCGTGGTCCTGTGGCCGTATACCGCAATCGAACCGCAGAAGAGGTTCGGGACATCTATGTGTCGCGGGCGATCAACGGCCAGTGGGAACTTGGCCAGGCGGTGGCTAATGATGGTTGGGCGATCTCAGGCTGCCCGGTCAATGGCCCGGCCATCGCGGCCTCGGGAGATGACATCGCAATAGCATGGTTTACAGCTGCAGGTGATTCGCCACGCGTGTTGTTAGCCAGGTCGCGCGACGCAGCGCGGTCCTTTTCTCAGCCCTTCGTTATCGATGGTGAAAATGCCGTTGGCAGGGTAGATGTCGAATTAATGGACGATGGCAATGCCGTCGTCAGCTGGCTACGCGACGGCGAGAATCAGAGGGGTGGATTGGCGATTCGCGTTGTTTCCAGTGCCGGAATGTTGGGCGCGATTCATACGATTGAACAATTGGCGGCCACACGGCCGTCGGGATTTCCGCAAATGGTCGCTGATGCCGGTGGTCTCGTATTTGCCTGGACCGATTCGTCTCTGGAAGAATCTATTGTCCGCACGGCGCGGATAACCCACAACTCTCTGCAGTCAATTGCCCCGTGAGCAACGCTCACCAGAGTCGCATCGGCGCAGCGGCCAGAATTGAGTGCGTTAATATCCGCTCGCTCTTTTGAGCCGTAGTTCTTGAACGGCACAGTACAGCACCGGTACGAGAAGCGTGGTGATCACAGCGACCAGCATACCCCCAAAAGATGGGATCGCCATAGGCACCATGATGTCGGAGCCTCGTCCGTCTGAAGTCAGTATTGGAATCAAAGCGATCAACGTGGTCGCCGTTGTCATAAGCGCCGGTCGAATGCGCCGGGTTGCGCCTTTAATGACTAGACTGCGGATCTGGCTCAAGTCTTTACTGTCGGATTTCGACAGCATTTGCTCCAGGTAGGTGGCCGTGACGACGCCGTTATCTGTTGCTATGCCGAAGAGCGCTAAAAACCCAACCCAGATCGCAACGCTCATGTTGATGGGGTTAACTTGAAATAACTCCCGCATATTGGCGCCAAGGACAGAAAATTCAAAAAAGCCGTTTGTTCCATAGAGCCAAATAACAAGAAACCCGCCAGACCATGCCACAGCAACCCCGCTGAACACGATAAGCGTCGTGGCGACAGACGAAAACTGTAGATAGAGAATTACGAAGATCAGGCCCAGCGCGATGGGTAGTACGACGGACAGGGTCTGCTGGGCCCTGAGCTGGTTTTCGTAGTTGCCGGCGAAGGTATAGCTCACGCCGGCTGGTAGTTTGAGTTCGCCGCTGGCGATTTTCGAGTTCAGGAATGCTTGAGCATCTTCGACGACATCAACTTCTGCAGCTTCAGACTTTTTGTCGAACACGACATAGCCTACCAAAAACGTGTCCTCACTTTTGATCGCCTGAGGGCCCTTGACGTAGCGAATGTCTGCGAGTTGCCCGAGAGGGATTTGAGCGCCCGTCGGTGTCGGAACTAATATTTCTTCCAGACCTTCCGGGGTATCGCGGAGCTCACGAAAATACCGGACTCGCACCGGATAACGCTCCCGTCCCTCGATTGTGCTGGTGATACGTTTTCCGCCTACCGCAACCTCGATAACTTGCTGCGCTTCTTCGATATGCAGGCCATAGCGAGCGAGGGCCGCTCGATTCAAATCGATCTCCAGATAGGGTTTGCCTACCAGTCGGTCTGCGGTCACGGTTTCAGCCTCTATACCCGGTACGTCTTTCAGCAAGACTTCGAGCTGAAGAGCCACTGTTTCAATGGATTCCAGGGTCGGCCCTTTTACTTTGATGCCCATAGGCGCTCGCATACCGCTTTGGAGCATCACGATTCGCGCTGCAATCGGCTGGAGCTTCGGAGCGGAGGTTGTTCCCGGCAGGTCTGCTGCTTGCAGTATTTCCTGCCAGATATCATCTTCGGAGCGAATGTGGGGTCGCCAATTACGGTACGGCTTGCCGTTCTCGTCCTGTATCAGTTGATCATTGGCATCGCGCTTGAAAGCATTTTCAGCGCCATCATAGGCAAAACGCTGAATGCGACCGTTCTCATTGGTGCGGTATTCCGAGTGATAGTTGATTACGGTTTCGAACATTGAGATTGGCGCAGGGTCCAGCGGCGTGTCTGCACGGCCTAGCTTACCGACCACCGAGGCGACCTCCGGAATAGAGCCAATCGCTTCATCAAGGATCTGCAGGGCATCCTGCGCTTCGCCGATAGAGGCGTGCGGCATAATGGTAGGCATATAAAGAAACGACCCCTCATCCAGGTTAGGCATGAACTCTTTGCCAAAGCCTGGAAATGTACGACCCACCGCTTGCCATATCGCCGTTTGCCGGAAGCCATCGGGTGCGAACCGGAACACGTTGTCGAACCCGGACCAGGCAACGACCCCTATCAGCGTGATGATGAAAGGGATGCTCAGAAACTGCTTTTTGTGTGCTAGGCAGTACCCCAGGATTTGAGGATACGCTCGCTGATATGCAAGGAAGCTCAGAAGCAGTCCGCCGATGAGAATAACCACGAAGATCAGATTGATGATCAGGCCGCGCCCAGGCCCAAGTGGCAACCACTCGTCAGTGAGTATTATCGCGACGAGGCCCGCAACAACGAGGCTGGCGATGGCGGGTCCAGTTTTCTGTAACCATGGCGGAAAGTGTTTTGCCAGGAGCTGAAGGGCTGCAAAGCCGCTGAGCAGAAAGCCGGCCAGCGGATTGAAGAAGATGGCTATCAGGAAGCCCGTCAACACTAGCCCGCCGTAGAGGAGCAACTTGAGCTGTGTTGAGCGAATTTTTGTAGAAAACAAAACCTGGGCTGCAGGCGGAATAATGGCCAGGGCTACGATCACAGCAGCGATCAGCGCAAAAGTCTTAGTAAACGCAAGAGGCGTGAAAAGTTTTCCTTCTGCGCCGGTCATAGTGAAAACCGGCAAGAAACTCACAACCGTGGTTGCCACGGAGGTTAGAACGGCGCCGGCAACCTCTCTTGTGGCCCGGAAGACCACTTCGAGGGGCGGCTCTGTCT
>CAZLJY010000273.1:0-3623 GCA_964559945.1 uncultured Gammaproteobacteria bacterium | reverse complement strand
GGCATAATCACTTTATCGGCGTTCCGAATCGCTGATTCCTGCGCGCTGATTTTTGCCTCTACGCCGAGTCTTCCCAGGGCATATTTGACTGAGCCAATATTGGCACCACCAGAATCCACCAACACAATGGCTGTCATTAAAGGACGCCCTTAGTACTGGGCAACGCGCCACCTACCTCGCGGGCGAAGGCTTGTCTTAGTGCCCTGCCGCAGGCCTTAAACAACCCTTCCACCATGTGATGCGCATTTTCTCCGGTAACCTTCAGATGCAATGCGCAGGCCAGCGAATCACTAAGCGAATGGAAAAAGTGCTGGACCATTTCGGTGGATAACTCACCCACTTGGTTGCGAGGAAAATCGGCCTCAAATTCGAAGCGCGCGCGCCCGCTAAGATCCACCGCCGCCTGGGCCAAGGATTCATCCATAGGCACCACGAAGCCATACCGACCAATACCCCGTTTATCTCCCAGGGCTTGCTTGAGAGCGGTGCCCAAGGCCAGCGCGCAATCTTCCACCGTGTGGTGTTCGTCGATGTGCAGATCGCCTTCGCAGCGCAGCGTGAGCGCAAACCCTCCATGGGAGGCTAGCTGATCGAGCATGTGATCAAAAAAGCCTATGCCGGTCTGATTCAACACCGGGCTGCTTTGATCCAGGTCTACATCCACCGTGATGCTCGTTTCTTTGGTGGTGCGCTGAGCCTTTCCTTTGCGAAGGTGTCCTCGCATATCGCGCAAAATATCTGGCCAGCTGCAGGTATCACTAAGCTTGTAACCCTTAACCCCAAGGTTCTGGGCCATCTCAAGGTCCGTATCCCGGTCGCCGATGACCACACTGCGACCAAGATCCAGATCGCCGCGGCGCAGATAATCCAGCAACATGCCAATGCCTGGCTTGCGGTTAGGAGAGTTTTCCTCCGGCATCGAGGGGTCGATGTGCTCTGCGACAATCTTGACCCCCTGGGAAAGAAGAATTTGCTGCATCAACTCATGGGCCGGCTGGAAATCAGCGGTGGGAAAGGATTCGGTACCCAAACCATCTTGGTTGCTCACCAGCACCAGCTCATAGCCATCGTCTTGCAACGCCAGCAGCGCGGGAATAACCCCCTCAACCAACTGCACTTTGGACAAGGCATCTATTTGAAAATCGTCCGGCTCCACCAAGATGGTGCCGTCTCGATCAACAAAGGCGACTTTGCGTTGACTCATGAGGAATAACTCTCCAGCAGTGATTTCAGCCGCGCATTTTCCGGCGGACTGCCCACGCTAATGCGAAGGCAGTTTTCCAGCCCCTGGGTTGTATGGAAATTTCGTACCAACACACCGCGCTCAGCCAACCAAGCACACAAGGCGGGGCCGTCGGTCACTTTCATTAAGATAAAGTTAGCGGCGCTGGGCCACTGGGCCTGCACATAGGGCAATGTGGGCAGAAAGGCCGCTAAGGTGTCGCGGCCATGATTCAGTAGCGCGGTTTGTTCAGCGGTGGCCGCCAGGCTGTCGGGCGCCAACGCCGCTAACGCTGCATCAATGGTCGCTGTTGGCAACGGGTAAGGCGCAATAATTTTTTTCAGCAAACTCACCACCTCGCTGCCAGCCAATAAACAGCCGCAACGCGCACCCGCTAAAGCATGAGCCTTAGAAAGAGTTCGCAGCACACCCAGGTTGGGATAGTTGTTTAAGGATTGGGCCAGCGAGGGTTCGCTGGAAAAATCCATGTACGCCTCGTCCACCACCACCATGGCATGATCGGTGAGAGCCTCACACAGGTCTGTGACTAAGCTGGCGTCAAACAATGAACCGGTGGGATTGTTGGGTCGGCACAAAAACACCAAGCGAACCGATTCGTCTCTTGCTGCCTCCCAGATAGCCGGTGCGTCCAAGGCAAAACCTTGATCGGCCAACAACGGCACATTGATCATCCGAGCCCCCTGAATTCGGGCAGAGATGCCGTACATACCAAAGGTCGGCGGGCACTGCACCACACTACCCTTCCCCGCCTCACAGAAGGCCCGCACTAGTAGATCAATGGCCTCGTCGCTGCCGCGGGTGACTAAGGTTTGCTCCGGCGCCACACCAAAGTGCTCCGCGAGTCTTTCCACTAACGCTGCCGGCTGAGGGTCTGGATATCGATTAAGCCGGCCGCTGGTATCAGCGGGGCCGGGCCAAGGGGATTCGTTAGCATTGAGGGTGACCGGTGCCATACCCGCAATGGCGCGAGCTGAGGCGTAAGCCGCCATTTTTCGGATTTCGGGTCTAGCCCGTTCAATAATACTCATTGGCCCAGGGCCTCAAGGCGCAGCGCCACGGCCTGGGCATGGGCTTCAAGACCCTCCACTCGGGCCAGGGTTACCGCTGTTGGCCCCACCGCCTTAAGCCCTTCAGCACTGGCTTCCTGCACTGTCATGCGGACCTGGAAACTGTCCACCGACACGCCGCTATAGGCCCGCGCATAGCCATAGGTGGGCAGTACGTGATTGGTACCGCTGCAGTAATCACCCAAAGACTCCGGGGTATGGGCACCTAAAAACACCGAGCCTGCTGCCACCACATCAGGCAGTATTTCCCTTGCCCGGGCGACTTGTAAAATCAGGTGCTCCGGCGCATAGGCATTGATAACCTGCAGTGCCTGCTGGCGGCTTTCTACCAGCACACTCACGCTGTGACTCAACGCTGCCTTGGCAACCTCAGCCCGGGGCAGATTTTCCAGCTGTTCATCAACCGCCTTAAGGGTGGCGGACACCACCGCCTCACTGAATGCCACCAACACCACATGAGAATCGGGGCCGTGCTCAGCCTGGGATAATAAATCGCTGGCCACAAATGCCGGGTTGGCATCCTCATCGGCCACCACCATGACCTCCGAGGGGCCCGCTGGCATATCGATGCTAGCGCCTTTAGGGTCTTGGCTTACCTGCTGCTTGGCTTGGGTTACCCAGGCATTGCCTGGGCCAAAAATTTTGTCGCAGCGAGGAATGGTTTCGGTGCCATAGGCCATGGCGGCGATGGCCTGGGCGCCGCCCACCGCAAACACTTCGCTGATACCCAAGCGGGCGGCAGCGGCCATCACCGTTGCATCCACTGCGCCTTGGCTATCCGGTGGGCTACATAAGACGACTCGAGCACATCCCGCCAAGCTGGCCGGCACACCCAACATAATTGTGGTGGATGGCAGCGGCGCACTGCCGGCAGGCACATAGAGGCCAACGGTTTGAATCGGCCTTGAAACCCGCTCACAGCGGATGCCGTTAAGATCGCAGCTCACATCGGCAACTTTGCAGGCGCTATGAAACGCGCGGACCCGATCAATGGCCTGATCTAGCGCCTCAGACACATCCGTTGGCAACGATTGGCTTGCCTCATTAAGCGCCGAAGTCGATGTTGCTAGTTGCAGATCCTCGACCTTATCCAGCTCAGCGGTAAGGGCTTTCACGGCCCCATCGCCGCCTTCGCGGACACGCCGAATAATTTGGGCTACGCCAGAGACCAACTGTTGGCTAGAGGTTGACGGTGCACGGGACAACGCCAGCTCCCGCTGACCTTGATCCAACGCACTCCAGCGCACCTGTTTCATGCCAGCATCTTCTCTACCGGTAATACCAACACGGCGCTGGCGCCCGCTTCCTTAAGT
>CAZLJY010000272.1:0-3623 GCA_964559945.1 uncultured Gammaproteobacteria bacterium | reverse complement strand
GCGCTATTTTGTTTGACGCTGCCGGCCCGTCAATCATTGTGTCACGGGGCAGCGATGGCAATGCCTGTGCATTTCTCAACATGTGCACCCATCGCGGCGCAAAACTCATTGAAGACACTGAACCGTGGTCCGGCAGTTCTTCACGGCTACGTTGTCCGTTTCATGCCTGGTTATTTGATAGTGACGGAAAGCTCCGAGGCCAACCGGGTAAAGAAGGCTTTGAAGGCTGCGAAATTGGTGGGCGCAATTTGATCAGAGTGCCTTGCGTTGAGTATTTGGGCTTGGTGTTGGTCAGAGCTAATCCGAATGGAGAGCCGATCGATACTCAACAATTCCTGGGCGACTACGCCAATGTATTGGGAAATCTCGAATTATGGAAAGCTGAGCCAGTCAAAAAAGGGGTGATGACGGCGGACTCAAATTGGAAATTTGCGCTGGATACCTATGGCGAAAGCTACCATTTTTCTACCCTGCACAAGTCAACGATTGCCAAAACCAATTACAACAACAAAAATGTCTTCGAACCCTTCGGCAGACACCACCGGGTGAGTTTCCCCAAACTCAACCTGGGTGAATTGCTAGATAAAGATGAGAGCGAATGGCCGACATTTGACTACGGGGGTGTACATTTTCTGTTCCCCAACACGGTCATCTTTTTCGGCGCCATTGCTGCCGGCATGTATTTCACCCAGGTATTTCGCCTTTTCCCTGACGGAGTGGGAAAAACCCGTTGTCACTTTGCCGTGTACGCGCCTTTTGGGGTGGAATCTGAAGAGCATCGGAACAGCTGCGTTGCAGCCTACGATGCCACGGAAACCGTGGTCCAAACCGAAGACTACCGCGTGGCATCCAACGGTTATGCCAATCTGTTAACCGCACCGGAAAACCACCAAGTGGTCATTGGTGCCAATGAACCGGCATTGCAAGCAGTCCACCAGCATATCGCCGAACTCATTGGAATGCCGTTAAAGTAAGGCGCTGTTAGAAATTCTAAGGAGCTGGATCAACACAAGACTGAATGCCCCTGCGTTACCGGCGATCGCCCGGTAATTGGTTCGGAATGTCCAGATACCCTAACGCAGCTCTAGTCCCAATCCTGCTGTTCAGCCCACTCACCATAGGGGGTAAGAGCCACAGGCAGTTGGTCTGAGAAGCTACTTGGGTCAATGGCCAGCGGAGATACCGGCTGGTCGTTGTACCAACGATAGAAATTCCCCATTCCGGAGTAGACACTTCCGGGCGCAACGACCCGAGAACCGGTAACCAACTCACTCATGTTCTCGGCAAACTCTTCCGGCTCGATACTGTGAAAACGGATCTCTCTGCCGCAGGCTTGGCTGATTCTCTCCGCCACTTCGTGACCGGTTAACGCTTCTGGCCCCCCAACGGTCAGCGTCTGCCCGTTGAGGTCAGGGGATAAGGTGGCGTGGGCTATAAGCTTGCCCAGATCTTCCAGACATAACCAGCTGACTTTGAGCGACTGTTTTGCAGGATAAACAAACAGGTTGCGATTGACGATGGCCGGCTTAATCCAGCCGCGAATGGCATTGTCCATAAACACCACCGGGCGCAGAATCACCGTGTCTACACCGGAGTCTCGCAGACACTGCTCGATTCGCCGGCGCCCATCATGACCGCCTAAACCTAGATCCTGATCGGCCACAAAACAGCTGGTATTGAAGACAATTTTCTTCAGCCCTGCTTGCCCGGCGGCTGAGGCAATGTTGCGTCCGAATGACTGTGCCAAGTCCACATCATGGGTAAACGGCAGGTGCGCCGCTACCGCATCGACCTGGCCGAAGGCCGCCATTAAAGACGCCTGGTCAGTGATGTCCACGTTCAGTGTTTCCACATCATTGTGAGGCGTGTTTTGCATTGCATCGCTGCGCCGCGTTCCAGCGACAACCTCAGCACCATTGGCCTGTAAGGCAGAGATCAACGGGATGCCTTGATCTCCTGAGGCACCTATAACCAGTACTTTTGTCATTTTTCGTCGCTACCCTTTTTCCAACGCTATGGAATCTCTGCGGCAAGTTCTGCGGTGTCAAAATAATGGATTTGCAACTCACATAGCTTGCCATCCTCTACCCGGCCCACTTCGCTCACTGTCTGAGTAAAACGTCGACCGGTCTTTTTTGAGGTCACGGTAAAGTCCACGATGACCGAAGCCCATTGCTTACCACCAATGATTTCTTTGGTCACCGGAACTGGATTCTCAAAACACTGCATGACCGCGGGAAAAAGACGCTGCAATGAGTCCTTCCCTTTCCACTCTCCACCATAAGGCAGTGAGGCAGGCTCCTTAACGACAAAATCATCGCTTAACAAAGCGCCTACACCATCCCAATCACCTTTCCTCATGAGCGCATAGACGCTCTCCAATACTTCAGCGGCGGATTGTGTCATGAAGTCCCCTTAAGCCCTTTTATTGAGCTGACATTTTGGTGATGGGAATGGCGATGGCGTTTAGGCTGCCCTAGAATTGTACCCGCTTGGTATATCCGCCATCGATAACCAGGTTAGTTCCACTGGTATAGGGGCTGGCCGGACTGGACAAAAAGACCACCGACTTGGCCACGTCGCAAGGCTTACCCAAACGTCCCATGGGCATTTGCGCCAGCGTTGCCTCATAGAAATCTGGCATATTGTTTTTGATGGTTTCCCAATTCCCCGTGGCATATTCAATGGGCCCGGGAGACACGCAATTGACCCGAATCCCCTGGGCTGCCAGGGCCTGCCCCAGTTGCGAGCCATAGGTAATCATGGCGGCCTTGATCGCGTTAAAAGCCTGAGGGGTAAAGAACTTCTCCACAGCCGCAGTGGATGACATGAAAATAATTGAACCGCAATCGGAGGCCTCCAATGCGGGGGTCAGTGCTTCAACGGCAATCGTTGCGCCTTTGATATCAAGATCAAGGCATCGGTCCCAATCACCGGTAGCCCCTTGGCCTGAAGCACTGGCTGTGTGCACAAAGATGTCGCAACCGCCCAATTGCTCCAATGCTTGTTCGAACCAGGCTGCATATCCTTCCGGATTGCCGGTCATATCAAGCACTGAGCCAAACACCTTTCCTGGACCTGCGCTTTCAATGGCGCTGGTAGCATTCGCCACACGCTCGGCATCGCTGGAAAAGAACGCGACGTCGCAACCTTCTGCGGCGTAGGTTTTCAAAGACTCCAATCCCAATCCGTGTGAGCCGCCATTCATGATGACTTTTTTGCCGCTTAGTCCTAGATCCATATATACACCTGTTTAGTTGACGATCAATATCCGGGTAACTGATCATTCTAGCTGCCTGGAACCGGCGATAAAACGATCAAAATGAGTAGGGACTGTGGACCTTGAGGCAAGCACAGGACCCCGGGCTCAATTCACCCCGCGATCTTTTCCTTCCCAAAAGGGCTGTCGCAGTTGCCGCCGTAAGACCTTGCCGGTGGCGTTTCGTGGCAATGCGTCTATGAAGTCAACGGATTTCGGGCATTTATAGGAGGCTATTTGGGTTTTCGCGAAGCTGATCAACGTCTGTTCATCCACGCTGTTACCGGGTTTCAAGACAACCACAGCTTTTACGCTTTCGCCCCATTGCTCATCCGGAACCCCAATGACCGCCACATCCCCCACC
>CAZLJY010000271.1:0-3731 GCA_964559945.1 uncultured Gammaproteobacteria bacterium | reverse complement strand
GTCGCCCGGATGACGGATCGCCAAAATCACGCTTGTGCCAGGCAAAAACGCACTGAGGGCTTGGGCCCGAAGCTGATTGATCGGCACATAGTCCACTGCCAAGACTCGCCCCTGGGTATGGCGACGCTGGCGCTCAGCGGCATTCCAATAAGCGCGACGTTCTAGCCGGTGGTGTTCCTCGGGGCTGCGTTTACCAAGCCTGCCAGCGGCGCTGGAATCGAAAAAATCTCGGCGCTCACCCGGCGTTTCGAGCCGATCAAAAAGCACGTCAAAATCGTCACACCGGTTAAGGGTTTTGGCTAACAATTCGATCCCACTGCCCGGTATGCCGGTTAAAATAACCGGTGGCTCACGGCCGTCGTCTAGCGCTGTATCCAGGGCCGGCGGCGGCTCAGCCGATGGCATAGCGAGGCGTGATACCGACAACTCCTGGGTTACCGCTTGAAACTTGGCTGCAGCGGCGGCATATTCGCCGCGCATGTCCAACGCCCTGGCCGCCAGCTCCCGAGCATGGGCGGCGTCAAAGTCTGACGCCTGGGACGGGCTGAACTGCTCAAGGGTCGTGTCCACTTCAGCCGGCTTGCCAAGGGTCAAACTCAATTGTGCCGCTGTCAGTGCCAGACGATTGCCCAATACCGGATCAATGGACGGCTGCTTAAGGCTGGCAAGGACTGTAGCCAAGGCGCCAGAGTGATCGGCTAACTCGCTCTGTATGTCACTTAAGGCTAAGGCCGCATCCCCATTACTGGGGCTCGTTTCCAGCAGCCCCTTAAGATCAGCCAAGGCGCCGGCTTTATCGCCCAAGGCGGCGCGAACCTGTTGGCTCCTAACCTGATTGCCGGTGGCGTCGAAACACTGTTTGGCTTGAGCCAATTCACCTTTGCCCCACAACGCGTCACCTAAGCCATTAATGCTTGGATGATGGCCAGGACGCAGCAACAGCGATTGTTTGAAATGCTCAGCGGCATCGTGCCAATGCTCAAGAGCCAGCGCGGCGCGGCCGGCGGCCGAGCGCAGTAGCGGTTGGTCGGGCTGTTCTGCCAGAGCCTGATGCAAAACGGTTCTGGCCTCCTGGGCCCGGTGCTGGGCAAGCAGTGCGTCCGCCAAGCCAGCAACCCAAGACGGAACCCCTGCTCGTTCCTGCAGGCAGGTTCGGTAAGCCTGTTCAGCAATGGCATAAGCGCCCTGAGCCAGCAGTGCATCGGCCAACGTTGATCGAGCGGGTAGGCTTTGCTCATCCAGAGCCAGCGCTTTTTGGGCGTAACTGACGCCCTCTTCGACCTTGCCTTGGGCCAATGCCGCCTGCCCCAGGTTGGCGTAAGTCTGGGGCGAGTCCGGGTCCACCCGAAGCGCGGTGTTAAAGGTTTGTTCAGCGAGTGCCGCTTCACCCATCTGAAGTTGCAGGTAACCCAGGGTGTTATGTCCCTGGCGCAGATTGGGGTTGAGGCTAAGGGCCTGCTCGTAGTTCGCTCGAGCTGATGGAATATCACCCTGGGCGAAACGAATGCTGCCTAAGGTGGCATGGTAGGTGGCCGCCTCGGGTTTAAGCTCAATGGCCTTTTCCACCAAATCCAGCGCTTCGTTGAGATCCCCGGCCTCCTGTCGAATCAGGCCAAGGAAATGTAGCGCTTCAAAATGTGCCGGTTGTTCCTTGAGGATTGCCCGGTAGGCATTCTCCGCAGCTTGGGTATCACCCTCGCGATGAAGCGTAATGGCGCGGTTAATGGCCTCGCCGTTTTGCTCGGTTGCCGGGTCGCCGGGCTGCCCGGCAGGTCCGTCCGTGGGTTGGTCACTCATGGGTTGAAGACTCCTGAGAGTGGAAAGTGGTATCGGGTAAAGGTGCTAACGATGTTTGTTCCGGCGTCTGTGGGCTAGGCTCGCTATCGCTGTGACTCACGCCCTGGATATAGCTTTGGGTAACGCGCTCGAAATGCTCAACCAAAAACTCTACAGCCCAGCTTTTTAAGCGCCAAGAATGAATAAAGCCGCAGTGACCGCCATGGGGATAACGAATCACCTGGGCGCAATCGGGCAGACTCAGGTGATCAAAATCCTCAACCGGAATCACAGGATCGTCTTCAGCGGTGAGTAATGTGGTGTCGATTTGCAGATTGGCCAATCGCGTGCCGGCGATGGAATACCCATCCAGATAGGGCGGAGCACCATCATATTCGGTGTAACGACTGACCAGCCGGTCTGTGACCTGGTACATATTGCCATTGAGGAGGTCATCATCAATGTTGTGTTCAGGAAACAACGCCTGCTTGCGACGCAACGATTTTCGCCACTTACGCATAAAGTAATATTCGTAAAACCACGGGGCCTGTTCGATAGCCCGCAGCCCATTGACCGGATTGATCAACGGGCTTACTGCCACAACATGGCTCAGCTCAATTGACGCCTCAGGCGCTTGAAGGGCCACTCGCAAGGCAAAATTACCGCCCAGAGAATACCCTGCCAACAGCAGCGGTCGAATGGGGCTTAAGGCCTGAATCTCCTGGCAGGCTGCCACCACTTCATCCAGTCGGCAGGAATGGAAAATCCCAGGGTTCAGGTGATGGGTGTCGCCATGGTCACGAAAGTTGAGCCGGAACACTGCGTAACCGGACTGCCAAAGGGCATAAGCCGTTTCAACCAGATAGGTTGACTCCGCGCTACCCTCCCAGCCATGAAACAAGATCACCAAGGCTTTGGGGTCGCCACCGTTGGCCGGTCGTGGTGTGTACAGACCGGCCAGGCGCACCCCATCAGCGGTGGTCAAAATATGGGTGGTGCTAGCCTCACGCAACGCCGCCATGGATTTTCCCATGCGCAGGCGGCGCATGCCGGAACTGGCCATGATTGATTGCAGGTGAGCACTGGACAGCCCGCGGGCCGGTTTAAACGGCATCGTCATGGGGAATCTCTCGGCGCTCAACCACAGCGACAACTTGGCTTTGGGCCCAGCGCGCCAACTCAGTGCGTCCAGCATCCGGTGGGCGAGTCTTAAGAAAGTGGATCTTGGCAATGGTTAGTGGCTGTCCCAGCATGCGGACCAACGATGCGCCAAAACTCTCGTTGGGGGTAAACGGAATATCAAACGCGTAATCACCATCGCGCAGAAACTCGATAGCAACGGCCTGAATGGGTGTCTGGGTGTCCACCGCCGCTTGCAATAAACGACCGTGGAAGGGCAACACGGGCCGCCCCGCCCCGGTGCGTCCTTCCGGAAAAATGGCAATGGATCGACCTGTTTCGAGTTTTTCAGCCAACGCCGCGGTGACCCGTTCCTGAGAACTGCGCTGACCGCGTTGATGAAAAACGGTGCCACCGATTTTGGCCATAAAACCAATCAGCGGCCAGCCGGCGATTTCCGCTTTGGCCACAAAACCCGCAGCCATTTGACTGTGAATCAATTCGATATCTGCCCACGACACGTGATTGGCGAGTAGCACCACCGGATGGGCTTGGGGTTGACCGGAAACCTCAATGCGAAAGCCGAAGATTTTCAGCAGCGCTCCGGACCAAAGGCCCACAGCAATCTCCGCCCAGCGCCGTCGCCGGCCCTCAGCGGCGTGGCCCTGGGCCACAACAATGAGGGTCACCGGTAAGAAAATAACCGCGTGAATCGCCAGCAATGGCAAACGCCATAGCATGCGAACCGCGCCCAAAGAATGGGTCGGTGTGCTTGGCGTGGACGAATTAGGCTGAGGGCTGTTCATGAAACCGTGGCATCACGTGTCTAGCAATTG
>CAZLJY010000270.1:0-3781 GCA_964559945.1 uncultured Gammaproteobacteria bacterium | reverse complement strand
CTCACAAATCCAATCGTTGCGATGATCGCTGCCAACAATGTGGTCGCCGGTAACGGGCCACGAAGATCTTTCCGAACCCCGAAATACATCAAGTACAGACCACCAATTCCGCCAACGTAGCTAATCAGGCCCGCCAAGTTATGTAAACCTTGTCGAGTGCTGCCCACTGCCGGACACCCAAGGTCACAAGGGAAGAAAAACGCCCCGATATAACCAACAGCGACCCCGGTAAAGGCAACCAGTCCAATACTGGTTAATAAACGCCGCGGTAATTTCTTATGCAGGCACCAAACCAGAATCACTATCGCGACCCCCACGGGTAGAAACGCGAAATAGTTGATGATGTGGCCGTAAGGCGCACCAACCGCTCCCAGCTCGCTGAGATAAATGGAAACCGAGCTGTATCCCTCGGTGGCAAAGCCAAAGACCTGTGGCACCACGATGCCGCAGACAAGGAGCACCACCGCAGCAATGTAGGACGCTACGCGCATGATCGCGGCTCCCAGTTGAGGATCGATGGAGGAATCACAATCAATGGGCGCTGGGTCATGGGTTACAAGGTTGGCAAATCATTGCCTAGATTATCATGGGCGTTGACTGACCATCGCTCACGATAAACCCCCAGGCCATCCGTCTCACTGACGTTTTGGGTCAGGTTTACCGACTGCGATTGGGGCTAAGGCACCTCAAAGCCATCCATAAAGATCGGCTCTATCAACGTCCCTACCCCGCCGAGAAAACGAATCGTACCGGTATCGCCACGAAAATCGCCGGGTGCCCCGTCGGTCAGATCGAACGTCCAGGTGTTGCCGGAAACAGACGCGCCAGAAAGATCAAACCATGCCTGACGTCCTGGATTGCCGGGCTCAATCGGGGCATAGGATCTCAAGCTGGCTGTGTCGGCAAAGTCTGACGCGCCGTGGTAAGTCAGGGTGACCGTCGCCGCTTCGCAATTGGGTAGTTCAAAAGCGATGAGGGCGTTTTCGTAGACGAAACTGTTGTCGTCCGGGAACTCATCTTCCATCCGCACAACCGCATCAAATATCTCCGCACAGCCATCCACAGACGCGGTGACGTAGGTTGCACCACTGCCGGTGTTTTGACCCTTAAGGGCAAGTACCGCCAGCGGTAAGGAAACAACATCGTCCTGGCTGGCGTCTGCGATCGAGTCGCCGTTGCCGTCCCCGCCGTTAGGCGCGCCCTGCTCTGCGGCGTTGGAGGCGCCATCGGCATCCTCGTCATCAAGCAGTGTAATTTCATTCACCGCCAGGCGCGTTCCCGCTAGCAAGCGCCGCGGGTCATCTGGGTCCAGCACAAGGGCTGTGGCTGAGGTGTCCAGTAGTCCAATGCTGATGGAGTTCCAGCTTGTGCCCCCGTCTCTTGACTGAAACACGCCGCCGGGGTTACCGGAACTGCCTCCGGAGGCGGCATACACCGTATCCGGGGATGACTCATCAATCAGTAACGCGCGCAGGTCCCGCACGCTGATGCCGGCGTCAGCGGCGTTCCAGCTTGAACCGCCATCGGTGGATTTGTAGACCCAGCCGCTACCCGATGTATTGGAGTTGGCGGCATACACGGTATCGGCGCTGCGCGGATCTACCGCAATGGCAAAGGCCGATGGATTGGGCAAGGCCGTGAGGCCTGCACCGTTCACCTGGGCCCAGGTAGCGCCGCCGTCGCTGCTGCGATAAACCCCTCCCTGAGCGGCGCCAGGGGCAGTGACACCTGAGATGAGTGTGGCGTAAAGCACCTGCGGATCGCTGGGCGCCAGGGCAAGGTCGATCACGATATAGAACTCCGGCAGCACGCGGAAAACGGGAAATCCGGTATTGGACGATGCCCAGTTCACACCGCCATCAACGCTTTTGAATACGCCACCGCTGGAACCCAGGTAAACCGTCGCCGGGTCGTCGGGCGCTGCCGGCGCCGTGGGATCCACCAGGATCTCCCGGACCGTTGATAAGTTCGGCAAACCGTTATCAATGGTGTCCCAGGTCAGTCCGGAATCCAGTGATTTGGCGATACCCTGGCGCATATTGTCCAGCGGTGTTCCACCCACATAAATCTCGCCGGGTCGATTGGGGTCAACGGCTATGGCCCTTGTACTTTGAACCGTTAACCCTGTGTTTGAGGGGCTCCAGGAAACACCATCGTCCGTGCTTCGATAAAACGCCCGCGTGCGGGTAAAGCCATCGCCGGTGGCGGCGTAAATTTGGCCGGGGGTCACCGGATCAAAGGCCAAGGCCCGATTGGTGCCCCCTCTTAAGCCTGCATTGGAGGCAACCCAGGTAGCGCCGCCGTCAGTGCTTCGAAAAACGCCAGAGAAGCGGCCACCGGCCAGCACCACGTTGGCATCCAGCGGATTGGCTTCAACGGACACCAGTTCGGCAAAAGCGCCCTGGGATAGGTTCACTTCCTGACCGCTTCGGCTGTCACTGTAGGTCAAGCCATTGTCGATACTGCGACGAGCGCCATTGGAACCGGCAACGTGCACCTGCATCGCCATCAAGGGCGATGAGCTAATGGCAGCACCGCCGAAAGGTTCAACGGAGACCCAGCTTGCGCCGCCGTTGGTAGATCGATGAATACCTTGGGCAATTGAGGTGGCCAAGATGAGATCTGGGGTTACCGGGTCAAACAAAAACTGGCTCTGCACCACCGGTGACGGGGATGAAAACGGATTACCCGTTTCGCTCCAGTTCTCGCCATCGTCCAAACTCAGGTAAAGACCTGCTTCCAAGTGCATCACAAAGCGGCCAGGCGTTAGCGGGTCGGCGGAGACATTGGATGTGGGGACCGCGGCCGGCAGACCTAAAACCGGAGCGCTCCAGCTCAATCCGCCATCAATGCTGCGGTATAGCGGTGTCGTTGGATCCACGGTGCGGGCCAACAGGATCGACGGGTTATCCGGATGCACCGTCACGCCGAACACATTGACGCCAGCGGTCAGGCCGGTGGAGCTATCCAGCCAAGTAGCGCCCTCATCCTCCGAGCGGAATATCTGATCGCCCACCGCAGCAAACAAGGTCAGTGGCGACGTGGGCACCACGGCCAAGCTCTGGACGCTGGATGACGGTGGCAGCCCCCGACTTGAGCCAACCCAAGACACACCACCATCGGTGCTTTCCATCACGCCGCTGGATACAGTGCCCATATACACATGCAGCCCATCGCTTGGATCAAACACAAAATCTAAAGGCCAGGCTTCTTCCGGTCCGTTGGATGTCCACGTGCCCGGGCCTGCCGCGCCCATGGGCGAGATCAAAAGGCAAAAGAAAAACACGCTGAGGCTGCCATAAAGTTTGTATTTCATCGGTCTTTTTCCACTTAACCTAGTTAATGCTTCTAACGACGGGCAATCACGCACAGCGATGAGGTTTTTGGGCAAAAAAATTTACGCCATTCATTGCTGGGTCTGTTCAATGTTACGCAGGGCCTCAGGGAAATGGGTCACTTATTCAGCAGTCGGGAAACAGTCCGCAAGATTGGCAAACAGGCCCTCATTTAAATTTCTTTATAATCAATAACTTGTATATTTCCATGAAAAGAAAATCGGTTCGGGCCAAACCTGCTAATCTTTCCACACAACGGGAGCATTGGAGACCATCAGCAAGATGAACGCGGAACATGCCCCAGAGCCCATTACCGTGCTGCTGCATCGGGCCGCAAATGGCGAAGCTGATGCCAACGATCGGCTTTTGAAGGAAATTTATCCGGTCCTGCGAAAGCTGGCCCACAACCAGCTTTCCCGCCACCGTCGCGACACCCTGTGCACCAC
>CAZLJY010000269.1:0-3937 GCA_964559945.1 uncultured Gammaproteobacteria bacterium | reverse complement strand
GGATGTTGAACCGGCCGATATTACCGACCGTATGATCATGCCGTTTCTCAATATGGCGGTCACTTGCCTGCGAGAAAAAGTTGTGGAGAGCCCTGAAATGCTAGACGCCGGACTCATCTTCGGCACCGGTTTTGCGCCGTTCCGAGGTGGCCCTTGGCAATACATCACCGACACCGGCCCGGAAGTATTGAAACAAAAACTAGAGGCCCTGGAAGCCCGCTACGGCGATCGTTTCGCCCCGGACGAAGGCTGGGACACCCTGTTCACCCCTTAGCAACACCCGCGTCAGCTGGGCTAACCCGTTGCCTGCTGATGATTGCTAGCGATTGCTAGCGATTGCTAGCGATTGCTAGCGCAGGAGAATGTAGCGCTTTTACGAAGGGAGCTAGCGCCCGCACAAGGCTATTTTGTTGCGGGGACAAGCCAGCAGGACTGGCCAAACAGTTACATCGTATGGGTCGGACGATCCGCGTTAACCATTCCGGCAAGGATCGTCTCAATTTTGGCTTTAGCCATCTCTCCGTCATTGCCTTCGTTGAATTGCACACCAATCCCAGCAACCCGGTTCCCCTGAGATCCCGGGGGCGTTACCCAGATCACTTTGCCAGCCACCGGGATTCGATCTTCATCTTCCATCAAGGTGAGCAGGATGAAGACCTCATCGCCTAGTGCGTATTTTTTGTTGGTGGGCACAAATAACCCGCCGTTATTCACGTAAGGCATGTACGATTGATACAAGGCCGTCTTATCTTTGATTGAAAGCGACAGGATTCCCTGCCGCGGCATACCACCTGCCATTGATCTTCCCCATCAAGCCGCTGAATCTCGCCACATCAGCAGCAATGCTTCTAACTGTAATTCGGACCGCGCACTGGTTTTGAGCAATGCACGACATCGATTGGTAGCATCATACAGGCGCCAAAGATTTGTCAAACCCCCTGACGCACTGTTTGTTATTGTTTTCTCATTACCCAGCACGGCGGCCCTAAGACTATTCTGAGCCAGCCGAGCGAGTTGCTTCAGTTTCATTTCAACGTAACCGCTTTCAATCCAGCCTGCCGCCATTTCGGCGACTGCGACACCCGTAGAACGCAACGCCGCAAGGTCTTCGGTCACCGACACATCAGCGCTAGTGACGTTATCTCTAAGCAAACTCACGATGTCATCCACGCGGCCGTGAGTCACCTCGATAAGATGGGTAATCGTTTGGGGGTCTAATTCATCAGTGACAGTGCTTAAATAGTCGCTCAGCGAGTCAGGACCAGACTCAAGGCTTGGGCCTGGCAGAATAACTTTCTGACAGCGAGACAAAATCGTGGCGGGCAAAGCGCCAGGCCGGGCACTGCAAAGAATAATCACGGTGTCAGCTGGCGGCTCCTCCAATGTTTTTAGCAACGAATTGGACGCCGAACGGTTCATCGCATCGGCTGGGCTGATAACAAAAACCCGTTGGCCACTGGCGGTTAAGGTGGCATTGCGCGCTAGTGCCCGGGTTTGGTCGATTAAGATCATCCCGCTTTTTGATTCCGGCTTTAACAGGACGAGGTCTGGATGGCTTCCAGCGTCCACCCACTGACAGGGCTGACATTGGCCGCAGGCACTGTTATTTGATTGGCACAATAACCGCTGGCCAAGCTTCGTGGCTAACGTAAGCGTCAGCTGATCTCCCACCAACAACAATGCGTGGGGCAATCGTCCAGCGCTGTTCAGATCACCCAGACGGTCCAGGGCGGGCGTTAACCAGGGCGGCATAGGCCATGATCCGATCTCGCTGCTTAACGAGTCCATTAGGATCGGGTCCGCCGGCTTGTTGCGCCTTTCACCGCATCGCGCTGAGATCCCCGCGCGGGCTTATGGGAGGGCTTAGGGGCGGACTTGTGATATCGATCAACCAGCGCCCCAATAGCACTAAGCACCTGCACACCTACGGCTTTGCGACTGCGACCGGCATCCACAATGCAATAACGATTGGCGCTGCGGGCACGGGCGAGATAAGCCTCGCGAACCTTTTGGTAAAACTCCGCCTTTTCGCGCTCAAAGCGATCCGCTGCCCGACCCCGTGTTGCCCTAGTCAGTCCACGCTTGGGTGAAACGTCCAGCAACAAAGTCAGATCAGGCTTTGCCAGACGAGGCAACCACCGCTCTAAGGCTTCAATCTTTTTCACCGGCAGCCCGCGGCCACCGCCCTGATAGGCAAACGAGGCATCAACAAATCGATCACAGATCACCCAGGTGCCCGCTTTGAGGGCCGGCACAATGACTTTTTCAACGTGGTCAAAGCGCGCGGCAAACACCATCAACAACTCGCTCATGGGCGCAATCTCTGACTTCGGGTTCAACAGCACCGCGCGCAATGCCTCAGCCAATGCGGTACCGCCGGGCTCCCGAGTACTGATATGGGGTACGCCGCGCTCCTTGAGATACTCAATAATGGCCCTAAGGTTGGTGCTCTTGCCGGCCCCCTCACCCCCTTCCAAGGTAATAAAACGACCTCGTGATTGAGCCGCCATCAGCTTTGGTTTGCCGCGAAAACAGCACGATAAATTACATTAATATTTTTCATTAAATATATGATTATATTTATTTTTTTAACTGATATTTTCTAACGGCAGCATTATGCTCATCCAATGTATTGGAAAACTGGTGGCTGCCATCACCCCGGGCAACAAAATACAAAGAATCACCGTCAGCGGGATGCGCCACCGCCTTCAATGCTGCCTCACCGGGCATCGCAATGGGCGTTGGCGGTAAACCATGACGGGTGTAAGTATTGTACGGCGTGTCGGTGCGGAGATCTCGTCGCCGAAGGTCGCCATCAAAGCCATCACCCAAGCCGTAAATGACCGTTGGGTCGGTTTGCAGGCGCATGCCCTTGCGCAGACGGCGAACAAAGACGCCTGCAATTTCTGCCCGCTCTGATGCCAGACCCGTTTCTTTTTCTACAATTGATGCCAGTATCAACAACTCTATAGGGTCTTTCAGCGGCAAGTCGGGGGCCCGCGTGGCCCAAATTTCTGCCAACCGCTGTTGCTGCGCTTTATAGGCCCGCTGATAAACACTGAGATCTGAAGTGCCCCGGGGAAAATAGTAGGTTTCCGGCTCAAACCAACCCTCGGGGTGGTGCAAATCGACATCAATCCTGCGCGCCACCTCCTCGCTATCAAGCTCCAGCAAGGTATGTTCCAGTGCCTGGTGCTGGGACACCGCAAACATCAATTCCTTGAACGTCCAGCCATCAACGATGGTTAATGCGTATTGAACCACTCGTCCGTCAGCCAGGTATCTCAGAACATCAGGGGCCGCCAGCCCAACGGGCAATGCAAATTCGCCGGCTTGAATTCGCCCTGCCAAATCGCTGTGACGGCCCAACACCCACCAATGCCAACGGTGCTTAACCACACCTTCCCGCTCAAGCCGGTCAACAATGGTTCGGTAACCTTGGCCCGATATCACCGTTAACACCACCGGCTCTGTGTAGTTCAGGGGCGTGACCAAAAACCTCTGATAACTACGGTAGGCAAGCACCGCCCCAACCGCACTGAGCGATAACAGCCCAACCGCAATGAGAGCCAGGCGCTTTAACATGGGCTACAGGTGTCCATATCAGGCACAACACTCGGCTGGCCGCCAGGATCTAAGGACGCCAAGGTCTTGCACCATAACTGACTAAGCTGTTCGGCCGGTCCAGTATCGAAGGCCCGCAGCCCCACAAGCTCGGCGACCGGTTCAACCCCTCGAACCGCGTTGCATAGGGCTAAAGCCTGGGCGCTTTCAAGATCTACACGGGTGATCGAGCGCTCCTTAACCAATCCCAGATCACCCATCGCGGCCCTTGCGGTACCTACCACCCCGGCACCCACGGATGGGGTCAGCCAATCATCATCCAACAACACCAGAACATTGGCCTGCAAGCCATCCCGCAACAGACCGGCATGAT
>CAZLJY010000268.1:0-3955 GCA_964559945.1 uncultured Gammaproteobacteria bacterium | reverse complement strand
TTGAAGCCTCTGACGAGGTGATGGAGCAATTGGGGGCGGAGTAAAGCGCTGCGACTGCGTGTCTGCATTTCGCAACCCAAGGATCGTTTTGGTCGGGCCGAAAACACTGCCGTTAGAGCCGTTAGAGTCGACCGATATCTGATTGGTTCTAAACCACTAATTCAATACTAAGGGGCAGGACCAATCCCGCCCCTTTTTTCACCGAAAATCGGAAATTAGTCCTGCAAACGTCTTAGCCCGGCAAAACCCGCCAGCCCAAACAGCAAGAATGCGATACTTGCGGGCAGGGGCACCGCCGCCGGCGCGACGGAGCCAGACGTCACCAAAACAGCCTGGCCAGGTTGCACAAAGTTACATGTCACAGATGCGCATCTTCCGGTACCAGTGCCGAAGAAGTTTAACGCGGTCGCATTTGCTGCATCCGTCAGCGGGGACGCGAAAAACAGTTGAAAAAATAACTGATCCGTTTGGTTCGGGGCGCTGGTGGTAAAGATCGCTAATTCAGGCCCTTGTACCACCCCGCCTGGCGTGAACTGAGTAAAGACAGCAGCCTCATGCAGAATGTTGTTTGCACCACCCGGGGCAAGTCCTTCTGTCCGGGAAATGTTGATGTTGGAATAAAGGTTCGTTTCTGCATCAAATGTGAAACCGCCAGTTGCCGTCGCCCCATCTTCAAATGTGATGTCTTGCAGGATCCAATCGACCGGTGCGGCTGCGACCGGGGCGATTGTCGTTGCGGTTAATGCAAGAGCGCTCAAAAGGGTTTTCATCGTCATTTTCTCCAAATTGTTAAAGTAGAACCAACACTGATTAACGTTGACGTTTTCGTGGATTAAAATAATTAAGAGCGTCTGGCGCGGTCAAAGAAAAAGTGTGAACCGACCTTCTTTGCGGTATTTTTTGCCGTTTGTTTGTCTAATCATTTACGGAATACAGCATTGTTTGGATTTTCCGAACAATAGAGAGAAAGCAATAATTCAATCCCATTTCTCTTGAATGATGAGCTGTGTAATTCCGAAGCTTCAATTCCATCTATTAGGTCAATCGAAAAAGAGGCCCGAAGGCCTCTCTCTCTCTTTTTGAGTAGCTAGCTTCTCGTTACTTCTGCTTTCTGCGCGCGACAAACCCGGCCAAGCCCATCGCAGACAGGAGCAAAGGAAGCCCTGCAGGAAGAGGAACTGCTGAGATTGCAACATCGTATGCAGAGCCACGAGATCCGGAAATTCCTTCAATCGAGAACGTGTAAGAGCCCGCTGCGACGTTGGCAAAGATGGATGTTCCCGCTGGAACGCTGCTTGTGAAGTCAATGGAAGTTGTTGTAACGCCATCGTTCAGTGAGAACCGTGCTGTGCGGCCATCTTCGTTGTTTGCTGAACCGATGCTACAGTCGCTGCCGTCGAAGCCTTCACAGGCATCAATATCAATCCCGTCCAAGCCGAGAAGATTCACAAAGTCCACATTGAATCTTGTCAGAGATACAAATGTGAAGGAGTCGATCGCATTGACGATCCGTCCCGCAATACCGGCAGTGCCAGTAAGGACGCCAAAGTCTGCAGAGCCGATGATGTCGCCGGTAGCTGAGCCATTGCCACGGTTTTCGTCACTTTCAATGATTAGCTGGTCGGGCTGAACAGTTGTGGCCGATGCCGTCGTTCCTACCGCCAAACCAGAAATTGCTATGGCCGAAGCCGCTAATATATTCATCTTCATTTTCATTGCATTTTTCCTCACTCATTATGCAGATGTTCACTAAGTCTTAGTGTTTTATCGTTAGGGACTAAGCGGAATAGCTGATGTCCTTGGGGCTATAATACAATTGAAGTGAGGTGCTGGGGGCGGAAAAACACTTTTTGGCCTCGATTCCTGCAAATAATAGGCGTTTTTCTTGATTTCTCGTTATGGTTGTGGTGCACCTTGTCAACAAAGCTTTAAGCATTGTTTTATTTCTGATCATTTGGAAACAGTGGCAGAGCGAATCACCCAACTTCCATCCACTGAAGCAGAGACTTTTGAGGCTCCAGGACATCAAGTTCGCGACCAGTTTTTTGTTTCCCCGCTATTGTAGATTGTTGGAGCGCTTCGGGGTCTCAACGGTCATTAGGCGCGGTAGAATGCGCGGCGGAAAAATCCGCATAGAGGCCAATTAGGCAACCTTAGCCCTAGGTGGCAAACTTAGACTAAGGTCAATCTTGCCTTCCCCGCCATCCTTTAGGCACCACCCTCAGCGCCGATATCCCACCAAAGTCCCGTCATAACCTCTAAGCCTTCACGGGCGATATCACGCAGCATGTGCTCATCCGGTGCATGCTGAGAACAACCGCGATAGGAATGTGGGATCCAGACAGTGGGCAGGCCAAGAATGTCCGTGAAACACTCATTTGGCAGCGATCCAGCCAGATTAGGTAGGATATGCGGAGCCTTGCCAGTGGTGCGCTCAATGGAGGAGCGCACGAACTCTACCCAAGGGTGGTCGGGTGATTGCCGCGTTGCCCCAAACAAGGCACTGTCGTCTTCAATAATCTCGACGGTATTGAACCCATGAGCATCTAGATGCTGGCGCAGGGCAGGCAGGATGTTGCTCACCTCCGTTCCCACAACAAAACGTAATTGACAGGTGGCAGCGGCCCGACCGGATATGGCATTTACCGGGGCCGCCGGCAGGCCGCTTTGCATAGCGAGCACCGCGAATGAGTTCCAGCCAAAGGCGCGCTCAGCAGGGGTCAGGCTGGTTTCGCCCCAGTCGGTATCCACGCTGGGGCCTTTGGGCATGTCTAGCGGCAGATCACGGATCGCTGCGCTTAAATCGGGTGTCAGGCTGTTCGGGCGCCACTCTGCCAGCGCGATCTGACCGCGTGCGTCGGTGATGCTGGCCAAGGCATGGGCAAGGATCATCGCCGGGTCAGCCAACAGCCCGCCCCAATTGCCAGAATGATGCGCACCGTCGCGCAGGTTGACTTCCAGCCGGAAATTGAGCGCACCGCGTGCGCCAAGGAACATTGTGGGCGTGTCCGGCTGCAGGCGCGGTCCGTCTGAAGCGATCAGCACATCAGCGGCCAATTCATCACGATGCGCTTCAAAGAGAGTGGCCAGCCCGGCCGAACCCGTTTCTTCGGACATCTCAATCACCCACGTGGCGTTGAAGCCCAGGGTGCCGCGCGTAGCCAGCACGGCCTCCATCGCAGCAATGTTGATCAGATGCTGGCCTTTGTTATCCGCCGTGCCACGCCCGTAGATACGCGTGCCTTCGCGGGTTAGTTCAAACGGTGCAAGCCCAATACGCCATTGATCGCTTTGGCCATGGACCGTGTCGCCGTGGCCGTAATGCAGCAGGGTGGGCAGATCTGCACCTTCCACCCGTTTGGCAATCAGAAACGGGCCGCCTGCGGGGTCGGGGTTATCTGCAATGTCACAGGTGAACCCTAGGGCGGTCAGCCGAGGTGCGATCATCTGATCCAAGTACCGGCGAAGCGCGGGCTGGTTGTTTGGTTTCTGGCTTTCGGTGGGCAAGGCAACAAGGGCGGCCAGGTCGGCCTCGAACTGGCCACCGTCAAAATAGCGGGTGATCTGCGTCAACGCATCTTGGCGGGACATGGCGCACCTCTTGGGCTAGCTGGATTGAGGTGAGAGTGACCATGCCCGCGCGCAATGGCAAGCGCCCAAAGTAAAGGGCCGCAACGATGTATCGCGCGGCCCGTCCCGAAACAAATGATAGGCGATCAGCTGGAAGCGCGCGCTGCCCCAAACCAACCGAAAAGGCCGCGACGTTTGGGCGCAAGCCCGGCGTCTGTCTGATGGTCAATATGCGCAAGGGCGCGCTTTACCTCGTTCAAGCGACGCAAGGCGGCTTTGCCACCGGCACCGGACTGCACGCTGAGGATCTTAATCTGCGTATGCAGGGCTGCTTTAATAACTGCAAGCTCATCGAGTGTGAGTTCTATTTTCTCTTGTGTTTCGA
>CAZLJY010000267.1:0-4044 GCA_964559945.1 uncultured Gammaproteobacteria bacterium | reverse complement strand
GGTTTGGGAAAATGCAGATCCAAGCCGATCCGTTTGCCGCTGGGTTTTATCAACAGCTGGGTGCCATTAAGGTCGGTGAGCTTGAATCCGGCAGCATTCCTGGTCGGTTTCTTCCTTTGTATGAGCTTCTGCTAACCTGAGCACATTCACCACGAGTCTTACCCGATGTCGATTACCTACTGCGTGAACAAGCCTGTCAGTCTGGATGCATTTATCGATGTGTTTGAGCGCTCCACGCTGGCGTTGCGCCGCCCGGTTGGCCAACGTTCGGTGATGGAAGACATGATGAACAATGCGCAGTTGACCATCACTGCGTGGGCTGAGGAGACCTTAGTTGGCATCTCGCGCACCGTGACGGATTTCGCCTACGCCGCCTACTTGTCAGATTTGGCGGTAGACAAAGATCTCCACGGACAAGGAATCGGGCGAGAACTCATTGTCCAAACCCGCAGCCAACTGGGGCCGGAGTGCACGCTAATCCTATTGTCGGCTCCGGACGCCAACGATTTTTATCCAAACGTCGGCTTTACCCACCATCCCCGAGCCTGGGTGCTGTCTGCCGACGATCCAATCCAGTAATCCGCTTTATTGCCCGAAGTTAAGCGCCAGGCGCGACGTGTTAGGTTGATTTCATTACAATTGCGGCACAAAAATCCCGAGTGCCTGCTAATGACCTATCGCCATCTGCTGTTTTGTGCCCTGCTCAGTGCCTCAGCCTTTGTCTTCGCTGATCATCACCAATCCTCCACCGAGGGAGCAAAAGGCTTTGAAGATGGAGAGGCCGAAAAACCCGACGACACCTGGTCGGTAAACGCGCCGCCAGGCCCGCTGAAGACCATCGATATCGATACCCAGGAAACCACTTGGACTAACCTTGATGTGTCACCCAACGGCGAGTTTCTGGTATTCGATATGTTGGGCGATCTTTACACCGTGCCCATCAGCGGCGGTGAGGCCACGGCACTTACCTCAGACATTGCCTGGAATATGCAGCCAAAATTTAGCCCGGACGGTGATGAGGTGGCGTTTATTTCCGATCGCAACGGTGCCGATAATCTATGGGTAATGAATGCCGATGGCAGCGGTGAGGCGCGGGAGCTTACCAAGGAAAAAGGCCAGCTTTTCCATAATCCAGCCTGGTCCCCCGATGGCCAATGGTTGGCGGCCAGAAAAGGTTATGTGGGCACGCGCAGTATTCCTGCAGGCGAGATCTGGTTGGTTCATGCCGGCGGCGGGGGTAAAGGCTTGCAGGTAGTTGAGCGTATCGGCAAAAAAGCGGCGCAGAAAAATATTGCTGAACCGGCTTTCTCCCCCGATGGGCGATACCTCTACTACAGCAAAGATGTAACCGGCGGGGTGGTCTGGCAGTACAACAAAGACTCCACAGGGCAGATATTTGCGATTCAGCGACTGGACCGGGAAACCGGCAAAACGGTGCAGATAGCAGGTGGACCCGGCGGCGCTATCCGCCCGGTTCCATCACCCGATGGCAAATACCTAGCGTTTGTTAAACGTCTGCCGAACATGAGCAGCGCAATCATGCTGAAAAACCTGGAATCCGGGTTGGTGCAATCGGTGTATCAGGGGTTAGATCGAGATTTGCAGGAAACTAACGGGGCCCATGGCAACACGCCAGCTTTTGCGTTTACCCCGGATGGTGAAACGCTGGTGTTCTGGGCCGGTGGCAAGATCCGACGGGTGCCTGCCAGTGGCGGCGAGGCAACCGAAATCCCTATCCGAGTGAAGACTCAGCGCACCGTGCGTGAGGCATTACGGTTTGCTGTTGATCCGGCGCCCAAAAGCTTCCCGGTGCGGGCCATGCGGTGGGCCCAGTATTCTCCCGATGGTAGTCAAGTGGTTTACCAAGCGCTGGGATATCTATACCTGCACGATGTTTCCACTGGCGAGCGGCGCAGACTGACTCGGCAAACCGACCATTTTGAGTTTTGGCCCCGTTTTTCCCCCGATGGCCGGACCATTGTCTACACCACCTGGGATGATCAAGAGCTGGGAACGGTGCGCACGGTGGCCAGCCGCCGTGGTGGTCGCAGCACCGTGATTACTCAGCAGCCGGGACATTATGTCGAGCCACGCTTCTCCCCCGACGGGCAGCAGCTGGTCTACCGCAAATTTGCTGGTGGTCGCTTGCTCTCGCCACTGTGGTCGGAGCAACCCGGTTTGTACACCGTCAGCAGTAAAGGGGGCGAGGCAAAGAAACTGCGGGAAGATGGCTTTAATGCACAATTTTCCGCTGACGGTAAGCGGGTGTTTTTCTCAGATTTTGTCGACGGCACTGAGCTGGTTTTACATAGCGTCGATCTCTCGGGACTGGACCTGCGAAGCCACTTCAAAGGCAGCAAAATTACCGAATACAGTGTTTCGCCTGATGGTCAGTGGGTGGCGTTTACTGAGAGCTTTAATGCTTTTGTAGCCACCTTGCCAAAAATTGGCAAACGGGTGGATCTCAGCAAGGGCACCGAAGCCTACCCGGTCAGTCAGGTGGCCAAACGTTCCGGCGAAGGACTGCATTGGTCGGCCGATTCCAGCACCTTAAATTGGGCGCTGGGTGCAACCCTTTACTCACGGGAATTAAAAGATAGCTTCAGCTTTTTGGCTGGGGTTAAGGCCGATGATCTTCCGGATCCAGTAGAGGAGGGTTTGAGTTTAACCTTCGATGTTGAGGCGGATGTGCCCGATGGCACCGTGGCCATCACCAATGCGCGGGTGGTCACCATGCGCGACGCTGATCGTTTTGAAGAGGTATTGCAAAACGGCACCATCCTCATTGAGGGCAACCGGATTACCGCCGTTGGCATCGCTGATGAGATTGCCGTGCCTGCCGGCGCCCATGTGCTTGATGCCAGCGGTCACACGGTCATCCCTGGTTTGGTTGACGTACACGCCCATGGTGGCATGGCCAGCAATGAGTTGACCCCTCAGCAAAACTGGCAGCAGTACTCCAATGTGTCCTTCGGCGTTACCACCATTCATGATCCATCGAACGACACCACCGAAATTTTCTCCCACGCTGAGCTGCAGCAGGCAGGGCAGGTGGTAGGACCCCGTACCTTTTCCACTGGCACGATTTTGTATGGCGCAAACGTACCGGGCTTTAGCGCCGACATCACCAGTTTGGATGATGCGCGGTTTCACCTGCAGCGGTTAAAAGATATGGGGGCAATTTCGGTCAAGAGTTATAACCAGCTGCGCCGTGATTCCCGTCAGCAGGTGATTGCTGCAGCTCAAGAACTGGGCATGATGGTGGTGCCTGAGGGCGGCGCCAAATGGCAACACAATCTGACTCACATTGTAGATGGTCATACGGGCCTTGAGCATGCAGTGCCGCTGGCTGATGTGTACGGCGATGTGAAGCAGTTATGGTCCCAGACCCAGGTCGGTTACACACCGACCTTTGGTGTGGCTTACGGCGGTATTAGCGGTGAAAACTACTGGTATGACCGGGATCAAGTCTGGAAAAACCCACGCCTTCTTCGTTACACGCCGAAAACGTTCTTGCTGCCACGGTCCATCCGACGTGGGCGAGCGCCGGACGAACACTACAACCACATTTGGGTCGCACGACATGCCAAGGCGCTGCGGGATATGGGCGTTAGTGTGCAAATTGGTGCCCATGGGCAGCGCGAGGGTCTAGCTGCCCATTGGGAGATGTGGATGATGCAGCAGGGCGGCTTTAGTGCGTGGGAGGCGCTGCGCGGTGCTACCATCGATGGTGCGCGCTATATTGGACTGGATGGCGCCTTAGGTTCCATTGAAGTGGGTAAGTTGGCTGACCTTGCCATCATAAAAGGGAACCCGCTAGACGATTTGCGTCAGTCAGAAATGGTTTCTTACACCATGGTTAATGGCCGCTTGTATGAGGCGGCGACCCTCAATGAAGTGGGTAACAGGCAACGCCAGCGAGAGCCATTTTTCTTCGAGCTTGAGGGCGGCGATACCTTTCCGTTATCAGCGCAGAAATCGCTTATAGAGAAACAGCAGGCGTTGCACTGGCGTCACTGACAGCGAGGTTAGGCCAGATAACAC
>CAZLJY010000266.1:0-4048 GCA_964559945.1 uncultured Gammaproteobacteria bacterium | reverse complement strand
TCATTGAAGCGCTGCATATTGTTCAAATAGGGAAACACTTTTCCTACCGGCGCGTTGATCACGACTGACCGTTCCACGTGGGCTGAGTCGGGAAGAAATAACCCGGTAATGCCTAAGATTGCGGCCAAAGCGACTAGCGTAACTAATAGAAATTTCAAGACTTTCATAGAACCCCCTCCTGACTGTAGAAACCAAAATAACGCCGTCTGCGCAGATTTAGCAACTGCCTAAATTCCATTGCTCAAGGAACGCAACGTAAAGAGCGCCTGCTGCCTCAGGTAAGACGGTGATGAGCCGCTTAAGGTTTAGCGCTTTTGAGAGGAGGAGTGGCTGCTGGCGCCGAGGGCTTCCCGCTCCATCAGCATCGCGGAAAAACTGTCTGCTGGAAGTGGCCGGCAAAACAAAAAGCCTTGTAGTTCGTCGCACTGATGAGCGGCGAGAAATTTCAGGTGATCTTCTTCTTCGACGCCCTCGGCAACCACCTTCATGTTGAGCTGATGCGCCATGGAAATGGTGGCCTGAACAATCGCCTCGTCGTCGGGATCAACACCAATATTGCGCACAAACGACTGGTCGATCTTGATCCGGTCGGCGGGAAAACGCTTCAGGTAATCCAACGAGGCCTGGCCGGTGCCAAAGTCATCGATGGAGATTCGACAGCCCATATCCCGCAACGACTGCAGGCTATCTGTCAGCCCCTCAATACTTTTGATACTCAAGCTTTCGGTAATCTCAAGGTCCAGGTAACCCGGATGAAGATCTGCTGCCGACAAAGCCTCTTCAATGACTTTCAGGAGATTGGGTTGACGTAGCTGCAGCGGCGAGAGATTAACTCCTAAGGTCAACGGAATATCAAACCGATCCTGCCACAGACGAGTGACCTTGGTAGCTTCGCGCAACAACCACTCGCCGATGGGAACAATTAGCCCAGTTTCTTCTGCCAAGGGAATAAAAAACCCGGGGCTGATTAAACCTAAGTCTGGGTGTTCCCAGCGGATCAGTGCCTCCATCCCCACTATGTCTTCCGTGAGGGTGGACACCTGGGGCTGGAAAAACACCCTTAGTTCATTATTAGTTTCGGCCTGGCGAAGTTTAGACTCCAACACCAGTTTCTGCTGGTGAGATTCTTTGGGTTGGTCCACATAAGCTTGAGCGTTGTTCCGACCCAGACCTTTTGCGGTATACATCGCGATGTCCGCGCTTTTGATCAATGAATCAGCATCTACCCCATCATCAGGATAAAAACTGATCCCAATACTGGCGGTTAGTTGCAGCTCTTGGGTGTATTCAAGCTGTAGAGGTTCAGCTAGCAGCTTATTGATTTTTAAAGCAATTCGCTGAACATCATCTTTGTGGACGATATGCCGCAAGATGATAGTGAATTCGTCGCCAGCGTAACGCGAAACGGTATCGCTACCCCGAATTGCTCCCTGCAACCGTTCCGCCACCGCTGATAGCACTTGGTCCCCCACATCGTGACCCAAGCTGTCATTGATAGTCTTAAACCGATCCAGGTCAACAAACAAAATAGCGAACAGCTCACCGGTTCTGCCAGCTTCCCGTAACGCGTGGGCCAGCCGGTCACTGAACAACGATCGGTTAGGAAGCAAGGTCAATGGATCGTGTAATCCGAGCTCCTCTCGCTGAACCCTTAGAGACTGGATCTCAAAAGACTGGGCCATATTGGACGCAACCACTTTCAGTACGTCCAGGGCTGAGGACCAATGTTCGATACTGCGACGACTCGCTGCGATTAAGGCCCCAGAGATGCTGCCGTCACTGCCTCGCAATGGCAATCCGATATAACTCTCCAACTGATTTTGCCCAACAAAATCATCAAATCCCAGCTTGCTGGCCGCGCTGTGTTCAGCGAGCACCCAATTACCGGCCAAAATAATTTCATAAGGCTTATGTTCATTAAGATCTGCCAGTTGGCGCTGCAGATCGCCTCGACCGCAGGCGGCCAAGACAACAGGGGCAGGACGATCGGGGATCGCAGGCCCTAATAAGGGGTCACCACGGCGCGGTTCGCCCCGACGCTTTTCGATTTTGGGCATCTGAGGCTTGTTAACTATCGCCACCTTAGGCTGCCCCACCACCAGAAAAACATCCAAATCCAAGCACTCGCTGACCAGGTCGGCAATGCCCGATTCGCCGCCCCCGGCTCCGGAATCGGAAAATATGCGGCCCACTGAGCGCAACCTTTCCAACAGCCGCAATTGGGGTCGTCGGTCACGCAATCGGGTAAGGTAAACGGGACGACCGTTGTGGATACTCAGTGCCTGCGTCATTTCCACTGCTTGGCGTCGATTGCCCGTTAATGTGCGGTAGCATTCTGCTGAAATTCGCCCCTCTTGGCGTAGCAAGGCCCGCAGCTCGCGTTTTTCCGCCGGGGACAGGTCCAAATTTAGATCGTCAAGCGTGTTTCGGCGCCACAGCGCGTGGTCACCGCCGTAGGCATCTAATAACGCCTGATTCACTTCCAATATTTCGTCGCTGCCGACGTCTACCAACAGAAATTCATCATCCAGAGTCTCAACCACACTCAGGGCCGATTCTTTGCTTGCCACTCGATGTTGTCTTGCTGGGGCACTTAGCCGAGCAATGCGAAATTGCAGCTCCAGACCATTGACCGGGCTACGCAGCAGATCATCCGCCAGTGAACCTAGGGCTGTTAACTGTTGGGTATTTTTCTCGTCGAGGACGGGCAAGATGCCCAAGATCTGCCCATTGGTAGACATTGAGCGGAATTGGGATATTAAGGTTTTGACATCCGCAGACTTGATCGACAAGTCCAAAATCATCGTTTCTAGGGCCATTTGCCCAACAAATTCTAGCGCCTGAGTGACGTTTTTTGCCGTGTAGATAGCTTCTACCTCAGCCGCGTCCAACACTTCGAACAACACCCGTCGGTCGTCCCGACTGGGCGACAAAATCAATACGCCACCGCCAATCACGTTACGCCACTACCCAACGACCGTCTCGCAACCTGGGTCGAATGCGTTGTTTAGGCTGCTCAAAGACGTGAGATACACAATCGGTCAGTAGACCAGGCAGTCGGATGTCCTTGCCCAAAAGAATAATTTTCTTTTGGTAGCCGTCACTGGAAGCTGCCAGTTTGCGCAAGTATTCAACGCTGCGATGTTGCAGGTGACCGGAGGTTTCGGAAAAGACGTAAACGCCATAGTGCATGCTCTGCTCAACATGACGCAGAGCATCGGACAGTTTTTGACTTCCGGGGACACTGATATCCGTCGCCTTCAGGCTCAATAAGCCGTTACCTGGACTCCAGTGATAGATCGACCTGCCGCTATTACGACACAACGCGCTGAATTGCTTTAAGGCAGCTCCAACATCTTCGCAATGCAGCGCAACAACGTTCTCGTCACGCTCAATTAGCTGGTCGTAAAAGTCCTGCTCCATGTTCCCCAATCTTGTGATGATTTGCCGAAGCCATAGCTTTGCTTCGACATGTGGAAAATACTAGCGTTGAATCCATTAGAAATCAATCATCTAGGGCAACTTATTAATCTCGATTTATAAGTCCCGGCCGCGATCAACGGTAGGCACGATACCCTTGAACATGGAATAATTGCGTTAAATGCGCGAGGCCACCTGCCCCGCCCTACACTGATCAATTCGGAGCAATCAATGTTTGAAGGTCTACGCCTGAAACACTGGCGCCACTCAACCAACGACAACGGTATCGTTCATCTAGTGATCGATGTCGCTGATGCTAACGCCAATACCTTTTCCCGCGCGGTGATGGGAGAATTGGCCCGATTGATTGAACGGGTCTACATCGATCCGCCTAAAGGTCTGCTATTTACCTCAGGAAAAGACAGCGGATTTATCGCCGGCGCCGACGTCAGTGAGTTCGAAAAGGTCGCCGCAGAAGGGCGTGAAATGGAGACCATCCGCACCGGTCAAAAAACCTTTGACCAAATCGCTGCACTGCCCTGCCCAACCCTGGCTGCGATCCATGGATTTTGCATGGGTGGCGGCACGGAGCTGGCATTGGCTTGCGATTACCGTATCGCCACTGAGG
>CAZLJY010000265.1:0-4174 GCA_964559945.1 uncultured Gammaproteobacteria bacterium | reverse complement strand
CAGCAGATCCATCAGCACCTCGTCTTTCATGCGCAGCTTTTCTGACCGCGCGGCCCGCTGGCCGCTTTTGCGCTCCGCCTCAATCAATCGCTCATTCACTGCCTCTTTAATGACTGCTGGGGGCAGAACCTTTTCTTCAATGCCATAGCGGAATAGCACACATTTACCCACCGTATGGGTGAGGATGTCGGAGTCTCGACCGTAGGGAGATGCCCAGCCGGCAGAGCCCGGTTCTAGTTTGCCGCAGGGATTCAGTACGCCGGCAGCCAGCTGATCGGCTATCTGATCGGAGTTAAGGCCCGGCAGACGGGCGGAATACACGCTGAGATTGGAGAACACGGCAGTCCCTCGGGCGATACGCATAATTGGGCCGCGTATTTCAGCAGAAAAACCGACCATGAGGTACTATTTTGCGCATGACCTCGTTTACTGCCCACTACCCTGCCCGTTTCGCTGGCGTTCCCCTAATACTCGCCCTGACTCTGGCCTTGTTGATGGCCCTGCCGCTTAAAGGCCAGAGCCAAAACCTCTACCCCCCTAGCTGCTTTGAGCCAGGGCCCCTGCCCTCGTTCGAACAAAGCCAGGTGGAGGGCAATGTGTTTTTTGACTATCAGGCGATCTTGTCTGATGCCAGCAACCCGCGGGCATTTTCCGCCGCGGTGCAGATTCGTACCTGGCGTGTGCCCTGTCATACCAATGGGGCGGCATTGCTGGTCCGAGTGACTGCGTTTTCTGGTTTGCCCATTGCTCCCCAGGTATTTATTGAGCAAGGAGAAAACGCGGTGCAAATGCGATTGGCCCCAGAAGCCCATACCTTGGCGACGGACGAATCCGGTCGCCAGCTGCTGCTGCAATCCGATGCCACCGCCACCCTGGTGGTGGACTCCACCGCGTCGTCCGATGCTGCCGGGATTGACCTCACTGAGCCCTTAACGCTGGTGATTCGCGATGCCCAGTTTGACCGCACCGCGGAATTTCCGGCCTATGTACCGGCGGACTTCGGTGTGCCTGAATTTCAGCAGATTTCCGCCAGACATTCTGGCACTTGGTTTAACCGGGTGCGTGATGGCGAAGGCTTGGTTGCGGAGATTGCCCAGGGCGAAAGTGGGCTGACGGCGGTGGTGAGTTGGTACACTTATTTGGCCGGCGAGCAGCTGTGGTTAATTGGCAGTGCGGACATTGTTCCGGGCAGCCGTGAGATTTCCATCCCGGTGATCAGGGCCCGCGGCGCGCAATTTGGTGCGGGGTTTGATCGGGCGGATGTGCAGCGGGAGGACTGGGGCAGTTTGACCCTGCGGTTCCGGGACTGCCAGCAACTGGATCTGGCCTTTGACGGCCTGGATGGCGCCGGCGAGATTCGCCTTCAGCGGTTAACGGAAGTTGCCCAGCTGCGCTGCTAGATCCTCATCCAGGACGGTGGCCTGATGATCGGGTTCAACCGAACCTGAACAACTTCACCCAGGCTCATCACTAACAACGGCCTTTTCACCGTTAGCCACTAGCCAATTTTCCGACATCAGCCCAGGTTCTTGCTCAAGGCCAGCAAAATCGAACAGCGAGCGATCGGCCAGCTGAGACGGTGACACGTTGCCGATGGCACTGAAGATGCTTTCGATCCGGCCCGGGTGGATGGAAGCCCAGTTCTGCAGCATGTGTTTGATGGCCTGGCGCTGCATGTTTTCCTGAGTACCACACAGATTGCAGGGAATGATGGGGAACTCACGGGTTGCCGCGTAAGCCTCAATATCTTTCTCGGCGCAGTACGCCAGCGGGCGGATAACAATGTGTTTGCCGTTGTCGGATTTCAGCTTCGGCGGCATGGCTTTGAGTGAGCCGCCAAAAAACAAATTCAGAAACAGGGTTTCGATAATGTCATCGCGGTGATGGCCAAGGGCAATTTTGGTAATGCCGTTTTCTTCCGCCCAGGTGTAAAGGGCGCCCCGGCGCAGCCGCGAGCACAAGCCGCAAAAGGTTTTGCCCTCCGGCACCACCGACACCACGGTGCTGTAGGTGTCTTGCTCCAGCACATGAAAGGGCACGCCGATTTCTGTGAGGTACTGGGGTAGCACGTGTTCGGGGAAGTCTGGTTGTTTTTGATCCAGGTTGACCGCGATGAGTTCAAAGGACACCGGTGCCTTTTTCTGCAGGGCCAGCAACATGTCGAGCAGGGTGTAGGAGTCTTTGCCGCCGGATAGGCAAACCATCACCCGATCGCCCTCACCGATCATGGCGTAATCCATGATGGCTTTACCGGTAGCTCGGCGCAGACGCTGCTGCAGCTTTCCCTTTTCGTATTTCTGTTTGCGTGCGGTGGCAGTCAAAGCGTTTATTCCTGGCGGGCTTAAGGTTACGTAGACAATGAAGATATGCCCGTATATGGTAGCTACCGGAAGCCATTTTGGGAAACATCAACCATGCGTATTCATCAAATTCCGGCCTTAGTTCTGTTGTTCATCGTTGGCGCCTGCAGCGCCCCGGTTACCCGCACTGAGCTCGACAGCAACCTGGCCAGCGCTGGCGCCACCGTCGGTGTGCTGCCGGTAAACGTTCAGCAAAAAATCGAAGCCCGGGTGGACGACAACCCCATTGGCCTGGCGGGAACCGCCGGCAGGTTGGCGGTATTTAAAGGCGAGCAGACCCGCCAGAAACGCCTCAACGAAGCCCTTTCTGAGGCGGAGTTTGATTATCAGGCAGAGTTTGCGGAGCGCTTGAAGCAGTCTCTGACCCGAAACCGCCTGAACATTAAAGATATCCAATTTCGCCGAACCATCGACAACGTTCTAGGCGAAGTGGCCCCAGGCCGGTTCGAGCGCCGCCCGCCGAAAGATCAGCCGGCGGACTTCCTGCTGGATGTCACCGTGGACGTGGTGGGCTACATCGCAGAATCCATCACCAAAGACTACCTCCCGACCCTACACGTTGGCGCGCGCCTACTGGACGCCGACTCGCTGGATGTGGTGTATGAGACCCGAGTGGAGTACAACCCGCTGGATGCTGAGGACGCCACCATTACCCTGCAGGCCGACGAGGCCTATACGTTCAAAGACACCGAAGCCATGGCGGCCGATAGCCAACTCACCGCCAAGGGACTTGCAGCGGCAATGGACGCAGTACTGATGCAAATCAGCTCCGACCTGGCCGCCCTGGCCAGCACCGACGTTGATTGAAGACCCCCATTCCCTCGCCGGCAGAATCTCGGAGCTCAAACTCGAGCACCGAGCACTAGACGAGGCGATTAGCTCAATGACCACCACAGGCGCGGATGAACTCAACATCCGCCGCCTGAAAAAGCGCAAACTAAAGCTGCGCGACCAAATTAGCATTTTGGAAAGCCAGCTAATTCCCGACATGGACGCCTGACCAGGATTCCCAGAACCGCCCCCGCGTGTCCTACATCGCAAAAACCCGCCAAAAACTAGCCTTTAAAATCAGATGTTTAGATGAACGGGTTCAAGGCGAATCCCCGTATTTTCCACCTATCTGGACTAAATTCTCGATCAAGAAACTCATAAGCCACTGATTTTATTGACCTAGACCGCCCAAAAAGGCCACACTATTGGTCATACGGGGAAATTAGTCCCACCATTAGTAGTTATGGCAACATGAAATCGCTGCGCCAGTTAGTCGAAGACATCATTAAGGAACTGTCTAGTGCAATCCAAATTGATACGAGCGAACAGCTGCAGTTCGTTGAGGAAAATGAGGCAATAGGTGATGTCCGCTACGCAGTCTTTGAGGATCGAATCCGCTATAGGTTCGGCGACATTGAGGCATTTACTTTTACATTCTACTTTGAAGATTATGAGGAATTCTCTGAACTTCAAGCGTCACGCATTGCAGTCGAATTTCTAGCGCTAATAGAGAATTTTAAGCAATGTCAACACGTTGTTTATCGTTGGGGAAACATATCGGGACATATGCCCTGGACATGGGGGCTGGATGTTTCTCTAGGCAAGCTAAAACAAGCAATCATCGACAATAACGAAATATTGGCGTTTGATGAAATGAAAACCCCCGAGATCTATGGTTGGACTGGGAGGATAGGCACATAACATGTCGCTCAAGCCGTTCGCTACGCTCACTCGGACCGTCTGCTACGCAGGCGGCCGCTTAGCTCGACGTTATGTGTCACGGAGTCATTTATGGGGCATGAGTTAGTCATCCACGGAGCCAT
>CAZLJY010000264.1:0-4297 GCA_964559945.1 uncultured Gammaproteobacteria bacterium | reverse complement strand
GATGAAAAAGGTCATGACCGAGGCCATGACCACACGAGTTAAAGGCCCCAAAGTGATTGTGGCTCAGTCAGAATGTATGTTGAACCGCCAGCGGCGAGAGAAACCGCTGCGCAATAAGGCCATTAAGTCTGGCAAGCGGGTGGTCCGCAGCCGCTTTGGTGTGGACTCGGACACTTGCACCGGGGACCACGCGTGTATCCGGCTATCAGGATGTCCCTCGCTGACGATCAAAGATAATCCGGATCCATTGCGGGAAGATCCAGTAGCCCATGTGAACAATGATTGTGTTGGCTGTGGCGTCTGTGGCGGCAATGCCCACGCCGCGGTGCTTTGTCCATCGTTCTATCAAGCAGATCTGGTCTATAACCCCAGCCGCTGGGACCTTTGGCTAAAGGGGTTTCGCAGCCGAGTCATTGGCTATCTTCAGGCCCGCAGGGATCGTCAGAGAGCTAAACATGCCTTCCATGGATAAGCCTTTTAAGATCGCAATTGCGGCCCTAGGCGGCCAGGGCGGCGGCGTGCTGTCGGGCTGGATTGTTGATCTGGGGCAACGCTGTGGGTACATCGCTCAATCCACCTCGGTGCCCGGTGTGGCTCAGCGCACAGGTGCCACTGTTTATTACATCGAATTATTCCCTCAGAAAAAGGCAGAGCAGGCAGGATTGCCGCCGGTACTATCATTGATGCCGGTACCAGGTGACGTGGACATCGTGCTGGCATCTGAAGTGATGGAGGCAGGTCGAGCGCTGGAACGAGGTATCGTGACCGGTCAAACCACGCTGATTGCATCCACCCATCGGGTCTACGCCATTGGCGAGAAAATCCAGATGGGGGATGGGCGAGAAGACCCAGCAAAAATTCTTGAGGCAGTAACAGCGGCCGCCGGCAAGGTGCAGCTGGCCGATATGGAAGCCTGTGCCCAAGAGTCTCGCAGTATTATTAGTTCCGTGTTGTTTGGCGCATTGGCTGGGTCGGGGTCGCTGCCTTTTGACAGAACTGACTTCGAAGCGGTTATCCGCGATTTGGGCCGCGCCGTTGAAACCAATCTGGCCGGCTTCAGCGCAGGTTTTGAGGCGGTGACTGCCCCTGGGGCGGACAGCGACGAATCCAGCGCCGATAGGATCAAGCAACTGGGACAACTCCCGAATGGCGCCCCGGCAGTTCGTCCCCTGTTGAGTCGACTATCAAACGATCTACCTGAGCCTGTTCAACCGATGGCGTTACTGGGCCTAGAAAAAGTCGTTGATCATTCCGGTGTGGATTACGGTCAACGGTATTTGGATCGCCTGACCCGTATTGCTCGCGTTGAGGGTGAAGGTGATTACGTAGCCACAACGGCTACCGCGCGCTACTTGGCCTTGGCGATGGCTTTTGAAGACACAATACGGGTGGCAGATTTGAAAACCCGTTCCAGTCGATTCGCGCGATTTCGCCAAGACGTGGTGGCCTCGCCCGATCAAATTGTACGAGTCACCGAGTACATGCATCCGCGAGTGGAAGAGTTCTGTGATCTATTGCCGCCGCTAGTTGCGCGATGGGTTTTACGTTCAAAGACCTTGCGCCGAATTATGGGTTTCATGTTAGGCAAAGGGCGTCGCATACCCACCACCAGTCTTCGCGGCTACCTGCCGTTGTACCTTCTTTCGTCACTGAAATTCTGGCGGCCCTATACCTACAAATTTCGGCTTGAAAATGACCGCATCGAAGGTTGGCTTTCAATGATCCAGGACACTGCCCGCGCGCAGCCGGAATTGGCCGCGGAAATCGCAGGTCTGCAGCGGCTCATTAAGGGCTATGGCGAAACTCATGAGCGAGGTTTGGCCAATTATCAGCGCCTGATGGACCTACTGCCGGTGGTCAATGGACAGGCGAATCCCTCTGCTGCATTGCGGGAACTGCGCGATGCAGCGCTAAAAGACGAACAAGGGTCGGCGCTAAGCAGTGCCATCGAGGCCTTGTCAGAGCCGGCTCGAGCCGCCTAAGCCCTGGCGTTATGGGTGTTGTCGTGATGGGGCGCTATGAACCCTCAAAGCGAAAGAGGTCTGGATCTAGCGTGATACTCTCAGGGTATGAAAAACCTGCCAACAATACTTGCATCTACCTGGGATAACGGTCTTTTTGTCATTGATGATGGGAGTCTTAGTCACGACTTTCCCAACCAGACTGTGCGAGGGCTGGCGGACGATTCAGCCGGCGGCGTCCTGGCATCCGTCGATGGGAATGCCTTATTCAAACGCAATACCCAGGGTGAATGGGGCCTTCTTGCTCGCTGTGACCATCCTATTTCGGACATCTTTTCGATGGATGGAAAAATTTTTGTCGGTACCGATAATGCTCAAGTTTTGGTGTTGGACGAAGGCCAGGAGTTTCAGCGGATTGACAACTTTGACCAGATCGATGGCAGAGATTCATGGCTAGCAGGCACTGCTATTGTTGACGGCAAAGAGGTTGGGCCGCCCCTGGGCGTTCGCTCTTTGCACGGAGCATCCAATGGACTGCTTTACGCCAATGTACACGTGGGTGGTATACCGCGCTCCAGTGATAGCGGTGCAACATGGGCACCCACCATTGATGTGGAGCTGGATGCCCATCAAGTGTGTGTGGATTCTAATAATACCGATCTGGTGGTTGCAGCAACCGCCGAGGGCTTGTGTATCAGTCACGACGGTGGGCAGCAATGGTCTGTGCACACGAAAGGGCTTCACGATAACTACTGCTCAGCGGTGGAAATTGTCGGTCGAACGATTTTTGTGGCTGCGTCTGAAGGTCATTTTACGTCACAAGGTGCCATCTATCGCCGGTCCATTGAACGCAACAGCGAACCGTTGGTAAAAGTGACCGATGGCCTGCCGAACTGGCTCGAGGGTATCGTGGATACGTCCTGCATCTGTTCCAAGGATCACTGGGTGGTACTTATTTCCGCTGCCGGCAGCATTTACGTATCAGACAACCAGGGGATTAACTGGATTAAACGAGACGAATTGATCCCAAGGGTTAGCAGTGTCTATGTGTACTGACCACAGCGCAGCTGTGCCGTGAGGTTAGTGATCAGTTTCAGTTACCGCTGAGATTTTCCAGGGCGGGGCGGTCGTTCGGCGTTTGCCATCGGGCGTTAGCCGGCTGCCGGGTTGGCCGCGGTCGATCCTGTCCCACAATTGACAGGTCACCATCTTGTGTTTGCTATCTAACCCTTCGCAGTAGTTGGTGTATTCACACAAATTGACCGCCTTGCCATGGCCACTGCGAACTTTGGAAAACCAGTCTGGGTCTGCCAATGCCTGGCGGGCCATGCCGATAATGTCGGCCGTTCCCTCCTGAAGAATGTTTTCTGCTTGGGTAAAGCTATGAATGCCCCCGGCGATCACCAAAGGCGTTGTAATGCTTTTGCTGCGGAAGGCCTGTGCCAGTTGTCGGCTGGCCGGAACGTTTCGCCCAAAGGGACCCTGGTTGTCTGACAGATAGGCTGGCATGCATTCGTAGCCGCTGGGGCCGGTATAGGGGTAGATTGCCTGGCCGAGGGAAGGCTTTTTGGCATCTTCAAATTTGCCACCCCGTGACAGGGAAACGAAGTCCATGCCGGCTAAAGCTAATTCGCAGGCAAAGTAGGTCGCGTCATCAACCGTTGAGCCACCGTCAATACAGTCATCGGTGAGTATCCGACAACCACAAAGGGTGCTGTTATCCAGCGCGCGACGAACTGCATGATAAACCTCAAGGGGCAATTTGATCCGGTTTTCCCGCGGACCGCCGTAACCATCATCACGAGTGTTTAACGCCGATAGGAACGAGGCCATAGTGTAAGCATGAGCATAATGGAGTTCGACGCCATCAAAACCTGCGGTTTGCGCCCTGACCGCGGCATCGGCAAACAATCCTGGCAGAGTGTCTGGCAATTGGGCGATGTGGGGCTGATGGGTGTCGGTGACGCGCTCGCGAAAGCCCCGGGTTAAACTTTCAAAATCCCGCGCATTCAGTAACTTGCTAAGGGCCTGCTCGTCCAGGCTGCACAAATGATCTCTGATGCTTTGATCATCGATAGCGACGTCGGCAAGGGCGTCGCGCAGATCATCGTTCAGCGCTAAAAACTGTTGCAGAAATCGGTCCTTCTTTGGGCGTCGGCGGATGCTCAAAAAATCAATCAGCTGAATAAACAGTTGTGTTTCACCGTTGCTAGCCTCGCGCACCGTGTCCACGAGTTTTTTCAGGCCGGGTATGAAGCGGTCATGACCAATGCGAAGCAAGGGGCCTGATGGCACGTCCCGTATGCCGGTGGCCTCAACAACAATGGCGCCAGGTT
>CAZLJY010000263.1:0-4336 GCA_964559945.1 uncultured Gammaproteobacteria bacterium | reverse complement strand
GTCCTAGCGAGACCATGGATATTGGCTTTGTTCAGCGCATCAGTGATGGGTGGTCTGAACCCCAATTTTTGGGCGCCCCTGTCAATACACCCTTTAATGAATACTATGTGTCATTCACCGATGATGGACTGATGGCATTTGCCACGGATCGAGAGGCTGAAAATCAAGGCAATTTCGATCTATACACAGTAACGGGCATCGAGCAACGGGCGCCCAAAGCGCTAACCCAATGGCCCCGGTCGGTGAATACCGGCGCTTATGAAGCAGATCCTTTTATTGCTGCCGACGGCAGTTATGTCATCTACGGCAGCACCCGCAGATCCGGTTTAGGCCGCGGCGATCTTTACGCCTCCTTCCGGGGCCAGGACGGAAGCTGGGGAAAAAGCATCAGTCTTGGTGACGCCATTAATAGCGAAGGCCACGAGCTTTGCCCCTTTGTCAGCAAAGATGGTCGCTACCTGTTCTATACCAGCAGGGAGGACATCTACTGGGTGAGTACCGATATATTGAAGCCGCTAAAAGCCCAGAGCCTAGCTAGGGAATGACCTCCTAGCATTGGCCCTGGATTGAGCCTGGATTGGCCCTGGTGAGTTAGTCTTCCACCGCTACGGCAATAATCTGACGGATAAAATGCTGCCATCCAAACGGGTAATCCGAAACGTCGGTGGTACGGATGAATCCGGTGTGTTGCAGGGTTAAGCGCGTTTTGCCGCCCAAGTCTTCTAAAATCCAGGTAACCGTCTGATCTGGCACCGTTGGATCCCCGCGCCAATCCGGCCAGGTAATAGAGAGTTTGGCGTTGGGCTCAAAGGCCAAAATTTTCATCGGCGGTGGGGAAATGGTTTCGCCATCCTTTTCAAAACTAAATCCAAAGCCGTAGTCACCACCTACCCGTGGATCAACCACCGGTGCCGGGGCTGGGAACCACTGTTTGATGTATTCCGGTTCGGTTAACACAGCAAACACTCGCTCGGTGGAGGCATCAATAATCTGTTCGCAGTTGATCGTCGGGCTAGGGTCAGAAAAATCCGCCCGAAAGGGATTGGCGTGACCGCTAAGGTAGGCCAGAAGATTGCCCGTATGTATACGCCACAAATCGTCCACCATGGCCTCTGCACGAGCGCCAGCAGGCAGAGCGTCAAACACATGGGTTACCGCGATCTTAGTCACGGTTTCGTCCTCGCCGGCTTCATCGCCAGCTTCTTCAACCAAAGCCCAGGTAACCTGGGTATCCCGGTCCATAAGCTGCCAGCTAAAGCTGATTTGGTCTGGCGACTGAAGAGCGATGATGTGTTGGTTCGCCCCGTTTTTGTGCGGCGTGCCAAAGGTGTGTTTGCCCCAGAATTTGAAGTTTCCACCCACTGTAAGTTCTACCTCCACCTGCTCGGCAAACCATGCAGCCAAGGCCTGGGCGTCAGTCATGGCATGAAATATCTCCTCCCTGGTACCCGGGAGTGGCACCGGTAGGGTGTATTCGTAAGTGTAAGTTTCGCTATTCGTCGTCATGGCTTTGGCCTTTGTTTTTGGCGGAGGGTGGGTGCTTTGGTTTTGTTGGTGGGTCGGGGTTTTCTGCAACGGTTTTGATATCCATCATTCTGGCGCTCCAGAACAGCCTGAATGGGGCTAGCCATTGATCCACTTGTCCAAGGCTTGCGGCATTAAGTGAATAAAAACGCCGCTGAGCATCGGTTCGTTGGCGGACCAAACCCGCCCCACGAAGGATTTTTACGTGCCGGGCTATGGCCGGTCGGCTGACAGGAAAATGCTCAGCCAAATCCCCCGCATTCATCTCCCCCTGGCGCATTAAGTCGAGAATCGCGCGCCGAGTCGGGTCTGCAATAGCCGAGAAAATTCGGCTCTGGGTATCTTGTGTAACCATTTGGTTAAATTAGATCAAAGACTGGAAAATTGCAAACCCTTCCGGCAAGCGCGTGTGGATTAGATGATGGGTTGGCCCGCAGGGAGGGCGGAATTTTTGGGCTATCAGAGCCTTCTGCGGTTGATCATTAAAACGACTCGAATTGCCTAGAAGCTATACCTGAAGCCCGCCTCTTACTTCATCGCTGAAGGAAGAACTGCTTGGGTCATGATTTGGTCCCGCAGCGCCCCTCGTGTCCGTCCATCGCTGTAATTGCCAGCGTTGATCATCACGGTAAGGTCAAGCTCGGGCACAACAAACAGCATCTGTCCGCCATTACCGCTGGCGAAGTATGTCTTAATGGCCCTGCCATCAACATCAAAGGTTTGGCGCCACCAACCGAAACCGTAGTTATCCTCAGAGCCTAAGGAAGCGTGAGCTGCTGCCGATTCGCTCACCCAATGCTTTGAGAGTAATCGGGTTCCGTTCCAGACTCCCTCATTGAGAAAAAGCTGACCTAACTTCAGGAAATCTCTGGGGCGAAGCTGGATGCCACCCCCCATATATACACGCTGGTTAGGAGAAAGGTTCAATCGATAGTGGGGCACCTGGAGGGGAATAGCGAAGGACTCCTGGAAAAAACGCGCAAGACTGAATCCTGCCGCGCTAGAGATGGCACCCCCCACCAAATTAATACCTGCGGTGCAGTAGTAACCCACTGCACCGGGCTCATGGCGCATTGGAAGGTTTAAGGCATATTGGTACCAGTCGGGCTGCGCGTCTTGCTCCTGCATAGTGTTTTCGTTGCCTGGAGAGTCATCGTCGTCATCGTTACAGGCAAGGCCCGGTGTCATTGTCACCAGGTGGCGTAGGGTGAGCCGTTGCTTGCGATTGTCGGGATTAGCAAACGCCTGCACGCCGCCAAAAAAAGGGTAGGCCGGCTGGTCAACGTCGGCAATGATGCCCTGATAAATTGCCATGCCAAGCAACGCGGAAACGACGGTTTTGCCGGAAGAGCGGGAGTCATGGGGCATCTCGCGATGGTGGCCATGAAAATACTCCTCGATCACCAATTTTCCTTGGTGTGCAACTAACAGACTGTGCAGATAGGGCTCTCGCAGCTGCTGAGGCTCAAAGGCCGCCAGGGCATTCAAAAAAGCGATGATGGGCGCTGCTTTAAGGCCTGTTTCCCCTGGCAAGGCGGTTGACCAACCATCGCCGGTTTCAACTGGCCTTAGCAGATGTTGGATCGGTTTTGGCCATCGACGTGGGTAGAAGCCATCAGCAGTTTGTCGACTTGCTCGAGTGAATTCAAAAATGACGCCTCGGTGGGAAAGCGTGAACCGCTCTCCAGGGTCGATGATTTGACCGACCCCAATGACCTCACCAGCGCTGTTAGAAAACCGAATTTCATGATCGGCAATGACAGCTGTCTCAATCCGGAAGTAGACCCCAGTATTGCGTTCTGGGTTACGCAAAAACGTGCGATATCGCCTTGGGCTTTGCGGGTTGGCTTTGTCCTCGGCGATGAGCGGAATGCTGAGCGAATATCCTTCTCTAGTGGGCGCTAGAATGCCGTCAAAGGTTTGCGAGCCCTTGGGTTTCAGAGTGACTGGCGTGGCGAAAGGATGGTAGTAGACGTTGGCAGCGGGCTGGGTCCAGTGGCCAACAATAGGGCCTTCGTGAGAGGTTTGCCGACCTTCAAAGCGCCCAAGGTCGAAAAAGCTGAAGGACCAATTCACCGAACCATCGTCGGTAGGCTGTCGATTTGCGATAGTCCGTTCGCCCTGCACCTGAGCGATCCATCCGGCGGGGGTTTGTTGCAGCGTCAGCGGTCCATCAAGCTCAACCCCGAAGTTTCGTTGGGCAACCCAAAGACCTGCCCAGTTTGCCGGCTCAACCGCGTTTGCTTCGGCGTCTGGGGATTGGGCTGTGACCCGGTTCATCACTAACAAGACCGTCAGGCTGACGCAAAAAATACCGCGCTTCATGGCTTTTCTCCGATATCATCACTGCTCAGTGGGCTCAATCTTGGAATCCTTATTTCTTCCTCAATCCTAACCGTTGTTCGTGTTGCCGGCGCCTTCGCCGCAGTCTTGCTGGGTTCAGCCTTTGCCAGCGGTCAGGAGGCGTTGCAGTTTTACGCATCCTATGGCTTTCCTGGCATTGCCGGAATTGGTGTATCCCTTTTGCTGTTTACCTACGTGGCCTACTCGCTGTTTAACGCTGGCCGCGATAAAAACTTAACCACCACCGAAGACATCTTTCTCTACTACTGTGGCCGCTATGCCGGGACGATCTTGGCTTGGTACGCCATCATCTTTATTACTCTGATCTACTGGATCATGCTGGTGGGCGCAGGTGCTGCTTTGCAGCAGGGGTTTGGTGTGCCGGAATTTGCCGGACGCACACTGATGGCTGTGGCTTCCTTGGCGACCATCCTGCTGGGACTGCGAAGGATTGTTGACGTTATTGGGG
>CAZLJY010000262.1:0-4482 GCA_964559945.1 uncultured Gammaproteobacteria bacterium | reverse complement strand
TACCACTAGGCTGAACTCTCAGCTGAAACCCGCGAAGATCGGAGTCGTATATTTCGTAAGGTTTCGGACGAATCTCAGCTTGTTCAGCTGCGGTATTACTTATCCTCATTCTCATCCGTAAGGTCCCAGTAAGGCGCAATGGTGTAACAAACGGTAGCAGACTATCTCGATCAGTCAAATAGAATATTCCTAAAAGAATATTTGTAATCAATGACTTATGCGATTATCATTGCTACTGAGAGCTACTGCAAAACACTGAGAAATACCGCTAATTTGCCTTCGGGAGGCAGGGGCCGGAGGTTCGAATCCTCTCACTCCGACCAGTAAAATCAATGTCGTACGGCGTTTTGCCTTCTTCCGAAGTCAGCTTTAAGTCGCTTAACCCACTTAGGGGTTCTGCAAGGTTAACTCTGCCAAATCTGCAGAACCCATGCCCCGATTTGAACCACCGAATTCCATGCTCTTGTACCCTGGTAGATTGATAGGATAACTATGATGTCGCGATGGCTGAGATTGAATTCGTAGTACAGCCATACCGCGTCGCTGATGATATCTGGCGCAAATCGGTGGTGTTTGTAATTAGTCTTCCGCCGACTCTAGCGGCCACGCTCAATTCACTCGGCAATACCTCTATCTTTCATAAAAAATGCTGCTTAACTCAAATCGGCAGTTTATGATTAGGCTATGTTGAGGAAACCCCGGACAACGCTCCAGCGCCAGCGTCAAAACCCGTATTGCTCCATTAAAGCTAGACTTCTTGGAGTGGCCGTTCTTTATCTGTCACAGGTCTTTTCAGCCGCTGCCAGCGGTGTCCAGCCAGGCCAATCCATTGCACGTCAATGGAACGAACTTACACTCCTGGCTATTCGCAACGATCTGGCACGGCCCACCGTGCATGCAAGAAATCTATGGCATCTATCCATCGCCATGTGGGATGGGTGGGCCGCCTACAATGCAACGGCGGTTGGGTTTTTGGTTGATGAAAAACTCACCAGTGACAACAAAGCCCGCGATCGGGCCGTGACCATCAGCTATGCAGCTTTCCGTATCTTGAACGCAAGATTCGCTGACTCCCCTGGCGCCGATGCATCGTTAGAGGCCTTCAATGACCATATGGCTTCCCTGGGTCTGGACCCTAACTTTGTCGAAACCGAAACCGATAGTCCAGCAGCGCTGGGCAACCGAATCGCCGCCGCGATTCTCCATTACGGTCTTACCGACGGTTCCAACGAACAAAATGACTATGCAAACCAGGTTTATTTACCAGTCAACGAGGCTCTGACGCCCGCGTTACCCGGAAATCCCAACTTAACTAACCCGGATCGATGGCAGCCCCTGGGCCTGGAATTTTTCATAGACCAGGCAGGCAATGTGCTGATCGACGGCGTGCCAGATTTCCTCAGCCCGGAATGGGGGCAAGTGACACCTTTTGCGCTGCGTCCCACCGATAGCGTGGTCAACAGCCGAGACGACAACGAATTCAGAGTGTACCTCGACCCTGGTGCACCCCCCGGTTTTGCGGGCGCTGGGGCTGATGACTATCGTTGGGGTTTTGAGCTGGTTTCTATCTGGTCCAGTCACCTAGACCCCGACGACGGCGTAATGTGGGATGCGTCTCCCGCTAGCATTGGTAATGCGCCGCTGCCGCTGGTCGCGGACGAACGTCGATACTATGAGTTGATTCAGGGCGGCGACTGGAGTGTGGGCCATCCGCTCAACCCGGTGACTGGTCAGCCCTATACACCCAACCCTGTGCTTCGCGGAGACTACACCCGCGTGCTGGCAGAATTCTGGGCCGACGGCCCAGACTCAGAAACACCGCCCGGCCACTGGTTTGTTATCGCCAATTATGTCGCAGACCATCCGCAACAAATCAATCGTCTTGCCGGCGAAGGCCCGGTGGTCGATAGGCTGGAATGGGACGTAAAACTGTATTTTACCCTCGGCGGTGCGATGCATGACGCTGCCATCGCAGCCTGGAGCGTAAAGGGCTGGTACGACTATATACGGCCAGTATCAGCCATTCGCTACCTAGCAGGGTTGGGCCAGCGCTCGGACCCGTCAGCGCTCTCCTTTCATCCTGACGGTATTAATCTCGTGCCTGGATTTATTGAGCTGATCACGTCAGAAACAACCGCTCCTGGGGCGCGTCACGCAAACCTACCGGGGAACGAGGGCAAAATAGCGCTTTATACCTGGCGCGGCCCAGGTTACGTGTTTGATCCCTCAACACAATTTTCTGGCGTTGGCTGGATACTTGCCGATGACTGGTGGCCTTACCAGCGCCCAACCTTTGTGACGCCACCTTTCGCTGGCTACGTGTCAGGCCATAGCACCTTTAGTCGAGCCGGCGCAGAAATCCTCACACGAATAACGGGGTCAGCCTGGTTTCCGGGCGGCCTAGGCGAATTTTTCTGCCCCCAAAATGAGTTTTTGGTCTTTGAGGAAGGCCCGAGTCAAAACGTTACGCTTCAGTGGGCCACCTATTACGACGCCTCGGACCAAACTAGTCTTTCGCGCATCTGGGGCGGCATTCACCCACCTGCTGATGATATCGCCGGGAGACAAATGGGCAGTGTCGTTGGACAGCGGGCGTTTGAATTTGCGAACACGTTTTTCGGCCAAACCGAAGATAACCCAAACATTTTCAGCTCAGGATTTGAACAAGATTCATTGCGACTGCAATGAATCTGAAAAATTGGGGTAAAAATTGGGGTCAGGTTCAAGTGCCACAGATCACCGACGCTTCCCTTTGCCCTCACCCATAACTTTAACCCTTAGCGCTCTGCGATTTCCCTTAGAACCTCCGATGACGGAGTAGCGAATTGATAGTGCTTTACTCTGGCACTTGAACCTGATCCTACAAATCCTTCAACGCCGTTAGCCACTGCCCCATCCTTTGGTAAGGTGGCGTGTGCTCATGACCGATCTGGGCTAGTGCCTTGCGCGCTTCATTGATCGCGGGAACGGGGGATGGTTCAGTGGTATCCGCGCGATAGTTAGCGTAAGCAAACGCTGCTGCGTAGTAAGGCTGTAGACGACTGAATTGTCCGCTGTCCAGGGTCGCAAGCTCAGAATACCGGGTTGCTGACTCATGCCATTGCTCCCGGTCCATCAGGGTGGCTGCCAGCAGAGTGCGCATCTGGTTATTCTGTTTGTCGGTTAAGTCTGGCCTTTTCATTAACTCACGAACCATTGGGTCAACGCGTTCGGCCTGCCCCTCCAGACGCCAGATTTCAAGCTCGGTTAATTTCAGCGTCAACAAGCGTTTGTGATCGGCTGGCAGCGAGGCCGCATACAACTGGTGGGCCCTTTCCACGTAGCTTTTTGCCTTGTCGGTGTCGATGGACGTGAACGCCTCAGCAAGTCCATGCATCACGAACCCCATTCGCACCGATGCCTCATCACCATTGGCTTTCAACAGTTGCTCAGCGCGCTGGTAGTTTGATACCGCGTCCTGGTCCAAACCAATGGCGTGTTGGGATGTTGCCAAATTAAAATGATCCACTGCGGCGCGAACGCTGTCTGCGCCATGCAGGGCGATACGCTGCGCAAGTAGCTGTTTGTGGGCTTCAATGGACTCACCAATGCGTCCACGGCTTAAGTACAACATTGAGAGCTTGTTGAGCCCCACCAAGCGGCGCTCGCCGGCCTGGGGATGGCTGCTGGTATCCAGCAGAGCCAACGCTGCTTTGGCGGCCTCTTCTGACTCATCGAATTTTTCAGTAGTTCGCAGGCTCTCGGCCAAGTTAAGCCAGACGTCGGCCAGCTCATAGTTAGAGACATTTTCTGAGCGGCGCATGAGTTCAAGGGCTCGCTGCGCTGCCTCAAGGCCGCGGTCTGGTTTGCCCAACGCGTCGTAACCAAGCCCAACCAATGAAAACACCTGCCCCTGCGCTTTGGGGTAAGCCCTTAGTCTTTGTTCGCCTTCTTTGTACAAATTATCGTAGAACGGCTCCAGCGATGGTGGGCCGGACTGATCGATGGGGCTAGTTGCGCTAAGCGCCTGCACATAAACCTCATGCACCTCAGCCAATCGCGTGGCATCGCGTTTTGTTGCATAGGCTGCCCAGCCAGCGGCGCTGGCACCCGCAATCAACGAACCAATCACGGCGCACAGAGCCAGCTGCCTGCGATGGCGTTGTTTACGAGTTTTCATGCGCTGCAGCTGTAGACCCAATTGCGCAGCACCCATCCGCTTAGCCGGGTCCGCCTCTAGCAGTTGGCTGAGCAACTTTCGCCATGGCCGAGGCACTGCTGACAGGCCAATAGGACGGCGCTGTTGGTGGCGCTTTAGCAACTGCTCCATCGTGTCCACCTCAATGGGGAAACGACCGGTTAGCGCGTAAAACAATGTGCAGCCCAGGGAGTAGTGATCGCTTGCCGGTGAGGTCGGTTCGCCGTCAAATTGCTCCGGTGCCATAACCACCGGTGAGCCATACCCTGAGTTGTCGGCCAAGGCCGCCTGCACCGCGCCAAAGT
>CAZLJY010000261.1:0-4511 GCA_964559945.1 uncultured Gammaproteobacteria bacterium | reverse complement strand
TTTCGACTAGGCTTGGTGTGGGCCGATCGTTTCAGTTTTAGTTTGAGCGAGGAGCTCAATTTGTTGCGGGTCAAGGCGTTGGACCAAGTGCAAGAGCAACTGAGCGAGGTGCGCACCGAATCGGCGATGGAAGAACTGGATGCGCGCTTCGCCCTGTTTACCCTGGAGTTTCGAGCCTTGCTCGAGCAGGTTTGCGGCGCCCTCGAATGGCCAGGCGCTGGCGACGACTAACAACGCTGCCGGCTGGTAAAAAGCAAAATCGCCCAGGTTTTCCGCTAAACTGGCGCTGGTCTGATTCCAGACACCCCCAACTGATTTTGGAGTTGCCCCGATGAGACGATTATCGATTCCCAATTACCTGATAACAGTGTCGCTGGTTTTCGCCCTGTCGGCCTGCGGCGGCGATGACAGCGCCTCCGATGCAAAAACCGTGGCCGATAAAGCCGAAGACACGGCAAAAGAGATGACCGGTGCGGTTAAAAACGGCTTCGAAAACGTGGCTGATAGCGCCAGCGCAATGGCTGGCGATGCAAAAGACGCCGCAATGACCATGGCAGCGGATGCAAAAGACGCGGCGACAGATATGGCCGCTGAGGCGAAAGATGCGGCGACGAACATGGCCGCTGAAGCGAAAGACGCTGCTACGACTATGGCCGCTGAGGCAAAAGACGCCGCAGCGAACATGGCCGCTGAGGCCAAAGACACCGCCGCGACTATGGCCGCTGAGGCAAAAGACACCGCCGCGACTATGGCCGCTGAGGCCAAAGACAAGGCCATGGAAATGGCAGCCGGGGCCAAAGAGGCAGCGGTGGACATGGCTGCTGAGGTCAAAGATGGGGTCGTTAACAGCGCAGAACCTGTGGCCGGTAGCGTTGCCGCAGCGGCCAACGCGACGACCAACGCGACGACCAGCGCGGCGACCAGCGCGGCGACCAGTGCAGCGGCCAAAGCTGACCCAAACACAGAAGAGGACGCCTGCAAGCTGGCCATCGGAACCGGCGATACCATTGCCTACACCACCAAAACATTATCAGCGCCGGCCAGCTGCGCCGAGATCACCGTAACGTTAAGTCATGCCGGTCAGTTTCCCAAAGAAGCTATGGGGCATAACTGGGTGTTAGTGCCAACCGATGCGGTGGAAGCAATAGCTAATGCCGGCATCGCTGCCGGTCCGCGCAACGAATACCTGCCAAAAGACAATCGGATTATCGCCGCCACAAAACTCATCGGTGGCGGCCAAACCGACAGCGTCACATTCTCCACTGAAGGTCTGTCAGGCAGTTATACCTACATCTGCACATTCCCCGGCCATTGGAACATTATGCGAGGCACATTGACCCTTGACGGTTAACCGGGTCCTCCATAACTTCCGGAGCATTTCGGATGACCGCTGAGCGGCGCTGGCCGGTGATTGTAGTTGCGGTGCTCTGTACCCTTGCGGTGTCTGGCACCGGTGGGCTGCTAACCGACCTTGGCCCTTGGTACCAAAACTTGATCCAACCCGCGATCAAACCCCCTGACTGGGTTTTCGGCCCGGTCTGGACGGTCATCTTTACCCTCACCGCCAGTGCCGGGGTTTTGGCTTGGTGGGCGGAAACGGAAAAGCGCTGGGTGTTGGTCACGGCACTGGCATTGAACGCCGTTCTAAACGTGATGTGGTCGCTGCTGTTTTTTCATTGGAAAAGACCGGATTGGGCGTTGTATGAGGTGCCTGCACTGTGGCTGTCTATCGTCGTGTTGATGGTGGTGTGCGCCCGCCGCCGCAAACTGGCTGGCGCGTTCTTAATCCCCTACCTGGCCTGGGTCACCCTTGCGTCGGCTATCAACTACCAAGTGGTCCAACTGAACGGGCCACTGGGCTAAGGCAAAGACGCAAAAAATCCATTGATGTGATCAGCGCAAATTTGCGGGTTTTCCATATGCAAATGATGTCCACCCGGCGCGGTAATAATCTGTTCATTCGGGATAAGCCCTTGGCGCTGATCAATTAACGCTTTCATCTGCGGGTAACGGGGCTGTTGCGCCAGCAGCACCAGAGTTGGGCATTGGATAGCTTCCAGTATGTGGCGCACATGAGATTCAGACAGGCGCTGCAGCGATGACCATTTCAATCGCCGATCTCCGCGCCAGGTAAAACCTTTGTCGGTTTGTTCAATCCCTCTGGCGGCCAGAATTTTGCACAGCGCTAAGGGGAAGTTGTCGTTTTCCCGGGCCGCCAACGTCTCCTCCAGGGTGGCAAAATAGCGCTGCTGCAGTCCCTTGGCGCGATCCATAATGCCCTTACGCAACTGCTCAACCACCTTTGCTGAAGGTCCGGAAATAGGCCCCAGCATGTCGATGCTCACCAGGCAATTAAATCGCTCAGGAAACGCTGCTGCCGCCAGCGCCGCCAAGCCGCCGCCCATGGAATGGCCGACCAAATGGCAGCGGTCCCAACCCAGTACATTAAGCATTTCGAAAATTAGCGCCACGTTGTCCATGTAGTGAAACCAGTTGCCCTGCTCACCCATGGGGGTCAGTCCATGGCCGGGCAAATCAAGCGCCACCGTTCGACATCCACTGAGTAACGGTGCCATAGGCGCAAAGCTGTCGGCATGATCCATCCATCCGTGCAAAGCCAGCACCGGCGTGCCATCCGCAGGACCAAACGCCCGACCAGAAAGCAAATAACCGCCTGCCCGCAACTCAATCTCTTCACCACTCGCTGGCGCCTGCGTGTTAACGCTTGTCATATCCTGTCATCTCCAAATAACCGCGGCCTTGAACCGCGTCCCCTCGCCACTGGCCATGGGCTGCAACCGCGCCCTCCCAGTAGCGAAAGGTCTGATTAATTTCTTGGTCTTGCATTAGCGGGGTTACCGTTAAGGCCAACTCCTGGCCCGGCAAGGTGATCTGCCAACGCAGCGGGTATCTCGCGCCACTGTGGGGGCTGCGCCATGGTTGGTCGCCCGCCAGGGTAAAGTTGCTGGCCTTAAGCTTGGTCACCTGGTCGCCATCAACCAAGGTGCCGGCGGAGAACTGATCCGGATTGCCGGCAGCGTCTCGGAGCTGAAATAACATCAGGTATCGACCGTCCTGCAGGTTCAAGCTGAACCAATCCCAACCCGCTTGACCCGGCTCCAGCACGCTGGTGCTCCACTCGCGATCCAGCCAGCTATCGCCGCGGACCGCCAAGGTTTCGTTGCCCACTTGAAGCGTTCCCGCAGACTCAAGTTCGGGAATGGAATAATAGTAACTGGCGTTGCCTAACCCGGCACCCTTAGCGCTCAGACCTTCATCACCTTGTAGAACAATCCCGCTCACCGGATTGAGCGTAAGGCGCAGGCCGTGATGGGAATCTTTTGCCGTCAGCGCAATCTGGGAATCAATCCAAGTGAGTTGCCAGTCTTCAACCCGGACCGCCATCTGACCTTCAGCGGCCTCACCCTGGCCCGCTGAAGCGCGGGTAAGACGCTGGGCCTGGTAAAACCGTTTGCGGTCAAGATCACTGATCGCAAAGTGGGCCAGGAACAGCTCACTGGCAGCCCAAGACTGGGAGTGCTCCTCCACTGTCGCTCCCTCGCTGGCCGCCTCGCTGGCCTGCCCAATGGGAACCAGAGCCTGTCGAAAAAACGTCAGCTGATAGCCAAAATTGCGCGCCGTTGGCCCCTCGCCACTGCGCAGGTGGCCGGTGAAATACCACCACTCCGTTTGGTAGTCAGGATGGGCGCCATGGTCGCGAGGAAACACCATCGGCTTAACGGCCACCGCCCGGGCAAATCCAGGATCTGGGTCGCCGCCGAGGGTTTGTTGCAAGCTACTGGGCGCTGGCGCCTCGGTGCAGCCGATAAGCCACATACCAACACTTAAGATCACCCCAATTCGGGCAACGCCTGTCGGCAATAAGCTCATCATGTGGGTCTTGACTCCGGTCGGTTGAACATCAGTGCTGGCGGGATTGCCGCAAGCACTGCAGCACCGGTGGCAATCACCGAACCCTGGACAAAGGTTGGCCAGTGCCAGTCCACGTAGAGTGTCCAACCAAAGGCTCGGGTATTAACCACGCTGGTCAGCAGCCAGGCCAAGGCGGCGCCCAAGGGCATCGCCAACAACGCTGCGGCCGCACCTAAGCCTAGCGACTCCAGCAACAACAAACGCCCGATTTGAAATCGCGTTAAGCCCATGGAGAACAGCAAGTTCGATTCACGCCGGCGCTCCAGTTGGAGCGCCAAAACCGCGCTGAGCACACCAACAAACGCAACGATGGCCGCGAGCCACTTGAGCCCAAGGGTGAGCCTGAAAGTTTGATCAAACACGTCCATCGATAGACGGCGCAAATTACCCGTTTGAATGATTTCCACCGCTGACCCATCAGGCGTCGATGCCACACGCTGGCGAAACCGGACAAAAATGTCATCCGACGATACCTCGGGGCCGGATTCAGAGTGCAGCGATAGGGTAGTCACCACCGGAGCGTTCCACAGACGTCGATGCTGCTTAAGGTGGGTCACCGCCCGACTCCCGTCGGCCCG
>CAZLJY010000260.1:0-4627 GCA_964559945.1 uncultured Gammaproteobacteria bacterium | reverse complement strand
CCAGTGGCAGGAGGCTGACGGTGTTCAAAATTTCTTCTCAGCCGCTGAAGTCCAATGAACTTGCCCTGGGTTTGGCGGACGCTAGTTGCGGCGGATACGTGTCCTTCGAAGGCTGGGTACGCAATCATCAGGATGGCCGGGCTGTGCGAGGGCTGGAGTATGAGGTGTATGAGCCGCTGGCCTTAATTGAAGGTGAAAAGGTGATGGCGGAGGCGTTGAGCCGGTTTGACGTTGTGGCGGTAGGGGCTGTGCATGCCCAAGGTCAGTTGGCGGTTGGCGACCTAGCAGTATGGGTAGGGGCAGTGGCCCACCATCGAGCGGCGGCCTTTGATGCATGTCGATATTGCATAGATCAAATCAAAGTCCGCTTACCCATTTGGAAAAAAGAGCATTACCTGGATGGGCATTCGGGCTGGGTCAATTGTGAGCAGTGTGTCGAGCACGGACATCATCACCACGGATCATAGCGGCCGGCCTTAATCCGAGGCATTGACGTTGCTGCGCCATTGGGTCCAATCCGTTGGGGTATCGATATCCGTTGCGGCCTGGGGAATATCAACGGTCTTTAGTTTCAGCTCAGCGTTTCGCAGGACTTTTCGGGCGCCCTCATCGCCGCGAAGCTTTAGCAAGGTGGGTCTGAGGGCGGCGGGGAAAACGGCGGGTACGCCGGCGAATCCGGCGTAAAACGCCGCGACTGTAAAACTTACATCCTGATAGTGACAATCCACTAACTGAGCTAAATGATCGGCACTGACGTCGGGTTGGTCACACAAGGTGATCAAAACGCTGGCGTGATGGGGCACCGCGTTCAAGCCCGTGGCGATGGAGCTGGCCATTCCTAATCGCCAGTTAGAATTGATTCGGGTTTGGCAGGGCATTGGCGCTGGCGGCTGGTAAGCGCCAAGTACACAAATCACTTTCTGCGGGGTGACAACGTTGGCCCGCTGCACAGCATTCAGCAGCAGCGATTGCGCGCCGATAGACAACGCTTGTTTGGGTCTACCTAGACGCTGCGACCCGCCGGCCGCAAGAACTAACGACCATAGGTCAGGGGTTGCAGACACAACAATCCGGGTTTTTGTGGGTGGTTAACGATTGCCAGGCCAGGCCGTGACCGTCAAACAGTCGTAGCTCGCGGGTTACCTCGGTACCGGTAAGAAAACTCAGTGCCAGGTGCGCTGCAGCCACGCCGATGCTGCCAGCAACTGTCGACATAACCCCCGCTCCGGCGCAGTTGTCCATAGTGTTTGCCGCGTCGGCGTAGAGGCAGGCGTAGCAGGCATTTTTCGTCGAGGGTTGAAACAGCGCCAATTGGCCTTCGCGGCGAATGGCTGCCGCCATCAGCCAGGGGGTGGCGGATGCCAGAGCTGCTTGGTTGACCGCCATTCGGGTGGCCCAATTATCGCTAGTGTCGATCCACAGCTGACAGTTTGCTCCCACATCATTAGCAGTATCAGCATCGATACGATCAGTGCAAATATCGACAGTGACCGATGAGTTCAAAGCGCGCAGTTTTTTGGCGGCTTGAGTGACTTTCAGTTCGCCCACATCATTTTCGGTAAACAGAATCTGGCGTGTCAGGTTGCTTTCGCTGACGCGGTCGAAATCGCAGAGCAGCAGTCGTCCCACGCCCGCTGCGGCAAGATATAGGGCTGTCGGGCATCCAATGCCGCCCATCCCAATCAACATCACGCTGCTACCTTCTAGTTGGGTCTGGGTCTTCTCGTCAAAATGGCTCAGCGCCAGATGACCATGGTAGCGAGTTGTCATCTGGCACCTACTGGGGCAGGGGCGCCGCGCCGCGCCCCAGTCGGTGGGCCTGGATCTGACTAATCACCGATAAGGCGATCTCCTCCGGCAGTTCGCCGCCAAGGTCTAAGCCCACTGGGCCGCAAATGCGTTTCGCCAAGTTGTCTGGCGATCCATCAATTTCCTCCAGCAATCGCGTACGCCGGCTGGCGGGGCCTAGTGTTCCAACAAAAGGAATACTCAGTTTGGCAATGGCCGAGAGAAATCGCCGGTCAGCATCAAAGTTGTGGCTCATGACTAACACGGCCTGGCAGTCTTTGGCATCGGCTGGGGCTGACCCATCAAAGTGACTGAGGCTAAGCGCCAACGGAAATCGATGGGGTTTCACGCTGCCAGGTCGGTGATCCCAGAGGACTGTTTGCCAGTCCAATTGGTCGGCCAGATCAACCACGGGTAACACGTCTGACCCGGTACCGAAAATCCCCAGGCAAAACTGACGGGTTATGGCGTCGGTGAAAACGGATTGGCCATCATGCTGGGACAGCCCTTGGGCCTGTCCAGCGTCAGCTAGCCAGCAGTGGCCGTCGCTCACGCGGGTGCTAATCAGGCCGCCGCGGCGCTGCCCTTGTTCCAGTAGAGCAATCAGGGGATGGTTAGATGTGACGGGCTGGAGTAATACGCGCACCGCACCGTTACAGCCCATGCCCAGTCCCCACAACACATCATCATCGGCCCTCATGTCATAAAACGCGACTTTGCACTGGCCGGTGTTAGCCACTTCACGCGCGTGTTCCAGCAGGTCATCGTCAAAGCAACCACCGCCAACAATTCCGGTCAATTGGTGGTCATCCAGATCTATCAGCATTCGAGCGCCGGCCTTGCGGTAGCTGGACCCTTCGGTGTCAATCACAGTGGCAAGAATAGCGGTCTTTGCGTTAGGCAAATTATTGAGCGCGGTCAACAACGCGCTCAGGCCGTGCCGAGTCATGGCGTGAGGCCGATCATTTCTTTGGCGAAGGGTTCCAGGCCATCCGGGTGAATCCACTCGCCGGACTTTCCACCGGACTTGTAGCGCAAAGTCACTGCCTGAATTTCCAGCGTTGCCTCGATGGGTTTGGCCAAATCCCAAAGGGTTAACAGGGCTATGCTGGCGCCCGTCAACGCCTCCATTTCGACGCCGGTTCGCTCGGCGATTTCGGCCAAACAATACACCGCCACCGCATGGCGCTCAGGCACAGGGTGATGGCGCACAATGACTCGGTTGAGATTGATTGGATGACACAACGGTATCAGGGAGGGGGTTTGTTTGGCGCCCTGTATGCCAGCGATTTCTGCCAGCACCAGCGCATCGCCCTTGGGCAATTGCCGCTGGACAACTAAGTCGAAGGCCTTAGCCCCCAGCACAATTTCGCCAGCAGCCAAGGCGCGCCGAGTGGTCACGGATTTAGCGCTTACGTCCGCCATGGCGAACAGACCAGAGTTTTCAGACACCAAGCACCTCAGAAAAATTGCAGGGACGGTTGGTGCTATCCAGCTGTTCGCGAAGAATGGATTCCCAGGCGGTCTTGCAGGCGCCGGTGGAGCCGGGCAGGCAGCAGACCAGGGTTCTGTTGGCCATGCCGGCTAACGCTCGGGACTGCAGTGCTGAGGATCCGATGTCCGCGACAGAGGCGGCCCGGAACAATTCCGCAAACCCATCAATGGGTTGATCGAGCAACGGCCCGATGGCCTCCGGCGTCACATCCCGTGACCGAAGCCCAGTGCCGCCGGTGGTGATGATGACCTCGATGCCCGGGTCGGCAATCCACCGCGATACCACTGCGCGCAGCGCATATCGGTTATCCTCACAAATCTCACGGGCAGCGATTTGGTGGCCCTGGGATATGGCAGCATCCGCGAGCCAGTCACCCGATTTATCGGTGTCCAGGGTGCGGGTGTCGGAAATGGTTAATAGGCCGATCGACAAAGCGCGCATCGGCCCTTTCTGGCTGTGATCAGTCAACAAAAAACTGCTGGCGAAACGCCACCTTCATAGGGTCGTCTTTGCCCGCCGGCAGAACGTCGACGACGAAATCCAAGGTTTCGGCATCGGTCACCCGAACAAAACCTACGTAGTAAATAGCGCCAGCGTCTTCAATTCTTCGCATATCGATATCTCGGCGTTGACCGGTCAGATTGGTTGCGCTGGCCTTAACCTCGCCGTTGATTGGTTTGCCCAGCTCGTGGCCGCCTCCGGTTTGCAAGACGGTCACATTGAGCATTGCCCGGGATTGGGAACGGGTGATGCCATAGGCTCGGGCGACTGCCGGTGGCAGTTTATCGGTGCTAATAGCGCTGTAATGGACCTGAATATCATCCGTACCCACGTATTGTTCGGCCCAGGTTGCCGAGGTTGACAGGAGGCTTAACGTTATTACTAGCAAAAGGATGAAAGTTCTCACTGACTGTCTCCAAATGGGGTGATTATCGGATGGTACTCCGCTGGCTCACATTATTCACGAACAGCGCATAGGTTAGAGTCTTTGCGCCAGATCCACTAAAGGGGCGATCAACAACATTTTTGATAGTTGTAGGCCAATGAGGACGGCCATGGGGGACAGGTCCAGACCGGCAATGGACGGTATTATCCGACGAGCCGGGCCAAGCAGCGGTGCCGACAGTTGATACAGAAGGGGCAGCACCGGGTTGTCGCCCTGGGGCGCGAACCAGCTAAGCAAGACGCGAACGAAAATCACCACGATAAAAATCATGATGACGAGATCCAACAGTTGGATTGCAGAGATCGCTAAAATGTTGAGGGCAGAGGCGCTGCCGCCCAAAATAGAGAGAATCAGTATCCATTCCAGTGCCTTCAATATCCAGGCCAATGCAATGGCTG
>CAZLJY010000259.1:0-4774 GCA_964559945.1 uncultured Gammaproteobacteria bacterium | reverse complement strand
CTGTGCAACGACATTATTCGCGAAGAGCTTGAAGAAAAGTCTACTGCCGCGCGCAGCAAGCTACCTAAACCCCGAGAAATCAATGATGTATTGAATGAATACGTCATTGGTCAGGAACATGCCAAGCGAGTGCTTTCGGTGGCGGTTTACAACCACTACAAACGCCTCGAGGTCGACAGTGGCAACGATGACGTTGAACTGGCGAAAAGTAACATTTTGCTAATCGGTCCGACCGGGTCGGGCAAAACGTTGCTAGCTGAAACCCTTGCTAGGTTGCTCAATGTCCCGTTCACCATTGCTGATGCCACAACCCTTACCGAAGCGGGTTACGTCGGGGAAGATGTGGAGAACATCATTCAGAAGTTGTTGCAGAAATGCGATTACGACGTTGAGAAGGCGCAAACCGGTATCGTTTACATTGATGAAATCGATAAGGTTTCACGGAAAGCCGAAAACCCCAGCATTACCCGGGACGTGTCCGGTGAGGGTGTTCAGCAGGCATTGCTGAAGTTGATTGAAGGCACTGTCGCCTCGGTGCCGCCTCAAGGTGGACGAAAGCACCCCCAGCAGGAATTTTTACAGGTCGACACAGGGAGTATTCTCTTTATTTGCGGCGGCGCCTTCGCTGGGCTAGAAAAAATTATTCAATCCCGTTCCGACAGCACTGGTATAGGGTTTTCGGCCACAGTCAGAGCGAAAGATGAGACCGCAGATTTAGGTGATGTGTTGCTGGATACCGAGCCGGAAGATCTGGTTCGTTACGGTCTGATACCTGAGTTCGTGGGTCGTTTACCGGTGGTGGCAACCCTGCGCGAACTGGACGAAGACGCCTTGGTCAAGATTCTCACGCGACCGAAAAACGCCATCACTAAGCAGTATCAGAAGATGTTCGAAATGGAATCCGCGGAGCTTGAATTCCGCGACGACGCACTTAGCGCCATCGCTCGCAAAGCCATGGAGCGCAAAACTGGCGCTCGTGGGCTGCGCACGATCTTAGAAAACGTTCTGCTCGGCAGCATGTATGAGCTGCCGTCTATGGAGGGTGTGAGTAAGGTCGTGATTGACGAGGCGGTCATTAACGGTGAAGCGGACCCCTACCTGATTTACGAAAACGCTAGGGCAGTTTCGGAATAACACTTAAACCTCGTTGCGGCATCTAAGGGACAACCATCAAGAAGGTGGTTGTTCTCTTGATCGTTGTTGTACCGTAAGGTAATTCCAAAGACCTTTCTGCTGGGTGTTGAAAGCCGTAATCGACAGCCCAATCTCTATCCCCGTAAACTGCTATAACCGTGGTAAGAAGCCGCCATTGATTGTGGTCGAAGAGGAAATAAAGCCCTTTTTTCGACATCTGGCGAATTTTCGCTCAAGGTCTGGCGGTTTCGAACGATCCACATCACTTAACCACCAATCTGGGGTGCCCAATGGCCGCTTCTTCTGATGATTCCCTAAGCTCCAACGATCTAACTGGTATGGAGTTGGTCCACGTGCCTGTGCTGCCGCTGCGAGATGTGGTGGTGTATCCCCACATGGTGATTCCGCTGTTTGTAGGACGAGAGCGCTCCATCAAAGCTTTAGATGTGGCCATGGGTGAGGATAAACGAATCATGTTGCTTGCCCAGCGTTCTGCTGAAGTCGACGATCCTCAGCCTGAAGATCTTTACGATGTGGGTACTTTGGCAACCGTTCTGCAGCTGCTGAAGCTACCCGATGGCACCATTAAAGTGCTAGTGGAAGGCGCTGACCGGGCGCGCGTCCAGGGCATGGTGCAGCAAGATGAGCATTTTATCGCCACTGTATCTGTGGTTGATCCCGGCTCAGACACCCCAGATCGCGAGCTGGATGTTACGGCGCGCTCATTGGTCTCGCTGTTTGAGCAATACGTAAAGCTTAATCGAAAGGTTCCACCCGAATTGCTGGCAACACTATCGGGTATCGATGACCCTAGCCGTCTGGCCGACACAGTCGCTGCGCATTTGGCGATCAAACTGGAAGATAAACAGGCCATCTTGGAAATAGGCGATGTTAATCAGCGCCTGCAGGCCTTGTTAGGTTTGGTGGAAGGCGAAATCGATGTGCTACAGATTGAAAAGCGCATTCGCGGCCGGGTTAAGAGCCAGATGGAGAAAAGTCAGCGCGAGTACTACCTGAATGAGCAAATGAAAGCCATTCAAAAAGAACTGGGAGATCTGGAGGAAACGCCTGGAGAATCCGATGAGCTGGCCCGAAAAATTGCTGAGGCCGGGATGCCGAAGTCGGCGGAAGAAAAAGCGCTGTCGGAGCTTGGCAAATTGAAGATGATGTCGCCCATGTCTGCTGAGGCGACGGTAGTTCGTAATTACATCGATACTCTGCTTGGGTTGCCCTGGAAGAAGCGTTCACGCATTCGCAAAGACCTAGCGGCTGCTGAGGCGGCGCTAGCCGAAGATCATTACGGCTTGGACAAGGTAAAAGAGCGGATTCTTGAATATTTGGCAGTTCAACAGCGGGTGCGCCAGATGAAAGGTCCCATTCTCTGTTTGGTTGGACCTCCGGGTGTGGGAAAAACCTCTCTGGGGCAGTCAATCGCTAGAGCCACCAATCGTCAGTTTGTGCGCATGTCTCTAGGTGGCGTGCGTGATGAAGCTGAAATTCGCGGGCACCGGCGAACCTACATTGGGTCCATGCCTGGTCGAATCGTGCAGAACCTGACCAAAGCCGGTAAGCGCAACCCATTATTTATGCTCGATGAGTTGGACAAAATGTCCATGGACTTTCGTGGTGACCCATCCTCGGCGTTGCTGGAAGTATTAGATCCAGAACAAAATCATGCTTTTAACGACCACTACCTCGAAGTGGACTTAGACTTGTCCGAAATCATGTTTGTGGCCACAGCCAATTCATTGAATATTCCTGGCCCGCTGCTGGATCGAATGGAAGTCATTCGAATTCCCGGCTACACGGAAGACGAGAAGTTGAATATTGCGCAACGCTATTTGCTGCCCAAACAGGAAAAAGCAACCGGGCTGAAGTCCTCGGAATTGAGCCTAAATGGTGAAGCGCTGCGCGACATCATTCGCTATTACACCCGGGAATCTGGGGTGCGGTCGCTGGAGCGGGAAATCGCCAAGATTTGCCGCAAGGTGGTCAAAGCGTTGATTTTGGATGACGCCATTGAATCCATTGATATAACCGCAGAAAATCTGGACGACTACCTTGGCGTTCGGCGCCATCGCTACGGATTGGCCGAAGAAAAGGATGAGGTTGGCTTGGTCACAGGATTGGCCTGGACCGAAGTCGGTGGCGAATTGCTGAGTATTGAGGCAACGGTGGTTAATGGCAAAGGCAAAATGCTGCAAACCGGTCAATTGGGTGATGTGATGCGTGAGTCTATCCAGGCCGCGATGACAGTTGTGCGGAATCGTGCTGGGTCTCTTGGCCTGAAAGATGAGTTCCATGCCTCGGTGGACGTTCACGTGCACGTTCCTGAAGGAGCGACGCCCAAAGATGGTCCTAGTGCTGGCATTGGTATGTGCACCGCATTGGTGTCTGCCTTGACTGGCATACCCGTGAAAGCTGATTTGGCGATGACTGGGGAGATCACTCTGCGAGGTCGGGTGCTGCCGATTGGTGGCTTAAAGGAAAAGCTGCTAGCCGCACACCGCGGTGGCGTGCAGACCGTTTTGATACCCGAAGAGAACAAAAAAGATCTGACCGAGATCCCCGACAATGTGAAGGGTAATCTCAAAATTATCCCTGTCAGTTGGATTGATGAGGTGCTTGAGCAGGCGCTATCGGCTCAACCGGTTCCGCTTAGCTCCTCCGGAGAGGTTTCGGCAGCCGACAAAAGCGACGACAAAACGTCAAAAACGATTCGCGCCCATTGAGGGCGCGTTTTAGCCGGGGTTTTTGTCCTGACTCGGTGGTTTTGGCGGAGAAATTTTGTCTTTGCTCGCGCCCATGATCCTATGCCGGGCCGATTTTAGTTGAGTCTTCGGCCGAGATATCAAAGGCTTGAGATGTGGATGGCTTAAGTCACTTTAGCTGTCATTTTTGCTGAGCAATGTCGGCAGAAAAAGTCAACCTTTTTAGCGGGTTTTTCACGCTTTTTCGTGCAAAAAAATCTTGTGCAGCCCGCACCAGCATTGAGTTTTTGTAGTTTCGTGTTGTTGCGGCCGCAATTCCTTGCCCTCGTCCTAACAGGCTGGTATAAACCCTTCTTCGCCGAGGTGGCTGGCAGCGTAGTAAGGGAGCTTTACAGCCGTTCTCCAGGTCTTTGGAGAACCACTGGCCAGCTGATTCGGAAGGGGTGAACGTTTTCGGTTGATGGTTACGGGTGAAGTTCCCAATCATCTTCCGCTTTCGGTAAATTGTTGGAAGGACAAGCACAGCGATGCTGAAATTCTAACGTCACACAATGCGGTGCACCGTACACACATTAGGAAGAAATACTATGAACAAGACTGAGCTCGTAGAAGCAGTATCCAACGCAGCGGATCTGAGTAAAAGCGATGCTGGAGACGCCGTCGAGGCCGTGCTGGCATCCGTCACCAAAGCGCTGAAAAAAGGCGATACGGTTTCTCTGGTTGGCTTTGGCACCTTTAGCGTGAAGAAGCGTGCAGCGCGAACTGGCCGTAATCCACGGACTGGTGAAACGATTAAAATCAAGGCGTCTAAAATTCCTTCATTCAAGGCTGGCAAAGGCTTGAAGGATGCCGTAAACTAGCGCGCCTTCTCGGGGGGTGCTTAGCTCAGCTGGGAGAGCATCGCCCTTACAAGGCGAGGGTCGCAGGTT
>CAZLJY010000258.1:0-4775 GCA_964559945.1 uncultured Gammaproteobacteria bacterium | reverse complement strand
TAATATTAGTGCCTACAGAGTTTACGATAGAGACATTCCTGAATACGCGGTTGCGGTGGATATTTACGCTGACAGAGTGAATGTTCAGGAGTATGCGGCGCCGCTGACGGTGGACCCGGCTGTGGCCCGCAAGCGGCTTAACGATGCCGTTGCTGGGGTTCAGTTGGCGCTGGATCTTGACGCTGAAGATGTAGTGGTGCGCCAGCGCCAACGCCAGCGCGGCGAAAAGCAATATCAGCAGCGAGCCACCACCGGTCGCTACGAGTGGGTCACGGAGTCTGGCTACCGATTTGCGGTGAATCTTGACGATTACCTGGATACCGGCTTATTTCTTGATCATCGACAGACCCGCCAGCGTGTTGGCGCTATGAGCCAGGGGCTACGCGTCCTAAATTTGTATTGCTACACCGGCAGTTTCACTGTCTACGCTGCTGGTGGCGGGGCGAAAGAGTCAACTTCGGTTGATCTATCTCGTAATTATTTAGATTGGGCAAGGCGTAATCTTGAAGCCAATGGCTTGGCCAGCACCGATCACCGCTTGTTGCGAGAAGATTGTGTGAAATTTTTGCGAGAAGGGCGGCATCGGTTTGACCTTATCGTGCTGGACCCACCCACATTTTCCACCGCTGAGCGTGCCGAGGGGTCATTGGACATTCAACGGGACCACGTCGAATTGCTGGAGCTTTGCGCGAATCGACTGGACGACCAGGGCACAATTGTATTTTCCACCAACGCGCGTCGTTTCAAGCTAAATGAGGAGGCGTTAGAAGATCGTTTCCTGTGGCAGGACATTACCCATGAGACTGTTCCGCCAGATTTTTCCCGCAGACGCCCGCACCAGTGTTGGGAGTTACGGGTGAAAATGTCTTAAGCCGCAACCTGACTGGTTCAGCGGCGGTTCATGAGCTCGGGACTACAGTAACTGCGAACATAACGCAGAAGGAGGTCCATCCGATGAGACCCATACTGAACCGATGGCAGCTAGGGCTGCTGATCATTACCGCAGCATTGTCGGCGCCCGCGTTGGCTGACCACAAGGGCCATAACCACCATCATGGGGCGCACCATGACAGCCAGCTGCAAGTTTATCCCGCTGGCTACAGCCACTCGGATCGACGTTATAACCGAGGGAAAAATGGACGTTATCGGAACAACAATGCACGGTCATTCCAAAAGCGAAGTTATCGTCGGGGCGACCGCCGCAGCTATAACCAATATCGGTATTACCCGAGCTCCAAGGGTTACTCAAACTACCAGCGGCCGCGAAACCAGCGTCGGTATTACGCAGGCAGCTCAGGGTATCGTGGTCATTACCACCGCAACCGCCCATTGGTGAGGGTTGTGCAGGGTATTAACCGTTACCAGCAATGCGATATTCATGGTGGATATTACCTGCGCGACGACTTGTACTACTACTAACTTTCAACAAATCAGTGGGTCCGTAGGCAGCAGGGAAGAGCTGATTTTCGATCACAACACAGCGGCACAGGGATGTGCCGCTTTTTTTTATGTTGAGTATTTCACTGGCAATTAGACTGGCAACGGCGCTGGTGAGAATTAACGATCTGGTTAATAATGGCTGCCATGAGTCGGATTTTATTGATAATTTTCACTGTCTTTACGGCCCAAGCATCAGCCCAGGTTTACAAGTTTGTTGACGCCAATGGCATCGTCCATTACACAGATCGCAAGCCGGCGAGTGGGAAAAAGTACTCGGTAATTCGGGTGAAGTGCCATGGCTGCGGTTGGCGCAATACGGTCAATTGGCGCACTGTTGCACTTAACAATGACGATTTTCAGCAGGAAATTACCGCGGCCAGCGCCCGTTATTCTGTCGAGCCTTCGCTGGTGCGGGCGGTCATTCATGCGGAGTCTTGGTTCCAAATTGACGCAGTTTCTGATGCCGGTGCTCAGGGTCTGATGCAATTGATGCCAGCAACCCAAGAGCGATTAGGTGTTACTCAGCCGTTTAACGCCTCCCAGAACATTGATGGTGGAGTCCGTTATTTGCGTGAGTTGCTGGATATGTTTGAACAAGACTACCGGCTAGCCAGCGCGGCGTTTAATGCCGGTGAAAATGCGGTAAAGCGGTTTGACGGGATTCCGCCCTATCAAGAAACGGAAAATTTCGTCAAGCGGGTGAGTATTCTGAAGGAACGTTACCGCCTCTCGGCACCCTAGCGGCACAGTTCACAGTCGTTTTGGTGATTTTAGGGCCATCTGGCGCTGTAGCCCTTGCACTATGACGCCTGGCCTTCTATTTTTACCATGTTAACGATTGCCCGGATTGAGCAGCTATGTGGAATATTGCGCCTATCACCGTCCCAAGACGTCAATCGTCGTTGAGTCAGTGCCGACCTGGAGTGGTGCTGATGGGGCTGTGTTTTCTCTTGACCATGCCAGCGTCCTGGGCGCTGGAATTTGAGCGAATGCCAACGGCGCAATATCGCCAAACCATTAACAAAGCACACAAGGCTTACCGTTCTGAACGAATGGAAGAAGCGTTGGCGCTGTATAACCTGACCGCCCGCTGGGGTGAGCCCGATAGCCAGCGTCAACTGGGTATCATGCTGATATCAGGGGAGGGCACAGAAGTGGACTTGGTAGAGGGTATGGCATGGATTCATCTAGCGGCGAAAACCAAAAGACGAGCGGACTTGGATGTCCTGAAACAAGCCAAAGCCCAGCTTCCGAAAGATGCCGTAGACGCAGGCGCGCAGCTCGCTGAGGAATACCTTCCGCAATTTGGCGCCAAGGCCACTGGGATTAAGTGCAAGCGCCGGCGTTTGAAAGACAGCGGTCGTAAAGAGGTGGTTTGTGAGCGGGGCGCTGGTGGCATGACCGATAGCTCGACTGTAGAGGTGCCAGTGGTGGATTCTCAGTACTTTTGGGCAATTGAATAACGCCCGTGGCGCACAGATTACTGCGACGGTAGTTCCCGCGCGACGCGAAACCCGATATGACTAAAGCGCGCGTTCCTCTCAAGCCTGAGGCGGTGATGGATGGTGACTTCGCTTGGACGTTCAAACCAGGAGCCACCGCGCACAACCCCAGCTTCACAAGGCCCGCTTTTTGATGTTCCGGTAAAATCCCCTCGCCAGCAGTCGTCGGTCCATTCCCCCACGTTGCCCAGTAGATCGAACAGCCCAGAGCTGGTTGCGGTATAGCTGCCGACTGGCCCGCTACTCACTCGCCGGTCCCGGCAACCAAATAAATTGTCTGCATTGATCTCAAGATTGTGCCGTTCGGCGCGGTCAATATCAGAAACGTTGGCGAAATCGCAAGCATTGCGGGCATCAGTCCAGAAAACCCCTGCGCTTGCATCCTGGGAAGCTGCAGATTCCCACTGAAATTCGCTGGGTAGACCATAGCGCTGGTTGGTCTGATTGCTCAACCAGCGGGTGTAAGCCAGTGCATCTGAATGACTGACACAGACCACCGGGTGAGACTCTGACTGAGTGTAGCCTGGAGAGTCCCAGGTTTTGTCTTGGCGTTGGCGCCAATTAAACAGCCAGTAGTTGCAGCCCTCAGAGGCGCTGGCAGGGGTTGCCAATCCAGTGGCTTGGGCAAATTGGCGAAACTCTCCAACGGTGACCTCATAGGCTCCCAAGGCAAAAGCCGGGATCGTTGCCTCAACTACAAGGCCCTCATCAGCCTGGCTCGGATTGCCGATGGTCACCTGGGCTGCTTCAATGGGCACCATCAAGGGCCCCAGGCCGCCGGACGACATTGGGTCTTGAAATGGAGATGCTGTCGCTTGCGAGGTACTCAATGCTTGTTCAAAAGCGGCCAAGTCTGGGTGCAGTGGGTCAATAAACTTTAGACGATCAGTGAGACGCCTTGCCGCGGACAAGTCACCATTGTCCAGGGCGTCGTTTATGCGATTAACATAGTTTCGCTGGATACGAGCCAGGCCGCGCAGAGCCTCACGGTTACTGGGGTCTATGTCCAAAATTTGCTGGTATGCCTCCCACGCGTTTTGGCCCTCTGGCAAAGTTAACTGGTCGGCTGCTAACAGCAATTCAGCATCCAGCAGTAGCTGGGCGACTTTAGGATTGGCCGGCGTGCTCTGGGTTCGATTTTGTGGTCTTGAAATGGGGGTTTCGACGTTGCTTATTGGTTGCGCCGGGCGGGATTCAGGGACTTCGGGAGCAGTGGTCTGTGTTGGCTGCGGTTCGCTGCGGACCTGAGCCGGATCTGTGGACGGTGATACTTCCGGTTCCGCGTCGCTGACGGTGCCCAATGGGTTAGGCACCACGGGGCTGGTATCTGAATCTTCAACCAGCATCTCCGCTAGTAGCGCATCTAGATTTTCCTCATCCGGTTGCGATGGTGTTTTCGCTGCTGAATTGCTGGCGGCGTCCGGCTCGCTGACAGGAGGTTCGACCTCCCGTTTGCGAGCCTGGTTACCTAAGCCGATGCCAGCGCCTTCGCCGGTTACCAAATCCAACGGGCTGACTTCTTGGCTACCTCTGCCAGACAAGAATAGGGACACCATCACGGCCGCAATAAACGCGCTTGCTGCGGCCCACACAGCCGGTTTCCGGTGCCATTGGGATGGAGGTTTTTGATATAAATCGTCCACTCGCCAGCGCTCGTTTTCGGGCGGATGGGATTCTGGGACAGGAGTACTGCTGGCTGGCTCCTGCGCACTAGAGGCTGCACTTTGCGGAAGCTCAAGCTGGGGAGCTAGCGTTGTCTGGGCTAAGTGTGCCGGCGCTGGCTCAGGCTTTGGCTCAGGCTTTGGCTCAGGCTTTGGCTCAGGCTTTGGCTCA
>CAZLJY010000257.1:0-4812 GCA_964559945.1 uncultured Gammaproteobacteria bacterium | reverse complement strand
CCGTTCGCACCGCAAAATCTTCATGGTCCGGATACATTTCAACCACCACCGGTTGAGTGGGCTTGAACTGATAACGCTCACTAAACAAGGCCACACTGCGCTCGGTCAACTCTTTCACATAGGGTTGCATGACCGCAGACTCATCCCGAGCCAAACGCATTTTTAATGCGCCATCGGTCAGGCTAACTTGTTGAGTGTCAAAGGTGTCGAAGGTGTCCAAAAGCCGAAGGGTATTAACCGTTTTTGCGTTGTAAGGGTCTCCTGCATAGGCCGCCTCGATTTGCTGGCGGGCTTTGTCAGGTTGATCCAAACGCAAAAGGTTGCTGCCCAGTTCCAACCGAGCGGACCACAAATTGGGCTGCACTTTGAGCGCTGCTTCATACCACGCCGATGCCTGCTCGTAACGACGAGTGATGACCATGAAGTAAGCGGGCACAGCCCAAGCGTCACCAAAGCCGGGATCCAATTCCAACACCTGGTCTACCCAAGGCTGCACCGGCTCATCCGCCAATGCCGCTTTCGCGGCGCGCAATGCCAGCAATTCCGAACGGGGCCATATGCTGGTGCGCAGCATGCCATCGGCACGGTCCAGTAACAGCGTGGCCTGCTCCAATTGACCTTCTTCCAGGGCCAACCAGGCCTGCATCAGGCTGGCGCGAATAGCGACCCCAGTGGGAGCGTTTACGTCTTCCAACAATGGCTCCAGCGCCTGCCGGGCAGCACCACTAAAACCACCGGCCATTGCGCTAGCTAAACCCAACCGAGCGTAGTGATAATCCGGATCCAGCGCCAAAGCCTCATTAAACAGGGCCTGGGCTTCGGCCCCTTGGTGGGTGACCGAAAACAGCCAACCCCAGCGGGTGCGCAGTTCTGGCGACTCCGGATTTTCCTTTACCGCTTGACGGAACCATCGATTGGCGGCCTTAATTTCGCCCAAGGCCCAGGCCAATTCAGCCCGCACCGGTGTTGCCGGCGCCTTACTCAACATTTGCTTGTAACAGGCAATGGCAGCGTCGCGCTGACCCTGCCAATGCTGGTGGTCGCAGGCGACCAGCCCTGGATCCGTCAGTTCACCGTAGTGAATACCTCGTTGGGTGGCACTAAGATCTGCGGCACTACCCAACAAGATCAGCCCCACCAGCCTGGCAGTAGTAAGCCATTGCGTCATGGAAGATTACCCCCTGACTCAATGGCCTCGCTGACACGGGACAAATCCACCAGCAGGGTCTGCAACTGCGACAGGTACTCGGCCTGATCCATTTGATCGCGCTGGGCCCGAAGCGCTGCGATCTGATCATTCAACGATTGCCGTCGTGCCAGTAACTCAGGATCAACGCCACTCTCGCCATTGGCCACGCCTGACTCACTCAACCGAGCCAAAATCATAGCCTTGGGGTCAGCGCCCACCTGCCGGGGGTGTTCAGTGGCTAACAGGCCTTCGCCGCGAAAGTAGTCAGCAACCGCAGCATCAGCGAACTCAAAGGCCTCTGCGACACTGATGCGCTGATCTTTATCCAGGTCGGCAGACGGGGTGCTTAGGGCCTTCGCAAAAAAGGTGGAAAAGCGCGTTGCCTGAAGTTCGCGGCCGTTCTTGGTCGACGTGATCACCACTCTGCCAGGCTTTTCCGATACCGCTTCCAGCAACGCACCACTGGCACTGGTGGTATTGACCAGCAGTTGCCGCTTTGCTGGCAGTGCGTCTAATGCCTGAACTATTTCTGTGCCGGTAATATCCGGCCCGGCGAGATTAAACCGGTACTCATCCCTGCCCACCGACCCATGCCCAATGAACACAATCAGCGCCGCGTCCTGGTCCGACATAACACCGGCCCAGCGTTCAAGCTCCGCCAGCACTGTCTCTCGGGTAGCGCCGAGGCCTGCGAGAAAACTGCCCTGGGCACCTTCAGAGATGGCCGAATGCACTTGCTCACCCTCACTGAAAAAACGTTGCTCGTAATGGGCATTACCGCCCAAGCCGGCCACCGTGAGGGTGTAAACCGTGGCCCAGGCAGGGGTCGTCAATAACCACAGCAACAATATACCCGCGCAATGTTTCATATCACTGTCCAACGACGACGCAGCAGCCACTCAGTGGCTTTTAGCAAAACCAATAGCAATAACAGGAGAGGCGCATCCCAAATCGGAAGGATCTGAGTTTCGGTGATTCCAGCGCTACTGGAAGTAATGACCTGGGCAAGTTTATCTAGCTCACCGGGGGTGAAGTATTGTCCGCCAGTGGCGTTGCTGATGGCTGTTAGCGCCGCACGATTTTGCGCTAGGGACACACGCTCAAGGCGCTTGCCGGCGTGAAACAGCGCAGCCCTTGCGGCAGGCTCATCCCCTGCATCGGACACAAAGCTGTGACCTGCTTCAACAAAGTGTGCGCCATCCCCCGCCAATGGTATTTGGGCAGCGTAGACACCCGCCTCACCGGCCACCGGACTTAGGGTCACCTGGCTCACAGTGGTACCGGATATCTTGGCATTCACCGCACCTAAAGCCTCCGGCTGGAACGCCTCGTCCCGTACCTCGGCACGCAGGCTCAACGTGGATCCCTGGGTCGACACTTCCAGTTCAAAGGCATCTCGGGCCTCGCTGGTTAGCGACCGTAAAAGCTGACGCCAGAAGGTTTCATGACGCTGGTCTTCCACCGGCAAACTCATCTGCCAACGCCAGGTGCCGCTGGTGGCAAGAGCAATGGTGCGGCCCCGTCCGTAAGGCTGGCGCACCATTAGGGGTTGAGCAGTCCCGTTTACCTTTACCGACAACAACGGTGTTGCGGCAGGCTTCAACGCACCTAGCTGCTGGTAATCCGCCAGTTCCGGTAGCGTCTCCCACAGGGTATTGTCATCCCCCGGGGCATTACTTAATCGCAACACACTGCTTTGCGCACCCTGCTGTGTGCGCGATACGGGCCAGCGTTGGCGGGAAAAGCTTTCTCGCTGTGCCGGCGGTAGCTCGGTCGGTAGCGCGCCGGCAAGTAAGGAGTTACCCCAGCCACCTTGGCCAAGACCTGAGCGGCCTGCCAACATTAATAGACCGCCGCCACGCTCGGCGACGAAATCGCGGATCAGTTCAAGCTGAACATCAGTAAATGACGCTGCCTCGATACTACCGATGATAATGGCATGATACTGAAACAGTGCTTCCCGGTCGGTGGGAAAACCCGCCTCCAGTTCTTCGGCGTTGCTAATGCCCTGACGGTAATATTTGTTGGGACTCACTCGCAGCAGGGTGACCAATTCGATACTTGGGTCATCACGCATCGCCCGACGCAGGAATTTGTATTCCCAGCGGGGCTCACCCTCAACGTACAGTACTCGCCTAGCCCTAGGCGCCACTTCCAGCATTCGGGTTAAGGCGTTGTTGGCAAGATTACTATCCGTCGCGCTAGGCTCCAGAGCAAAGGTCAGCTGCTGGTATCCCGTCTCCGGTAAGGGCAGATCCATCCACGCTGAGGTGCGGCTGCCTGACCCCAGAGGAATTTCTTGGGCCGCCATCAGCTGGCCCGACTGACTAACCGTCACCCGTGCCAAACCCGGACCGCTATGAACTAGGGTCACCCGCGCCCGTAGCTGGCTGCCTGGGCTTAGGCGAGGCGGTAATTGGACCTCAGCGATCCCCACATCTTCAAGCACCTGTTCGCGACCTATACCCACGGTGTGTATCGGGATTTGCCAGGATGACAGGTCGGCTAGGGCCCCGCTCTGTGGCGCGGTGTCTTGGCCATCACTAAACACCAGCATTGCCCCCAGAGCGTTGCTGGCGCTGCGACCCATCAATTGATTTAACGAGCGGCCCAATGCACTGGCATCGTCCTCCGCGCGCAATTCGGACAGATCGGACATTGCCTGGGCATCGTTGGAAAATCGAAACCACTCAATGTTGAAATGATCCGCCAAGCTAGACACATCCTCACCGCTCACTAACTCTCGCACCTGATCGATGCGCCGCTGACCTTCGTCGGAAAATCCCATGCTCGCTGAATCGTCCACAACGATGGCCAGAGTATTGGTACCCGGCGTTACCCGGTCGATGGACAGGGAGGGTTGCCAAAGGAGAATGATCACAAATACCAGCATGATGATTTGCATCCCAGCGATCGCGCTTCGCTGAGCCATGCTTAAGGGATGTTGACGCTGCCAAAGACCAGCCATAATTAACAGCGCGCCGGCTGTAGCAACCACCACCGCCAGCGCCACAGGCCAGTTGGCCGCGAGGATCAAACTGCCATCACGCCACGTGTCCGCCGGGTATTTGAGCCAGAAGTCGATCAATGGGTCATGGCGTACATCAGATAGTTAATTCCGAACCGGTACGCCAGCGCGGTCAATGGCTCTGGATATTCCGGCCAATCTGCGTGCTCCCAGGCATCCCCCATATCCATATTGAAGTTGATGGCCAGCATCAGGCGCCCGTCATCGTCATAGACACCTCGCCAATGGGGCTCAAAACCGTCCCGTTCCCAGGTCCGACCCCCTCGCAGTGGCATGATGCCCGGAATCTGGGTGCGTTGATCCAGATCGTAAAAAACGTGAAATGCTGGATCAGAATCGGGGATATCTCGAACCGGCCGATCAGGAAATACCCGGCTCAAGGTTGACATGAATCCGGCCCATTCCAAGCTGCCGTGAAAATCATCAACCATCAAAAAACCGCCGCGCAGGAGATACTCACGCAGGCGACGCGCCTCGTCTAGGTCCAAGTGCCAACCACCTACCTCAACAGCGTAGAGCCATGGATAGTCAAACACCTCATCGCTTTTTAGGGTCAAAATATGACCGTCGGGATCAGCATCAATGCGAGTGAGTC
>CAZLJY010000256.1:0-4839 GCA_964559945.1 uncultured Gammaproteobacteria bacterium | reverse complement strand
GACCAATGGCACCGCTGGCGAAGTGCTCAGATAATTCGGCACTGAATCTCGCCGCCATTCTGGCTTGAATCGCTCGAACCTCCGGAGTATTGATATCGATGTTGACTTGGGCGTGGGCCACCGGCAGCACAAAATCAACGATTTTGATCCCCAATCGGGCTATTAGTCCCTGATCGCTTGCGGGCAAAAATCCGCTGGTGTTGGGCTGGGTTTCGGGCCCAATAACGTCTTCAATAAATCGATCGGCAGCATCCTGCGCGGCGGCTTCCGGAAAATACACATTGATGGTGACACAGGCGGCCAGCAGCATAGCTGCGACCCCTAAAATTGAATAACTGACTGTTTTCACTGTTTTTATCCTGCATATGGTTGCGGGTGTTACCAGCTTATCGCAGCGTCCTGACTGCTGGCTGAACCAAAGTCTGGCTATTCTACGCTGACCGGACCGCTTTCGGTTGCCGCCTGTAAACGACGCACCAACTGGGGCCAATCGACCTGGCGCGAAAAGCCCTTGATATCAATTCGCGGCAAACCGGAGCCGCGCACCAGATAATACCCGTTACCCACGTCGCCAACACCGCCCATTGTGCAGGTGTTATTGCGTAGCTCACAGGACAAACCCAGTTCCTTATATCCAAAGTCCTCAAATATCTTCAGCACCGACGAGCCCAGCGCCGCGACGCCGCCGCCGATACTGGACAGGTTGTCCACCGCCCGTTGACTGATCCTTTGTCGTCGACCCTCTTCACGCCGAGTGTGCAAATCCAAATCGAACGCAACCGGGCGCCAGTCCAATAAACGCAAATCCTTCACCTGCCCCACCAGAACGCCCTCGATTTTGCCGAATGAAAACGCACCGGTCATTTGTTCCAGATCGACGTTATTAATTTCTACATCCGCCGCCAGCGTCGGCAACACCCCAAATATTCGCTCCAGCTTGAGTTGATTCATGATCACCTGGCCACCAAATACATCGATCACCACTGCCCCGCCCACTTCGATCACCTGGCCTCGCAACCGAACCTGGGGAATAGACCCGCCTAAGGTGCCTTGGAGCTCTGGCCAGCCCAGAGCGCGGGTAATTTGATCCAGGGCCATGGGCTTAAGTTCGCCGCGAAAATCCATCGCTGCCTGGCCACTGTCGGAGTTGTCGACAACCAATTCATCAATTTGGAGCCCGCCGTCCAACACCGGCAGAAATACCGGCTGAAGGAGCTGCAGCTGTCCGCCACCAATGAAAAAATGACTGACAGTTGGCCCAACGAGCAATGTGTAGTACTTAACTGACTCCCACTGGATGGTTGAGTCGGCAGAATCCCCAACCGCTGAATAGTCCAGCAAACCATCCAATGTGCGGATCGCGTATCGGTCGTCATCGGTGGACAGTGTGACCTGATCAAACGCTGCGGACCATTGCTCAAGTTGGCCAGCGGAGAGCCTCAATTGCCCTTGCATCGAACCTTCCGCAGTGACCCCATCAAAGCCTTTGCCATCAGCCATTGCACTGAGGTATCTAGGCCAGGCCTGGGCCAACGCTAATTGTCCAAGATTGACACTAAGGCTGCGCAGTTGTCCTTCTGCCGTTATCGCGACATCGCCAGAAGCATCAAGGCTGTCGCCATCGGTCAGTCGCCAGTGGTCGATCGTCATCGCACCATCGGTGCCCTGAAACCCGTTTGCACTAAGCTGCAGGTCAGGCGTATCGGTAAAACTAATATAAGCGGGGTCAAGTAAAAGCTCGCCAGCATGGATCGCTGCCGCCACCGAAAAAACCCGCCGGCCAGAGCCTTCAACAAGGCTATTGCCGGTCCCACTGAGTTCCAATTCAGCCCCTGCCAAGGTGCCATCGGTGGAATCGAAGGATAGGCCTTTGATAGAAAACTCCCCGCTGATAGCGGGCTCAGCGCCTATGGATGTTCCGCCATCAATGGGCCACTGCAGCTTGACTGTCGCCGTCAACATCGCGTCCAGATCGACCAAGGTCTGAGGCAGCAAGTTCGGAAAATACGTGGCTAGACCAGCAACAGATAGTTCCTCAGCGTCTATCTGGATTTGCCCCTGGGCATCTAACGACACCGTCACCTGACCTAAGCCCTGCAAGGTCACAGAAATGCTGCCGACAACCCCCTGTTTCGAGCCCTCCCCCTGCCATTGACCGATGATTTTCTCGTCATCCAGTTGGGCCTGGAGCTGTCCGTCGAAACACTGGACTGCTTGGCTTGTAAATTGAAGGTCGGGACAACTCAAGACGATTTCTGACAAGGAAACGGGCGATTGATCTATTTCTGCCGTGGCGATTTTCAGCAACGATAAACCATTACCTGAGAGATTCCAGGACACGTCCTGCAGCTCCCAGCCCTCGCCGCTGAGAACGCTGAAATTACCACCTAGAGCTACCGGCGCGGCCTGAACCGGTGTAATTAGGGCCAAAATTAGCAGCACCGGGAAAACTATAGACATTAAGACGTTTTGGATGAAAACCAGCACGACTATACTGACGCTTGTTGACGCAGGTAACGCGGGACACTAGGCATATGCGAATACTGATCGCAGACGATAATGAGATCAATCGTGAATTTCTTAAAGCAGCTCTGAGCAGCCCCGAAACCACTATTTGTGAGGCAGTCAACGGGCGCGATGCATTGAGTCAGTTCGAAACGCAACCCTTTCAATTGATTTTGATGGATATCCGAATGCCAGAAATGGATGGCATCGAGGCGACCGCCGCCATTCGAAAAGCAGAAACCGCCAGCGGCCAAAGAGCCCGGATTATCGGGTTGACGGCAGATCTTCAGCTGACCACAACCACAGATTTGGTCCAGCAGGGCTTTGATGATTGTTTAGCCAAACCCATAAGCCGCGACGCCGTTTGCCAACTGCTCACCAATGATCCCCAGCCATCGACTGTCACCCAGGAGACCGAATTTCCGATACTAGACCGAGCCGCCGCGTTGGCCGCAGCGGGGGGCAACGAAGAACTGTTGAACCGCCTAATGGGCATGTTACAAAAAGAGTTAACCACCTTCGTCCCCCAAATCAGCGGCGCCATTGATCGCCTTGAGTATGCGGCTGCCAAAGAACCTGTACACAAGCTCCGCGGTTCAGCGGGTTACACCGGATGTATGGAACTGAAGCAGGCAGCGGCACAACTTGAACTGGCACTAACCCGCGCCAACGAGGTCGAAATCAGAAACGCCTTTCAAGATCTTCGCCAGGCGGCAGATCACCTTAGCCTGCTGTAAACCCTCTAGCTTGCATCATCAGCCGCTTCATCTCCGAAACGGCCGCAGGCAGTCCAGCAAACACTGCCCGGGCGACAATGGCGTGACCGATGTTGAGTTCCTCGATTTCAGGGATCGCAGCAATTGGCGCCACGTTATGATAGTGCAATCCGTGGCCCGCATTCACCACCAGCCCTAGCGATTGCCCCAGCTTCGCAGCGGCCTGGACACGGGCCAGTTCCTGGCGCTGCTTATCGCCAGTGGCCTCAGCATAAGCACCGGTATGTAATTCAACCACCGGTGCGCCGGCCTGCACTGCCGCTCGCAACTGATCGTCTTCCGGATCGATAAACAAAGACGCTCGAATCCCTGCAGTCGCCAGTTGTCGACAGGCCCCAGTGACCGCGTCGATTGACCCAGCCACATCCAAGCCGCCTTCCGTGGTGACTTCTTCTCTGCGCTCGGGCACTAAGCACACGTCCGCCGGCGCTGCAACGCAGGCAATGTCTAACATCTCCGAGGTAACGGCACACTCAAGATTGAGACGGGTACTGATGGTCTCGCACATCACGCGTAAATCCCGGTCTTGAATGTGCCGACGGTCTTCTCGTAGGTGAATGGTAATCAGATCGGCGCCGGCGGTTTCCGCCAGGGAGGCGGCATACACAGGATCGGGATAGGTGGTTCCACGAGCCTGTCGAATGGTCGCCACGTGGTCGACATTGACCCCAAGACTGATGGGTTTCATTGGGTATTCTCCGAAAAGGTCATTTGTTGAAATAGTTGGCGGGACTTTAGTGGCTTTGAGCCAAGATAGTGATCTAAAACATACCTCAGCAAAACCTTAGCCTCTCGCGGATTACCTGAGCCATCGCCATCGCCACTTGCCAGGCCAAGCAACGTAGCGCCGGTGACTTGCGGACTACCGGCAGACTGGGCTCCAGTTACAGGCCCTTCTTCGATAATGTAGGTGTAGTGTTGCTCCGGGACTATCGGCTCCCCGGTATCCACAGCGATATTTAATACTAGGGCGTAACCTTGGCTGGCCAGCAGTGCCAGTTCAAATTGCCGCAATGCCGGCGCCGCCGGCCCTGAGGAAAGCGCCACGAGGGTTTTTAGATATTCACGAAATAGATTAGGGTTCGGGTCATCACGGCCAGTCAGGCGAAGGACAAGCTCATTGACGTACAGGGCGACCAGCGCTGGGCGAGAGCCTACCGTCAAGACCGCCCCCCCCTCTGCCTCCACCAGCCCTAAGGTTGATAGCTGGCCACGACCGCTTAAACCCACCTGCAGCGGCACATAGGGTTGCAGTAAACCAGAGCGATGGCGCCGAGATTTTCGTGCCCCGCGAGCCACGGCACAAACCCGGCCTCGGTCACGAGTAAACAGATCTACCAGCAGCGACGCCTCCTGATAGTTTCTGCGATGCAGTACAAACGCCGGCGTTAGAGCGGCGCTCAATCCATGTAACCCAATTGCTGCAGAGACCGCTCATCATCCGACCAGCCTTTTTTCACTTTCACCCATAATTTCAGGTTGACTTGGCATTCAAAGAACGACTCTAAGGTAGCGCGCGCTGCGCTGCCTATGCCTTTGAGTGTTTCCCCTTTATTTC
>CAZLJY010000255.1:0-4911 GCA_964559945.1 uncultured Gammaproteobacteria bacterium | reverse complement strand
CCAGCCTTTTCTAAAGAGGGAACCGTTAGCGCTGCCACCTCGTCAAAAATTTCCGATGGTGCGGCTGCAGTCTTACTCATGACTCGCGCTGAGGCCGATAATCGTAGCCTAGCGTCACTGGCCACCCAAGTCGGACATGCAACCCATGCACACGAACCACAGTGGTTTACCACCGCCCCCGCCCAGGCCTGTGAGAAGCTGCTGAAACAGCTGGACTGGCAAATTGACGATGTAGACCTATGGGAAATTAACGAAGCCTTTGCCTCCGTCACCATGTCAGCCATTAAAGATCTCAAGCTGGATCCCGCTAAGGTCAACATTAACGGCGGCGCCTGCGCTTTGGGCCATCCGATTGGCGCTACCGGCAGTCGAATTGTGGTCACACTGATGCACGCACTGCGTCGACGAGGCCTTAAGCGCGGTGTCGCATCCCTATGCTTGGGTGGTGGGGAAGCAACCGCTGTCGCACTGGAAATTCGGTAAACCGTTCAGTGGCAGTGATCAGCAACAGCATTGATCCCTCCAGCGAGGAGTTTCAAGGCAACGCCGAGCATATGCGGGCGTTGGTGGAGGATTTGCATCAACAAATCGCCGTCAGCGCCGCCGGTGGCGGCGAAAAGGCTCGCCAAAAGCATTTGTCACGAGACAAAATGCTGCCCCGTGAGCGGATTAATCAGTTGCTGGACAACGGCAGCCCATTCTTAGAGATCGCACCATTAGCGGCCCACGGCCTGTACGACAACGCGGCCCCCTGCGCGGGTGTTATCGCCGGCATCGGCCGCGTCCAAGGCATTGAAGTGATGGTGGTGGCTAACGACGCCACGGTCAAAGGGGGCACCTACTACCCATTAACGGTGCGCAAACATCTGCGAGCGCAGGAAATTGCCTTAGAAAACCATCTTCCCTGCGTCTATTTGGTGGATTCCGGTGGAGCCTACCTACCCTTGCAGGACGAGGTGTTTCCCGATCGGGATCACTTTGGCCGGATTTTTTATCATCAAGCCCGCCTGTCGGCCCTGAATATTCCACAGATTGCCGTTGTGATGGGTTCCTGCACTGCTGGCGGCGCCTACGTGCCGGCTATGTGCGACGAATCGATAATCGTGGCAGACCAGGGCACCATTTTTCTCGGCGGCCCACCGCTAGTGAAAGCGGCCACGGGCGAGGTGGTTGACGCAGAGTCACTCGGCGGCGCTCGGGTTCACTGCAGCCAATCTGGGGTTACCGACCACTACGCAGAGGACGATGCTCAGGCGCTAGCAAGAGCAAGGGACATAGTGGCTTCATTGAACCGCCAGAAAACCCTGCCCGTGCGGATACAAAAACCCTGCGAGCCGGCCTACCCGATCGACGAACTTTATGGAGTGATTCCGAAAGATACTCGCTACCCCTATGATGTGCGCCAGGTCATCGCCCGACTGGTTGACGGCTCACAGTTTCAAGAGTTCAAATCCCTTTACGGCAAAACATTGGTCTGCGGTTTTGCGCACCTTATGGGCTATCCGGTGGGCATTGTGGCCAACAATGGCATCCTGTTCGGCGAGTCCGCCCAAAAAGGCGCGCATTTCATTCAGTTGTGCAATCAGCGCAACGTACCGCTGATTTTTCTACAAAACATCACCGGCTTTATGGTCGGCAAGAAATACGAAAATGCCGGCATCGCCAAAGATGGCGCCAAGATGGTGACGGCGGTAGCCTGCAGCCATGTACCCAAATTTACTGTGGTCATTGGCGGCAGTTTTGGTGCTGGCAATTACGCCATGTGCGGCCGCGCCTACCAACCCCGCATGCTCTGGACCTGGCCCAACGCCAGAATTTCAGTGATGGGTGGTGAGCAAGCGGCGGCGGTATTGGCAACGGTCAAACGCGACGGCCTGGAGAAACGCGGCGAGGACTGGCCCGCTGATGAAGAAAGTGCGTTTCGCCAATCCATCGAACACCAATATGAGACCCAAGGTCATCCTTACTACGCCAGCGCTCGGCTGTGGGATGACGGCGTTATAGACCCCTGTGATACCCGCCAGGTCCTAGGCTTGGCAATTTCCGCGGCGATGAATGCGCCCATTGAACCTGACCGATACGGCATTTTTCGGATGTAACCATGACGCAAGATTCTGCTCACCTTCAAATCGACAGCCCGCTGCCCAACGTGACTCAAATCACGCTAAACCGGCCAACCGTCCACAATGCGTTTAACGCCCAGCTAGTCAGCGATCTGCACCATCAAATTCGCACACTGGATAGCGATGCGTCAGTGCGGGCGATTGTGCTCACCGGGGCCGGCAAATCCTTTTCGGCGGGAGCGGACTTAAACTGGGTGCAACAAATCTCTAAGGCTGATGAAGCCACCAACTTTGCTGACGCCATGGGTCTGGCGGACCTGCTGCGAACCCTGGCTCACACTCGCACGCCCACCATTGCCAAAATCAATGGAGCAGCCTACGGCGGCGGAATTGGCCTGGTTGCTTGCTGTGACATCGCCATTGCCGATCGCGATGCCAATTTCGGCCTTACCGAAACCCGACTGGGTTTGGTGCCTGCGGTCATATCACCTTACGTGGTCAATGCCCTTGGCCCTCGACAGGCAACCCGACTTTTCATGACTGGCCAGAGTTTCGATGCACACACGGCGTGCCAGCTTGGACTAGTCCATGAAACCGTCAGCAGCGATCAATTGGATAATGCGATTGAGCAGCAGCTGGCACTGCTGCTTAAGGGTGGGCCCCAAGCACTTTACGCGGCTAAATCGTTGGTTGGCGCGGTAGCTGGACGCACCGCTGATTCACAAAAAGCGCTGGATCAAGCAACCGCCAAGTTGATCGCCAGCTTACGAGTATCCCCGGAGGGCCAGGAAGGCATCGCTGCGTTCTTGGAAAAACGCGCACCCAACTGGACCCAAGCGGAGTGATCAAACGCCTATTGATAGCCAATCGCGGTGAAATCGCCTGCCGAATTATCCGCACCTGCCGACGTTTAGGCATTGAGACGGTCGCGGTTTACTCCGACGCAGATAAAACGTCCCTGCATACCCGTAGTGCTGACCAGGCTGTTTACATTGGCCCAGCATCGCCCACCGAGTCCTATCTGAACATACCCAAAATTCTCGACGCAGTCGCCGCAACCCGATGTGACGCTGTGCATCCTGGCTACGGGTTCCTGAGTGAAAACGCAGAGTTTGTAGCCGCACTTGAGCGCGCCGACTGCACCTTTGTCGGCCCCACCGCCAGCACCATTTCTCTGATGGGATCTAAAGCCGACGCCAAAGCCACCATGCAAGCCGCTGGGGTGCCCGTTGTACCGGGCTATCACGGGGCAGATCAGAGCGATGAAATTCTGGCTGAGCAGGCCAGCCGAGTGGGTTTCCCACTGATGCTCAAAGCGGCCGCTGGCGGCGGTGGCAAGGGTATGCGCATTGTTCAACGCCCAGAACAATTAAGCGATGCACTGGACTCCGCCCGGCGCGAGGCCCAAAGCGCTTTTGGCGACAGCCGAATGATCATTGAGCGATACATTGAGACCCCTCGACATCGGGAGGTACGAGTTTTCGGCGATAGTCAGGGGAACGTCGTTCATCTAGTTGAACGAGATTGCTCAACCCAACGCCGATACCAAAAAGTGCTGGAGGAGTCTCCTGCTCCTAGCATCAGCAATGAACAGCGCGAAGCCTTATGCGCCGCCGGAGTCGATGCAGCCGCCGCGGTGAATTATCGCGGCGCCGGTACGGTGGAGTTCATTGCCACCGCGCAGGGCGAGTTTTTCTTCATGGAAATGAATACCCGACTGCAGGTAGAGCACCCCGTAACTGAAGCGGTGACGGGACTTGATCTGGTCCAATGGCAACTTGAGGTTGCCGCAGGCCAGCCACTGCCGTTAACCCAAGATCAGATCACCACTTCCGGGCACGCACTGGAAGCAAGACTTTACGCTGAAGATCCTCAGCAAGGGTTTTTGCCATCCAGCGGCAAACTCTCATGGCTTGAGTTTCCACCGCTGGCCCGCATAGACAGCGGCGTGGAACAGGGCGATACGGTCAGCGTACATTACGATCCGATGGTGGCAAAAATTATTTGCCACGGACAAGACCGCCGCCAGGTATTGGCAGAAATGGCCCAGGCGCTGGCCCATACCCGCATCGCCGGTCTGAAAACCAACTTGGCATTCCTAGCCAGACTGATCGACCAGCCGGCCTTTGCCAACGGTGCCATGCATACCGCTCTACTAGACCAGGAACTTCCCGAGCCCGCCAGCGACACACTCATTACCCAGCATTTGGCCCTTGCTGCGCTGGTGCTAGACCAACGCCAAAGCAACGAAAAATCCGCTGCCCTGCCCTGCGCCGACCCCTATAGCCCCTGGGCCGCAAATTCAGGATGGCGGCTGGGCGAATCAGCGGACCGCATCCACTATCTGCAGCACGCCGCTGGCAAGTCGGTGGCGCGTGTGCGAACAATCCCCGATGGGGTTGAAGTTGCTATTGAGGGGCAATCAAGCTTCTCATTGAACAATATTCACTGGGACGGTTCCCAACTGTCCTTTGAGCACAACGGTCAACGGCAAAGCGCGGTGGTTTATTACCAGTGCGCCAAACAGCAAGGCTCTCAGCGGCAATTATCAGGATCACCGCTGACCGACGCTGCAACCCAGCGGGTGCATGTTTCTAGCGCCGGCTGGATCAGTGTTGTACAGCCCATCGATGCCGAACACTCAATGGCGACCGATGCCGCCGTTGACGGGACGATTGTTGCACCGATGCCTGGAAAAATCGTTGCATTGAATGTTGCAGCGGGTCAATCAGTGGAAGAAGGACAGGAATTAATGGTCATGGAGGCGATGAAAATGGAATTAAGCCTCAAAGCCCCGCCGCCGGCATCGTCAAGCCTCTGGCTGTGTCCGTTGGCGCGTTTGTAGAGG
>CAZLJY010000254.1:0-4945 GCA_964559945.1 uncultured Gammaproteobacteria bacterium | reverse complement strand
GATGAAGTCAGTCAATCAAAAAGTGGTCCGGCTGCTATGGGCCAGCGGCCTCGGGATCGCGCTTGCGTCTCCAGCCGCGGGCCAGTTATTGGCCCCTGGACACACACAAAACGGCGATATTTCAGCCCCCTCAAAACGATTGGCAGAATTGGCCCAGACCCAACCACCTCTGGCCTTTCGCCAATCCTTGGATCGTGCCCTTGACTCGCTGAACGATGGGCAGCGCAGCCAATTACTGCGCCAGTTGCTACAAAACCTGCAACATGAAGACCCCTCCCCGGCAGGCCAATGGCTGGTTGAGCACCTCAGTCAGGCGAGGCCGGCGACGCTGGAGCCTCATCCAGAAAGCGCTGCTTACAATCACGACCCAATGGGGTTAGCGTCGGTGGCCGCGGGTACTCGCAATGCCTGGACCTTCAGACAATGGCAACAACGAATGGTCCGCGATGGACAGCAACAACAATGGCAGTTGCTGTCAGAACTGGCTCCGATGACCAAATCTCCCAAACCCGCAGATAAAGCAGCCCTTAACGGTGCGGCGGCAGGCGTGAACGCACTGGATACCGTGTCCCTTAATGATCCCGCCTTACTTGAGCGTCTAATCAAAACACCCGAGCTACAATCAATCACCCTGGCCGTAGTTCGGCGTACTGGCAACACGGAGCTGTTGACTAAGGCCATGGGGCAGTGGCCGCAGGCTGACCAACGGTCCGTTACCCTAACCCTGGATCGTTGGCTGGGAATGACCCAGGCGCTGGAGATGTGGCCAGAACTTTTGCAAGGTCCGACGCCCCAGTCGGAACCGTCCCGCAATGCTCTTGAGCGAGTGCGGCGTTCCGGTCAACTATCGGCCACCCAAGTCCGACAAGTCAACGCCGCATTGGAGCTCAGACCATGACTGCCGCGAAGCGAGACAAACCAGCGTTTCAACTCGCGTTTCTGCTTCTATGCGCTGGCCTGTTTGGCTCTCCCCTTGGCGCCCAAACCTTGACCGAGTGGACCGAACAGCCAGGCCCATTAGGGTTGGGGTTCCCGGTTCCAAGCCCGGTAGATACCAGCCTTCCTTTTGCCGGCTTTAGAACCTATGACGGCCTTCATACACGCCACCAACAATTGGCAGAAGATTTCGTGGATATCTCAGGCACCATTGTGGGCCAAACGGAAAATGCTCGAGATATCTGGAGCTACCAATTGGGGGATACCAATGCCCTTACTAGCACCGGCCTTCCTGAAGCTGCCATCCTGACCCAAGGGGGCATCCATGCGCGGGAGTGGCAATCACCGGAGGTGCTGACCGGAATCATGGAACGCTTTGCCGATGAGAGCGATGACGACTTCCTTTACCGGTACCTTCTAGACAATCTCAATATGGTGCTCACACCGGTGTTAAATATCGATGGGTTTTTACAAACCCAGCGCTTTCCGACCCAAGTTCAGCTCACTGGTGGCTCGCCCCGGGATGGCAGAATGCGGCGCAAGAACATGCGCGAAGTCGACGAAGATTTATTGAGTACCGCGGACTACCTTCTAGGGGTTGATCTAAATCGCAACAACCCGCCGTTTTGGGCCACCTCCGGGTCAAGTTCCGGGAACCCCTCTTCGCTGGTGTACCACGGCACTGGGCCTCAATCTGAAGGTGAAACTCGCGCCATGGTGGCAGCTTCTGAACTAGGCCCCACTGATCGGCTGAGGATGTACACCGATGTTCATTCCTTTAGTCAGGTACATTTTTCCGTGTTAACTAACAACGCCCGTCGCAACGCCATTCAGGGCGCGCTGTTGTCAGATTTCAGTAATTTTCACGTCCGCCTTCCTGGCGACAGACTGTATGTTGACCTGCCCAGCGGCCCCGACGTGGGCATTGGTTCCACCGATGAGTATTTCGGTGAGACCTTTCAAATTCCGAGCTGGACCTTGGAAATTGAGCCATCGGGCACGCTGCAGCCTGACGCCCACCCAGACTTACCTGGCTGCAGCGCAGACTACGGCGGTTTTGCGAGCAACTGTAACGACGGATTTATCCTGCCGGATACGGAAATTCAACGGGTACGGGAAAATTTGGCCCAGACCTTTCCCATCGCTTATTACCATCAAGCAGGTCCACCCTCAGTCACCGCCGTGCGTTGGATCGAGCCGGTCAGCGGCGCCGTTGTGATGGATGCAGAATGGGACGTGGTGAGCGCCGATGAGCGGCGGCTGCATCTCAACCAGTTACAGCCATTGACCCTTGATACCCCCTACCAACTATGGATTGCTTTTGACAAACCCATGCGCTGGCGCAACGATGCTGGCAACGTTGTTGCGTTGCCTGGCCAAAGTGGCGGCAACCTCGGACTTACCACCCGACTTAGCGTTGATACTGCCAGCGCTACACCCACCATCGGCTCCACCACCTGGCAGGCCACACCCGGAGCCGGCGCTGAGGGTTACTACCGCTATCGCGACGATGCGGCGACGGTGAATTTCACTCTCTCAGCGGCGGACTTAAGCACCGTGGTGTCCGGCGATACAACCGCCATCCTGAACATCGAAGCTCAGGACATGGTGGGGCTGCGCACGGATGCCAATCCAGCAACACCGGTTGATTGGGGTCAAGGGAGCTGGCAGGGCTATGAAAATACCGACGGCAATCCCGGCGATGCCGGAGGCACAGATAGTCAGATCACCTTAACCGTTACCGACCAGACCGTTGCCGCACCCTTCGTTATCGAGCCGGGCATTAGCGCCGCCTGGTTCGACCCGCGGCGCAACGGGGCAGGATTCCTGATTGAAATATTGGCTGAAAACCGGGCTGTGGTTTACTGGTTTACCTACGATGACATCGGTCGCCAACGCTGGTTTATCGGTACCGGCGAGGTGCGGGGTAACGAGCTATATTTCCCAGACTTACTGCAGGCCAGCGGCGGTATTTTTGGCGACGATTTTGATCCCGAGCAGATCGTCTTAAGCGATGCGGGAAGCGCCAGCTTTCTTTGGAGCGATTGCCAACTGGGAACGATGCGCCACAACATCGACACCCGCAACCGACGCCAAGACCTAATCCGACTCAGCAACCTCGACGGCCTACCCTGCAACGATGCCACTAACGGCACCCCTGCCAGCTTCTTCAGTGGCTCATGGTTCGACCCAGAACGCAGCGGCGAAGGGTTTGTAGTTGAAGCTTTGAGCGATACCCGCGCATTGGTTTACTGGTTTACCTACGACGGACAAGGCAACCAAGCATGGATTTTTTCCGACGGCATACTTGATGGCAACACCCTCACAGTAGACAACGCACTGATCAGTTCTGGCGGCCTATTCGGCGAGGACTTTGACCCAGACCAGGTGACGTTCGATTCCTGGGGTACTCTGACAATGGAATTTAGCTGCGACGCCGCCACCGTGACCTATTCCTCGCCCTTGAGCGGCTTTGGCAGCGGCACCCGACAAGTCCAACGCCTGACCGAATTGGCGGGCCTTGGCGATTGTGAAGCCGGACGATAAACCTTAGCCCCTGTTGCTTGCGGAACGGGTATTCGCGGTGGCTTTTTCAGCACCTGCAGTGGTTATGGTCTAATGTGAGGGGTCACGAGAAGGAACTTTATGGCACAGCAGCAGGCGCAGGACGAGGTAAAAATCAGCGTTGATAAGCTGGAAATGGGCATGTATGTTTCGCGGCTAGATCGGCCGTGGGAGTCCTCACCGTTTGCCTTGCAAGGTCTTTGGATTGAAAAGCCCGAAGACTTGGAAAAACTCAAAAAGGCCTGCCAACACGTTTATGTCAGCCAGAAGTTGTCCACTGGCCACATCCCGCGCGAAGCCATTGTGCTGGACACAACTGAGGACAGCGAAGCCCAGGATCTGGGCAACATCGCCGGCAAGGTTAAGGTACATTCGCGGCGCAAGCTCAACGAGTGGATTAAAGGCCGCACACCGCCGGGCGCAGCGCCGATCCAAACGGTTAGCCATGCAGATTCGGTCTCGGTATCGCGGGAATTAGGTGATGCCCGCGTTGCGGTAGCAGACCTTGAAGCCTCGGTGGCATTTGCGGTGGAATCCATAGCCACCACCAGCCCAATCAACTTCCGCGCCATCAGCAGCGCGATTAAGGAACTAGCCCATAGCCTAATCCGCAATCCTGACGCGGCCATTGGTCTGGCGGTGGGACGAAAGCAAAACCCCTATACCCTGCGTCACTGCGTCAACATGGCGGTGTGGGCGATGGCCTTAGGTCGACACATTGGCCTACCCACAGACGACCTGACGCTGCTGGGTTTGGGAGCAACCCTGTGCGATCTGGGGCGTGAAAAATTACCCCGAGAGCTACTCGAACGGCCAGGAAGCTTAAGCCACTGGGAATTAAACGTCATTCGAGAACACGTGGCCTTCAGCTTGGATTTGCTGGAATCGGGCCAGGAGCTGGATCCGGCGGTATTGGCCATGGTCGCCCAGCATCATGAGCACTTAGATGGCAGCGGCTATCCTCAAAGCCTGAAGGGACGCACCATCGATGTGTATGCCCGGATCGCGCGGATCGCCGATTGCTTTGAAGCGATGATTACCGAAAGCCCCCATCGCCCTGCCTTATCGGTATCTCAGGCCGTTAAACAACTATACGCCCTGCGTGGCACTCATTTTCAACGAGGACTGGTGGAATCGTTCATTTCCGCCATAGGTATTTATCCAGCAGGAACCTCGGTACGACTATCTTCTGGGGAATGTGGAATTGTGATCAGCGATGCCCGCACTCAGCATCTAAAGCCGGTGGTTTGGCGGATGCTGGATGAAGATGGGCTGGCCTTCGGACGGCCTGGTGCACTGGACTTAAGCAGTGACTCCCATGGCCGTCAGATTGTCAAAGATTTCCCCGACGGCGAACTGGGCATCTCTGCCCGTTCCTATTTCTGCTGATTAGCGAGCCGCAACCGAAGGACTTCAAAAAGCCCGCTATCATTCCGTGTTATCT
>CAZLJY010000253.1:0-5044 GCA_964559945.1 uncultured Gammaproteobacteria bacterium | reverse complement strand
CTACGATCTGGGCAATGAGTTTTTCGCTCTGTTTTTAGACAACAACATGATGTATTCCAGTGCGGTGTTTCAGAGCCCCAAAGACACCTTGGAGGCTGCCTCGGAGCAAAAGCTGGAGCGTATTTGCCGGAAGCTTGAACTCAAGCCCGGTGATGAGGTGCTGGAAATCGGCACAGGATGGGGTGGTTTTGCGTTGTTTGCGGCCACCCGATACGGCTGCCATGTCACTACCACCACCATTTCCTCGGAACAACACGATCAGGCTCAACAACGGATTGAGAAGGCCAACCTGGGTGATCGCGTCACGTTACTCAAACAAGATTATCGAGACCTTGAAGGAACCTTCGATAAGCTGGTATCCATAGAAATGATTGAAGCCGTGGGCCATCAATACCTAGATACTTACATCAAGAAATGCTCGTCACTATTGAAAGAGGACGGCATGTTTTGCCTACAGGCCATCACCATTCAAGACCAGATATACCAACAGGCGCTGCGCGGTGTCGATTTCATTCAACGCTATATCTTCCCGGGAAGTTTCATTCCTTCGGTGGGCGCAATTACCGACGCGGTGGCCCGGGTTTCCGACCTACGCCTGTTTCACTTGGAAGACATTGGTCCCAGCTACGCCCTGACCTTACGCGAGTGGCGTCGGCGCTTCATGGGAAGGCTCGATGAGGTGCGCGAGATGGGTTATCCAGAGAGTTTTATCCGCATGTGGGAGTATTACCTTTGCTATTGCGAAGGAGGCTTTATTGAACGTTCTATTGGCAACGCTCAGATGTTGCTAACCAAACCAGGCAATCGCCGCAATTCATTGGTACCAACTCTATGAACACACACATGATTTTTAACTTCATTGGCTTCCAGGTCTGTTGGGCGGCCTGCGTCTGGGGCGGCGCGCAAGGCTATTGGTGGCTCGGACCTGCTGCGGTGGCGCTGTTTGCAGCCTGGGAACTATCGCGCTCAGCCGGCGTTGTGTTAGATCTTAAGCTGCTTAGCGCGGTTTTGGTCTTTGGCGTCATTCTCGATACCCTTTACGTCCAGTTAGGCCTGCTGCGCTATGCCACTCCCCTACCCAGCCAGCAGATTGCGCCAGTCTGGATTTGGTCCATGTGGATCGCCTTTGCACTGACGTTAAATCATTCTATGGCTTGGCTGAAATCCAATATGTTGCTGGCAACCGTATTTGGCGCCATCGGCGGCCCGTTCGCCTACTGGGTTGCAGCCAAAGCCTGGGATGCGGTTTTCATCGACTCTGAGCGAACGGTGATGGCTTACGGCATTATCGCCATCGCCTGGGCTATTGCCTGCCCGGTTTTGCTAAAAATTGCGGCCGCCCTAGACAGCAAGAGCGATCAGCTTAACGCACCTGTGGTGGCCTCATGAGCACCATCGATTGGGCCGAGAAGGGCTGGATCCCAGACTCCTTAATCCGCTATGGGATCAATCGTTTAAACCGACGTCGGCTGGATATGGAATGCGCTGCCAATGCGGTAAAGAGTCATGAGCGTTTCCGTGCGCTGCTAGCGGAACTTCGTGAAAGCCCAGTAGCCATTCATACCGATGCGGCAAACGAGCAACATTACGAGGTCCCACCGGAGTTTTTTGTCCGAGCCTTAGGTGCCCGACTGAAATATTCCAGCTGTTACTACCCGCCGGGTGTCAACACCCTTGATGAGGCGGAGGAAGCGATGCTGGCGCTATCGTGTGAGCGGGCTGAGCTCATCGACGGACAGCAAATTCTGGAACTGGGTTGTGGCTGGGGCTCCCTGACCTTGTGGATGGCGGAAAATTACCCCAACGCGAAAATCACCGCGGTATCCAACAGCGCGCCGCAACGAGAGTACATCATGGGCCAGGCGGCTCAACGCTCATTAAAAAATATTGAGGTGATCACCGCTAACGTGGTGGAGCTGTCTATGGACAAACGCTTCGACCGCGTGGTCTCGGTGGAGATGTTTGAACATATGCGCAATTACCGTCACCTGCTACGCAACATACACAGCTGGTTGAAACCTGGCGGAAAATTGTTTGTGCATATTTTCTGCCATCGCGAGGTGATGTATCCCTTTGAAACAGAGCGCGAAGATGACTGGATGGGGCGCTTTTTCTTCACCGGTGGGCTGATGCCCGCAGCAGATACGCTGCTGCATTTTCAAGAACACCTAAGTATTGAAGAGCAGTGGCGTATGTCCGGCGAACATTATGAAAAAACCGCCAATCATTGGCTTGAAAACATGGATCAACACCGGGACGAAATCGCCCGCGTATTTGCTCCGGTATACGGCGAGGATCAAACCGACGTCTGGATTCAGCGTTGGCGAATATTTTTTATGGCCTGCGCGCAGTTGTTCGGGTTTAATGGGGGCCAGGAGTGGCTGGTGGGTCACTACCGCTTCGGTCGGAAATAGCACCGACCTAACCCAACCTGCTGCCCAACGTATCTTTAAGAGCGTGGGTTTACCACCCAGCCAGAGGCAATCGGATTGAGCCAAGCTGACGCCCGTCGGGACCTAACCAAAGGTTCAGTCCGAGGACACCTCATGCGCCTTACTTGGCCCATGACCTTCGGTATTCTTGCGCTCATATCAACCTCAGTGGTTGATACCTATTTTGTTGCCTCCTTGGGCACTGACGCGCTGTCTGCGCTATCGTTCTCCTTTCCCGTTTTCATGATCATCACTGGCCTGTCAGTAGGACTCGGAGCGGGCGCGACGTCAGTGGTTTCCCGCAGTATCGGGAAAGGCGACCAGCAGCAAATATCCCGTCGTTGCACCGATGCGCTTCTACTGAGCTTTACCCTGGTCAGCGCGCTGGTCATTCTCGGCGCGGTCTATGTAAGACCGTTGTTTGCTGCCCTAGGCGCCAGCGGACAGGTTCTGGATTTAGTGGTTGAATACGTCAAGGTGCTGTTTTATGGCTTGCCTTTTCTGGTCATTCCCATCGTAGGAAACAGTATGATCCGAGCCGCTGGGGATGCCAGGGTCCCAGGCATTATTATGATCAGTTCGGCGGCGCTCAATATAGTCCTCGACCCAATTTTGATTTTCGGCTGGCTGGGTGCACCTCGTTTGGAAATGGAAGGTGCAGCCTTAGCCACCGTCATCAGCAATGCCATCGGGATGGCGATGGCGTTGTGGGTGCTACACCATAGAGAAAAAATGATTGCATGGAATATTCCAAAATTTCATGAAGTTACCGAATCCTTCAAGAAAATACTTCATGTAGGAATACCCGCTTCAGCAGCCAACATGATTAACCCCATTGGTATTGCGGCCCTCACCGCCATGTTGGCCTCCTATGGCAATGAAGCGGTGGCAGCCTTTGGCGTGGCAACGCGTATCGAGTCGATAGCAGCGGTTGGGTTATTCGCCCTATCGGCATCCATAGGGCCTATTATTGGTCAAAATTGGGGAGCGGGAAAACGCGGCCGTGTGCGCCTGACGCTGACCCGCAGCTTCCAGTTTTGTGTGATCTACGGGCTTGCCTGTGCAGCCCTGCTTGCACTGGTGTCCAGCTCCCTGCCGGCCTTGTTCAGCGATAATCCGGAAATCATCAAACTAGCTCGAAACTACCTTTGGATTGTGCCAGTGACGCTGCTGGGCTATGGCATCAACATTGCCGCCGCCGGCGCCCTAAACGCCGCCGGTTGGCCACTGGTTTCCGCCGGCCTCACCTGCTTACGAATGTTCGTGGTAAGCCTTCCAATGGCCTTATTGCTAGGCCCCAAATTTGGCGCAAACGGTATTTTTATCGCTCTGGCAATTGCCAACGTCGCGGCCGCGGCGTTTAGCGCTATAGCAGCCTACGCAGTGGTGGATCGCCACGCCCCAACTAAACCCGAGGCGCACACCCAGCCCATGCCCACGGTAACCGACAGCGCCGCAAATCCAACCAGCGGGGTGCCTTGATGCAACAGACTCGCGCCTTGATTGAGACACTGAAAAACACCTTGCGGGAACAGAAAATCACTTACGCCCGCGTCGCAAAGCACCTTGAGCTCAGCGAAGCCAGCGTTAAGCGATTGTTCGCCAGCTGCAACTTTACTCTGCACAGGCTTGAGCAAGTTTGTGACCTAGCGCAAATCTCTTTGCTGGAATTGAACGAACGCCAACAACAAACATCCCAACCGTTGAGCCGCCTGACGCCGGAACAGGAGGAGGAATTACTCGCCGACTCAAAACTTCTGTTGGCAGCATTTATGACGCTAAATGATTGGCAACTGGAGCAAATCGTTGCCACCTTCACCATCACCGAGGCTGAGCTCATTCAACGCTTGGCGCGCCTCGATCGCCTAGGCATGATCGAACTACTCCCGGGCAATCGAGTTCGCCGGCTGGTGGCACGCAACTTTACCTGGCGTAAAAACGGCCCGGTACAGGCCTATTTTGAACAAACCGTAAAACAACACTTTCTGAAAAGCCGCTTCAGTCGAGATTCAGATCACTTGCGGTTTGTTGGCGGCCGCCTATCGGAGGCATCCCTGGCCCGAATGCACCAGGCCATAGATCGGCTTACGGTGGAATTTGACGAATTAGTGAAGGCCGACAGCGCCATCGCCCACGACCAGAAAAAAGGCGTCGGCGCTGTCTTTGCCATACGCCCTTGGGAGCTGCCCGCATTCAGCGCCCTGAGGCGTAGCAACGGTCAATAGGCCCCCTTGTTTCCGCCGATAGCCTTGCTAAAGTGAAGTTATGAGCCTTACTTGCACGTTAAGCTTGGCCCCTGCCGGTGACGCGGCCACCATCGCTTTGTTGTCCAGGAATTTGGTTGAACATGGCCTACCGTGGCGCTGGACTCCGGATAGAATTCGACGCTGCCGGGAAGACGACGATTACATTGTTCTGTCCGCACGCCAAGGTAACGAAATGGTTGGGTTTGGCGTCATGCAGTATCTGCCGAACCAATCCCACTTATGTTTATTAGGGGTCGTTCCCAATAGCCGAAGGCAAGGCATTGCTGCACAAATGCTGAAATGGCTGGAAAAGACCGCCATAGTCGCCGGAATATTCAAAGTAAATTTGGAGGTGCGCGGCGACAA
>CAZLJY010000252.1:0-5065 GCA_964559945.1 uncultured Gammaproteobacteria bacterium | reverse complement strand
GAGAAAAAGGTGGGCGACACTGTTGCAACTGGCACCTTGAATAAAACCGGTTCGGTGCTGTTTAAAGCCACGCGTGTTGGAAAAGACACAGCATTGGCGCAAATCATTGACATGGTTAAACACGCACAAAACTCCAAACCTCCCATCGGGCGCTTGGCTGATGTGATATCGGCGTATTTTGTGCCGGCGATTATGATTATTGCGGTCATCAGTGCGCTGGTTTGGTTGAATTTCGGACCCGCGCCCACCATCGCTTTTGCCGTCGTCTCGGCGACAACGGTACTTATCATCGCGTGCCCCTGCGCCCTTGGTTTGGCCACGCCGATGTCGGTCATGGTTGGGGTGGGCAAGGCCGCAGAGGCAGGAGTCTTGATTCGTAACGGCGAAGCGTTACAGACAGCCTCTAAAATAACCGCCATGGTCGTGGATAAAACGGGCACGATAACCTTGGGTGAACCCAAAGTGACCGATGTGGTTCTGGCGGCATCGACAAGTGAATCTGAGGTGCTTACTCTCGCGGCAAGTTTGGAGGCGGGTTCCGAGCATCCACTGGCATTGGCCATCGTCGAATCAGCCCAAGAGAAGGGCATTTCAACCGTCAAGGCTGACGACTTCAACGCCGTTACCGGTCATGGCATTGAAGGGCGTGTGAGTGGTCACCATGTATTGTTTGGCAATGAACGCTTGATGCAGGTCGAGGGTATAGAGATTAAATCCTACCTCAACAAGGCTCAAGCACTGGCCGCCGAAGCGAAAACCCCCATGTATCTGGCCGCAGATGGCGTCCTTCAAGCCATCGTCGCGGTGGCCGATCCGATCAAAGACGATTCGGTGGCGGCCATCGAACGTCTGCGAAAAAATGGTCTGCGCGTGATCATGCTGACCGGCGACAACCGCGCTACAGCCGAAGCGGTAGCCAAGAAGGTCGGCATCGACGAGGTGTATGCTGAAGTCTTACCACAGGATAAAACCGACAAGGTGATGGCATTGCAAATGGAAGACGAGCTTGTGGGCATGACTGGTGACGGAATTAACGACGCGCCAGCGTTGGCGATGGCGAATGTTGGCTTCGCCATCGGCACCGGGACCGACGTTGCAATTGAAAGCGCGGATGTCACGCTAATGCGCGGCTCCCTGCATGGTCTGGCCGATGCGATCGCTGTGAGTAAAGCCACACTGCGTAACGTTAAACAAAATCTGTTTGGCGCATTTATCTACAACACCGCTGGCGTGCCGGTAGCGGCTGGGATTTTGTATCCGTTCTTCGGACTCTTACTCAGCCCCATTATCGCGGGTGCCGCCATGGCATTTTCATCCTTGACCGTTGTCTTGAACGCCAACCGACTGCGTCTGTTTGACGCCAAATCCCATTAGGAGGCTCTCATGATTGTAATAAACCTGGTTGGTATTGCCCTGATAGGGCTGATTGCATGGTGGTTCTGGTTTTACAAGCCCAACAACGTCGCAGCCGCAGATGGCAACGTGCTAATCACCGTGGAAGCCGGCTCCTACAGTCCCGCGCACATCACGCTGGCCGCCAATTCCCCGACGACGCTGACCTTTCTACGTAAAGACGCCTCCCCATGTGCTGAGGTGGTGATGATTCCAGAACTGGATATCAATGAAACACTGACCGTCAATCAACACACGCCGCTGCAATTGCCAGCCCTGACGCCTGGCGAATACGCTTTTCATTGTCAAATGCAAATGTACCGCGGCACCCTTATCGTCAACGAAGGAGGTGCGCAATGAGCACCATCGGAGAGGTAGCCGAGCAACTTGGCGTCAGCGCACACACCTTACGCTACTATGAAAAAATTCATCTGCTGGCACCCATTGCCAAGACAAAAAGTGGCCAACGTAGTTACAGCAATCAAGACATCGCGCGCGTGCAATTCATTAAACGTGCGCAGCGCATGCATTTTTCACTCGATGAGATTCGTAGCCTCATTGAGTTGGACAAGGCCGACATAGTGGAAAAACCGCACGCACAAAGCCTCGTACAAGAAAAACTCGCTGACATTGAAGAGTCACTCAAGGACCTCAAACAACTCAAAAAAGACCTGTCGCGTATGCTCGAAGCCTGTCAGATGAGCAATGACGACGAAGACTGTCCCATTATCGAAGGCATTAAACATGACTAAAAAAGCACTCATTCGCTGGCTAAGTTACCCTCTGATTATGGTTAGCGTGATCGCGCTTGAACTGCTCATACTCTACAAGGACATTCCATACTGGCCGCTCTCGCCCTTAATTGTTGCCGTAGGCATATTGGGAGTGGCTATTTTGGAACGCGTCCAGCCCTATCAAACAGAGTGGAATCAGGATCATGATGATACGCTGGTAGACATTCTGCACGCGGCGTTTAGCCTGACCTTGATCTTTACGGTTGTTGAAATTACAACGCTGACGCGCCAGCTTCTGCCCGCGGCCACACTGTGGCCTTCTGATTGGCCGTTAGTCATTCAGTTGCTGGTGGCAGGATTGATTATTGATTTTGGGCTTTGGTTTATGCATTGGGTAAGCCATAAGATTGATTTGCTTTGGCGACTGCATGCGTTGCACCACAGCTCTGAGCGACTGTATTGGCTTAACGGCGAGCGTCGACACCCATTGAGCGCGATCTTACTGGCGAGTCCAGGGTTAATGATCGTCATTTTCCTCGGTGCGCCGGCGAACGTCATTGGAGCCTGGTTTGCGATCGTCGCGATTCACCTGGCCTTTCAACACGCCAATTTGGACTACACAGTTGGGATTTTCCGAAATTTATTGGGGGTTGCCGAAGTCCATCGCTGGCACCACAAACGTGATTACCAAGACGCGCAGGTAAACTATGGCGAATTCTGGATGATTTGGGATCAACTCTTTGGCACCTTTCGGGCAGGACAGAACGGCGTGGTCGCGGGTGATGTTGGCATCAAAGAAGCCATGCCCACCCGTTACTGGTCTCAGATTACCTGGCCATTTTATAATGATGACGCTTCTGGCCATCAACCCCAGTAACTAACTAGATTTTAATAAAATAACGCTTGAGCTAGAGTTAACTCTAAGGACTACAATAAACCCATGAACATGAAATACATATTTTTAGCCAGTCTTCTCGCTCTGTCGATCAGCACGTTACGCGCTGACGACACGGAGATGACTGTGTACAAAACACCTACCTGTGGATGCTGTCAGAAATGGGTGGATCACGTCGATGCGAATGGTTTTTCCAGCAAAGTAGTGTCTCTGAATAATCTGAACGCCATTAAATCCAAGTACAATATTCAGGGCCGCTATCAATCCTGTCATACCGGCGTGGTGGCCACTAAGCAGGCCGAGTACATCTTTGAAGGGCACATTCCTTCCAAGTACGTGACTCAGTTTCTGGCAAATCCGCCAAAAGACGCCATCGGTTTGTCTGTCCCTGGAATGCCGGCGGGCAGTCCAGGAATGGAAGTCGGTGACCGTCGCGACTATTATCAGGTCTTACAACTCAACGCCGATGGCAGCAGCCTGGTCTACGCCCACGTGAATAAAAAATAACTCAATTGAATATCTTGACTTAGATCGCACTCTAAGCGGTATGATTCGAATCGATGATTAACCTTGCACGAAAATTCGCTGTGTTTACCTCGTTGCTCTGCTATCTGGCAGCAACGAGCGTGGCGTCTGTGCACGCGTTTCCAATGACGGACTCCGGCGAATCTACACCTATTATGTCGACCATGTTGATGGAGGAAGAAGGTCTTGACGACAATTGCCACTCGCCAGACACCCCGCCATGTGAGCAGTCCGCATCCACCACCTGCAAAATTTTTTGTGCCGCCATGGCACAGGCGGTAGCTCAAACCACCGAGACAATCGGCCTTGATAGCGCGCCTACGATCTCAATCCCATCCTTCCAATCCGCGATTCTTTCGCGCCAACTCAGCGTGGAGCCACACCCGCCGAAATAGTTCTCCCAACAAATACGTCGTTTTTAATTCACTTTATTTGTTAGGAGATTTCAATGGTCACGCCATTATCCTTGTCCAGACGTCGGTTCGTAACCGGTCTGGCATCCACCACGGCTTTAAGCATGTTCGGCGCAGGCAATCTTGCTCGTGCGGCGACACCCGCAGCCCGGTTTCATCAACCGCAACCTGAGCTTGGCGGTTCTAATTTCAAGCTCGACATTGGGTATAAACCCGTTAATTTCACCGGCAACGCCAAACAGGCCGTCGCCGTTAACGGTTCTGTACCTTCTCCCATCTTGCGTTGGAAGGAGGGCGATCGCGTCACCCTTGACGTCACCAATCATCTGGCGCACGACAGCTCGATCCATTGGCACGGTATCATCTTGCCGACCGGTATGGACGGCGTACCAGGCTTGAGCTTCGCCGGGATCAAACCTGGCGAAACCTTTCGCTACGAATTTGACGTGAATCAAAACGGCACGTATTGGTATCACAGCCACTCTGGATTTCAAGAGCAACAAGGCATGTACGGAGCGATTGTTGTCGATCCTAAAGAGCCGGCGCCCTACAGTTACGATCGTGAGCACGTAGTGGTCTTATCCGATTGGAGCGATGAAGATCCATTGGATGTCTATGCCAATCTGAAAAAACTGCCACACATCTACAACATCGATGAACGCACTCTGGGTGATCTGGCACGGGACGTGCGCGGTAAAGGCGTTAGCAAAGCGCTCAAACAACGCGCGATGTGGAACAACATGCGGATGTCGGATACGGATTTGTCGGACGTAACAGGACGTATCTACACCTTTTTGATGAATGGCGAGACACCAGCTTCCGGTTGGGTAGGGCAGTTTAAACGGGGTGAAAAAGTCCTACTGCGGTTTATCAATGCCGCCGCCATGACGTTTTTTGATGTGCGGATTCCGGGCCTGAAAATGACTGTGGTGGCAGCGGACGGCCAGTATGTGCAACCAGTGAGCGTTGATGAATTCCGCATCGGTGTGGCCGAGACGTACGATGTGATCGTGGAACCGAGTTCCGAACAGGCTTACACCTTGTTTTGCCAAGCCATTGACCGCTCCGGATACGCGCGCGGCACACTGACACCCGATCCAGCCATG
>CAZLJY010000251.1:0-5069 GCA_964559945.1 uncultured Gammaproteobacteria bacterium | reverse complement strand
TGCTGGCGACCGTGTTTCAAATTCAGAATCACCAGACCCTGGTCCCCGGGGACCAAGAGCTTATGGCGCTGAAGCAGCGCTTTGCCCAAGAGCATTTTGTTCATCTTTATCAGTTGATAGAGCCGGCCATGCTCGCCGCCATTGGACAGATGATCGATCCTGACCAGTTCGAGGAACGCTTAACGCCCAACATTGGCTGTGTGGAATGCTGCACCGATCCTCGGATCGACAACGGATTTTCTGCGTTACTCAATCAAACCCAAGTACACCAAACGATCAGCAAGATTTTGGGCCATCCCATTGACCTATGGGGCGGCAACACGGTGCGACGAATTCCGGGTAAAAACCATTTTAGCCAGTGGCACAACGACAAAAGCCCGCCATTTCAGGGCGCAGACGGTCATCAGTACCAGCGTGTTGTGCCGCTCAGCCTGAATATCTCGAGGGAACCTTTTGTGGGGGGCAATCTAGAGATGCGCTCACTGCCGGATAAGCAATTGTTAGCAGACATCGCCAACCCGGTTCCCGGTGATGCGCTGCTGTTTGAAATTAGTGACGGCTTACAGCACCGGGTTGCCGACGTCACCGGTGATGAGCCAAGGATGGTGCACGTCGGTTGGTTTCATTGCCGAGTTTAACTCGTCATCTGGCTCAAATACTGGCAATCACCAATAGTGGACCTGCCGATACCACTACACCACCCGGTTGCTCCAGGGTAATCGCGAAGGCCTTGGGATTAATCACCTGTAGCTTGGCATCAACGGCCAATAGATTATCGCCGTCGCTGATATCAAACACGCCCCCGTCAATTGGGTTAGCGTCCCGTTCGGGATCAACAATCCACAGCTGATATTGCGCTTCGGCAGGATTGTTGGCTGGCAGTCCGGTGAGCTGCATCACTCCTTTCTGGGTCTGATTGTCCCAACGTATATAGCCTCCGACGTTTTCGTAGCGTGGATCGCCCATACCCTGCCAGTTCAAGCGGGTAGCAGCAGGGGTTTGAGCTAGCACCTGATCCAACTCAGATGCTGAGGGTATAAGAGGGGACTTTGGGGTAAGCCAAAATACCCCGAGAGTCAGCAGCAAACTGGCACAAGCAGCAACCCAGGCCGGTCCAGGCTGCATCCACCACCAACGCCGTGACCGGGGCGCTGCGGGTTCTGGTTGTTGGGGCAAAGGATCTTCGAGTAGTGCTTCACCCTCGGCAATGATCTTCGCCGCCAAGCCGGGCGGCAGCGGCGGTAGGCTGGTGCCATCATCCATCACTCGATCAATGGCAGCTGCCGCGTAATCGTCGCCGGGTTGATCCATGGATAAATCCTGACCCTGGCCGTCCCTGGATTTGGGCGATTGCGTCATATCACCTCCTCAGTAGTCAGATTTAACGCCTGACGGACTTTGTCCATGCCCCGGCGCAACAGACTCTTAGCAGTGCCCAGCGGCAACTGTAAATGTTGGGCGATGGCTGAGTGGGAATAGCCACCATAGACCGCCATGGTGATGACCTCCCGTTGGGGGCTATCAAACGTTTGCAGCACCGCACTGATGTTAGCGGCCTCTGCCGAGGCTTCTACACTATTTGGACTGTCACCCTGATTGAGCTGCCCAATATCGGGCCATTGATCTAGGCGATCGGTATCGATGTCTTTGCGCCGCATTGCATCGATGAGGCGGCGGCGGGCGATCATTGTGATGAAGGTTCCCTCCTCCGATTTTGCCGGATCAAACCGGCCGGCTGATTTCCAGATCGCCATAAAAATCTCCTGAACCGCGTCTTCGGCATCCGCAGTGGTTGCGCTGAACCTGCGTGCCACTGACCACACTCGAGCGCCGTAAACATGCACACACTCCCGCACGGCGCTCGCATCTCCGCGGCTGATTCGTTGCAGAATACTCACTTCCATTACAGCTGCGCCTGGGGAACCTCAAGGTTATCGCCCGCCTCCAACGAGGCGGGCCTGGGTTTAAGACCGATGATCAAATGCTCAGTTAGCTGACAACATCATCATCGTCTGATCATCATACACAGCGTCCATGGCGTCTCTGATTAGCCAAGCTCGCGTGCGATGGTTATGCGTACGTTCGGCTTTGGCCAAGGCACGGCTCAGCAGCTTGCGGTGGCTAGCACTAAGATTTTGATCCAAGGTCAATACACTGGCCACCGCCACCTGGTAAAGATCGGCACAGGCGGCAGGGTTACCATGGTTAAACAGGGGCACGCCCCGCTCAATGGCCATCTGAAACACCTCCCGAGTTTGCCGACTAGCCGCCTCACTGGAGGGCGGCATCAATACTTTGTCGATCACATGGATGACGCCGTTACTGGCCGCGATATCCACCTTCACGACATTCGCATTGTCGATTTTTACCGCACTGCCTTTGACTGAGATCACTGGGCGCTTGCCGTTCAATGTCTCAATGCGATCGCTGGAGACCACTTTACTGGCCGGCAGACGTGCGGCGGCAATGTGATAGGTCAAAATACTCACCAGTTGGTCCCTATTTTCCGGCTTGAGCAACGTTTCTATCGTACCCTCTGGTAACGCGGCAAAGGCGTCGTCGGTGGGGGCAAATACCGTGAGCGGACCATCGCCAGTGAGCGCTCCAGCCAGCCCAGCGGCTTTTGCTGCGGCAATCAGCGTCGTGAACTGACCGGCTTGCTGGGCCACCTCGGCAATATTGCCCGCTTCGTGGTGACCGGCCTGGACAGCCGGCGTCATTAGTGAGCACACCACAAGTAGTGGCGTCAGGAGTTGTTTTTTCATCGACATGGGGAAAACCTCTGTACGTTTAGTGACGGATTGTTGTTGTGCACAGTGAGTTATTCGTATCGCAATACGTTTTGGATGCAATCCAGTGTCGTTTTTCTCGATCGAACTCGTAATTAAGGGTTCAGTTGTGAGATTTGAGGATATATTGATGACCCAGCAGGACCGCCGCCCAGCCATCTCCCTACTCTGTGGATGGATCGCCTTAATGCTTGGCCTCAGCGTTCAAGCACTGGAAATTGGGCCCTCAGATTTCCAGATTTCCCAGCAAGGTCCAGCGCTGGACAGCAACTTCCGAGCCGCCAACCCCAGCGTCGCATACAACACCCAATCCAATGAGTTTCTAGTGGTGTGGTCGGGTAGCCAGCATCCCATTGAACCCGTATTTGAATCTGAGATTTTTGCCCAGCGCCTAAACGGCGACAGCGGCGCGTTATTAGGTCAGCCTATTCGCGTCAGCCAGATGGGACCTGATGGGCCAGCAGGCTTTGGTAATAAGGGTGATGGCGGCGGGCCAGCGTTTCTGGAGGCATTGGACCCGGTCATCGCTTGGAATCCTCAAAACAGTGAGTTCCTGGTCGTTTGGTGGGGAGACGATACAACCTTTCCCTTAGTGGATGACAAACGAGAAGTGTTTGGCCGGCGCTTGGGTTTAGACGGCATCCCAGTTGGCGATCAGTTTCGCATCAGCTTTATGGGCTCTGAGGGAGACACATTGGCTGAGGGCATCTCCCCGGAGGTGATCTACAACCCCACCGAAGGTGAGTATTTTGTCACCTGGCAGGGCGACAACATCAATGGGGTTTTTACCAACCAAGATTTTGAAATCTGGGGTCAACGGATTACCGGCGGCAGCAATTCTCTGGCCGGAAGCGTGATTCGGATCAGCGATATGGGTGAAGTTGATGGCGATGCTAGCTTCACCGCTGCTGACAGCGACATTGCGTTAGCCGGTGGCAACTACCTGGTAGTGTGGGAAGGCGATGACGACGGCGGCACCGCGGTGGATGGGGAGCAGGAAATCTACGGCCAGCTGATTGATGCCAGTACCGGCGCTGAAGTTGGACAGAACGATTTTCGGATCAGTTTTCGCGGACCGGAAGGCGCAACCAACTACGACTCCGGCAATCCCGTGGCGGCGTTCAACCCACAAACCAGTCAATTTCTTGTGGCCTATAACGGTTCGGATGACGACGACGGCACGGTGCGCAACGATCTGGAAATCTATGTTCAGGGAGTCTCTTTAGGTGGATCCCTGATGGGTGATGGCCGGCGCATATCGGCGATGGGTCCCGACGGTGTCGATACCTATTGGGGCATTGCGCCGCAAATCGCCTATGACGATCTGGCTGGCGAATTCCTGGTGGTTTGGATTGGCGAAGATGATGCCGGCGACTTGGTTAACAATGAATTTGAGATTTATGGGAAACCGTTGACGCCCGCGGGAAACCCCTTAAGACCGAGACGCCGGCTGAGTCAAATGCGACCGGACGGCGAGACGTTCGCCGGCGCCGGCTTACCCCGCTTGGCCCGCAACCCCAACACCGATCAATTCCTCATGGTCTTTACTGGAAACGATAGCCGGGAAGGCTTGGCCCCCAGGGAGCTGGAAGTGTTTGGCCAGTTTCTGTTTCTGGATATTCTATCCAGCACTGGCTTTGAATGATGCTATGAGCCTTGGGTGTCCAAAACTTTTGGGCTGAAACATCGTTATGATGAAACCATCACAGTGATGGCCCAAAGGAGCATCATCCATGCCCAAGTATTTATGTATTCAACGCAGTACGCCTAAAGATTCTGTCCCAGACGCTGATCAGGCGGCCTCCTCGCCGCCATCGCCGGCCCAAATGGAGCAGATGTACGCCAAATTTAACGCCTGGAAAGAGAAGTTCCAGGACAACATCGTCGACATGGGCGGCAAACTTGGCGATGGCAAAGTGGTCCGCCCCGACGGGGTGACTGACGGCCCCTTCGTTGAGGTCAAAGAAATTGTTGGCGGCTTCATGATTGTCGAGGCCGACACCATAGAGCTGGCAGCCCAAGTCGCACAGGAAAGCCCGGGAGTATTTCCTGGGGCCAGCGTTGAGGTGCGGTTGATCAGCACCCCTTGAGTGCAGAAAAGCTGCCCGATCAGTTTTTCCGCCACCAACACGCTCGATTGGTGGCGCAGCTATCGGGCCGCTTTGGCTTAGCCGACCTGGCCGCCGTTGAAGACGCGGTGCAAACCGCGTTGGCTAAGGCATTGGAACATTGGCCGATACATGGTCAGCCGGATAATCCATCCGGCTGGCTGTATCGGGT
>CAZLJY010000250.1:0-5089 GCA_964559945.1 uncultured Gammaproteobacteria bacterium | reverse complement strand
GGCCTATCAATCGGGCTTCCCGAAGGGACGCCATATCAATCACGTCGACCTTCATCGCGTTAACCTGATATAGGCGAATCTCCTGGGATTCAAATGCTTTGCGCGACGCAAAACCCACTTTCGGAAGGCGTCTTTGCAACGGTAACTGTCCACCCTCAAAGCCCACCTTGCTGTAGCCACCTGAGCGAGAGTGCTGACCTTTGTGGCCACGACCGGCGGTTTTGCCATTGCCAGAACCGATGCCTCGGCCCACGCGTTTACGGCTACTTTTCGCGCCTGTTGCTGGTTTTAAGCTATTTAATCGCATTGTATTACGTCCGTTTAATGTCGACAGAAGCGATGTCGCGTCCGTCAGGCGGTGATCTGCCTTTATCAGGCAGGTTCTACCTTCAACAGGTAGTTCACCTTGTTAATCATGCCCCGGTTTTCCGGAGTATCAGCGACGGTTACCGTTTGGTGCATGCGTCGCAGACCCAGCCCCTGAACACATTCTCTGTGTCCTGGAACCCGACCGAATTTACTCTTAATGAGCGTTACGTTGAGTTGATCAGCCATGATTTTCCATCACCTCTTCCAGAGATTTGCCGCGCTTGGCAGCCACACTGGCCGGAGACTGCATGTTCTTCAGCCCCGTGATGGTGGCACGAACCAGGTTAATGGGGTTTCTAGAACCCAGGCTCTTAGCCAAAACGTTCTGCACACCCACCGCTTCCAACACAGCTCGCATGGCGCCACCGGCAATAACACCCGTACCGTCGGAGGCCGGCTGCATGTAAACCTTCGAACCGCCGTGCCTAGCCGTCATTGGGTACCACAAGGTACCGTCGTCAAGATCCACTTGGATCATCTGACGCCGGGCGCGCTCCATAGACTTTTGAATCGCGATAGGTACCTCGCGGGCTTTGCCATAACCGAAACCGACGCGGCCATTGCCATCACCCACCACACTCAGTGCGGTAAATCCAAACTGGCGGCCACCTTTGACCACCTTGGCCACTCGGTTGACGGCGACCAGCTTTTCAATCATGCCGTCGTCGTTATCTCGTTGGTCGTTTCTTGCCATGTTAGTTGCCTAGAATTTCAGGCCCGCTTCGCGGGCAGCGTCAGCCAGGGCTTTAACCCGACCGTGGTATTTAAATCCTGAACGGTCAAAAGCAACGGACTCAAGCCCAGCCGCTTTGGCCTTTTCACCTATGAGGGTACCCACTCGGGTAGCCGCCTCGACGTTTTTGCAGCCCTTAAGACCTTCACGAACACTGGCCTGCATGGTCGACACAGCCGCCAGCACTTGGCCGGTTTTTGGATCGATAACCTGGGCCGACAAATGCTGTCCGGAACGGTGTACCGACAGCCGGGGTACTCCCAGTTGGCGGATCTTGGCCCGCCCACGTCGGGCGCGTCTGAGTCTGGAATCTCTTTTGTTCATCACTTTTTCGTCCTGGAACCTGAAGTCAGCCGATTAAGCCTTCTTCGCTTCCTTCATCACAATTCTCTCGCCGGCATATCGAACACCCTTGCCTTTATAAGGCTCTGGTGGGCGATAGCCACGAATCACAGCGGCAACTTGTCCAACCTGTTGCTTATCCGTCCCTTTAACCACAACCTCAGTCTGACTGGGCGTTTCTAAAGTGACCCCTTCTGGCGGAGTAAACTCAACCGGGTGGGAAAAGCCCAAGGTCAGGTTGATGGTCTTGCCTTGCATCGCGGCACGATATCCAACGCCTACCAGTTCAAGCTTTCGTTCAAAGCCTTCGCTGGCGCCAACCACACAATTGTGCAGCAGTGCGCGCATCGTGCCCGCCATCGCTATCGCAGCATCGTTGGCCGGCACCATGGTCAGTTCACCATCAGACTGCTCCACACCCACTGATGCGTGCAGATCCAATGAAGTGCTGCCTTTGGGGCCCTTAAAGGTGACCGTTTGGCCACTTACGGTAACGTCAACGCCTTTCGGCAACGTCACGGGTTTTTTTGCAATACGGGACATCAGCTGGCTCCGTCAGGTCACCACACACAGCACTTCGCCGCCAAAACCCTTAGCGCGAGCATTGTGGTCGGTCATAAGGCCGTTTGAGGTAGAAACAATGGCAATTCCAAGACCGCCCATTACAGTGGGCAGATCGTCTTTTCCGCGGTAACAACGCAGGCCAGGCCGACTGACCCGCTCAAGGCGCTCAATCACACCGCGGCCATCGCGGTATTTCAGGTCGACGACGAGCTGAGGCTTTTCGCCGTCCACCACATGATGGTCAACGATATAGCCTTCATCTTTCAACACGCCGGCAATGCCTACCTTCAGCTTAGATGTGGGCATCGATACCGATTTCTTGCCGGCCAACTGCGCGTTTCGAATCCGCGTCAGCATGTCGGCTACTGGGTCAGTCATACTCATGGTTTATCTCTCTTTACACTTAAGCCGGTGATTTACCAGCTGGCCTTTTTCAGACCAGGAACATCACCGCGCATCATGGCTTCACGCAGCTTGTTGCGAGAAAGACCAAATTTACGGTAGTAGCCGCGTGGCCGACCCGATGATCGACAACGGTTACGCTGTCTCACTGGCGCTGCATCGCGAGGCATTTTTTGCAGTTTTAACTGCGCGTCCTCAACTTCTTCATCAGTGCTCTTAATGTTGGCAATGATGGCTTTGAGGGCGTTGCGCTTATCGGCGAAGCGATTAACCAGTTTGGTTCGCTTCAGCTCACGCTGAATCATGGATTGTTTAGCCATAGTGTTTCTCTATGTCCTGAACGGGAAGTTAAAGGCTTCCAGCAACGCGCGGCCTTCCGCATCGTCCCGGGCAGTGGTGGTGATCGCAATATCCATACCGCGAATTTCGTCGATCTGGTCATACTCAATTTCGGGGAAAATGATCTGCTCAGTGATTCCCATATTGAAATTGCCGCGTCCGTCAAAGGACTTTGGGCTTATGCCACGGAAGTCGCGAACACGGGGGATGGCAATACTGATCAATCGATCAAGAAATTCGTACATTTTCTCCCGGCGCAGGGTGACCTTGCAGCCAACGGGATAGCCATCTCGTATCTTGAACGAAGCCACAGATTTGCGGGCTGCGGTAACAACGGCCTTTTGGCCGGCGATACGTCCCAGTTCAGCAGTGGCGTTTTCCAGCGCCTTCTTATTACCTACCGCTTCTCCCACACCCATGTTAATGGTGATCTTGGTCAGCTTTGGCACCTGCTCGACGCTAGAAAAAGAGAACTTCTCTTTAAGCGCTGGAACCATTTCCTTAACGTACTTGTCGTGTAATCTAGCCATCATTATCTGCCTTAAACGTCTACCACTTCGCCATTGGAGCGGTATACGCGAACTTTGCTTCCGTCTTCCAGGTTCTTGAAAGAAACCCGATCGGCCTGATTGGTTTGCGCGTTAAACAGCATCACGTTAGATGCATGAATGGGCGCTTCCTTCGGTACGATGCCGCCTTCAATCTGTCGCTGCATATCGGGCTTAACGTGCTTCTTCACCATATTCACGTTTTCCACCAACAGGCGGTCGTTTTCCAGCACAGAGATAACCCGACCCCGCACGCCTTTGCTGCGTCCGGAAATCACGATTACATCGTCACCTTTTTTAATTCGTTTCATTACGTTACTTCCAGTATCTGTCCGGGCGTTAAAGAACTTCCGGCGCCAGTGACACAATTTTCATGAATTTCTCGCCCCGCAACTCGCGGGTTACTGGGCCAAAAATCCGTGTACCAATTGGCTCCAGCTTGGCGTTAAGCAGCACCGCGGCATTGCCGTCGAAGCGAATTAACGAACCGTCTTTACGTCGTACGCCCTTGCGGGTGCGCACCACTAGGGCGTTATACACCTCACCCTTTTTCACTTTGCCGCGGGGGATCGCATCCTTGATGGTCACTTTGATGACATCACCAATGTCGGCATAACGCCGCTTGGACCCACCCAGCACTTTGATACACATCATCCGGCGAGCACCGCTGTTATCGGCGGCGTTCAACATGCTTTGCATCTGAATCATGGTGTTCTACCTTTCCTTGATTTCAGCCACGCGCTACTGCGCGCGAGTGACCACTTCAATAACGCGCCAACTCTTCGATTTGGAGATTGGGCGGCACTCAGTAATCCGGACCGTATCGCCGGTGTTGCAAGCGTTCTCTTCGTCGTGAGCGTGAACCTTAGACGAACGCTTAATGTACTTGCCATAAATCGGATGTTTGACCTTACGCTCCAACAGGACGGTGACCGTCTTGTTCATGGAATCGCTGACCACCCGACCGGTCTGAGTTCTGATCTGTGTTTCGCTCATGATGCTTCACCATTGTTGCCTTGCGCGGCAGTTTGTTCCTGCGCCTTCTGGGTCAGGATCGTTTTCACCCGCGCAATATTGCGTCGTACCAGCTTCAGCTCATGGGTACTGCTGAGCTGACCGGCAGCAACGGCCATGCGTTTTTCGAACTGGGAACGACGCAGCTGTTCTAGCTCATCGCGCAGCTCGGCTTCGCTCTTAAGTTTCAAATCTGCCGCTTTCATTACATTACCTGCCGTGACACAAACGTTGTCTTAACCGCCAGCTTGGCTCCCGCCAGACGAAACGCTTCTCGCGCTACATCTTCACTGACACCTTCAATTTCATAAATCACTCGGCCAGGTTGAATCGCCGCTACCCAGTACTCCACGTTACCTTTACCTTTACCCTGGCGTACTTCCAAAGGCTTCTTGGTAATGGGCTTGTCTGGGAATACCCGAATCCAGAGCTTTCCGCCCCGTTTTACGTGACGAGTAATGGCTCTCCGTGCTGCCTCAATCTGGCGCGCGGTGATAAACCCTCGGGTGGTGGACTTCATTCCAAACTCACCAAAACTCACCTCACTTCCGCGATGAGCCAGACCGCGGTTGCGACCTTTCATCTGCTTGCGAAACTTGGTTCTCTTGGGCTGCAGCACTTTGTTATCTCCTCAACTCTGACAGACGCTCAGCCCTTAGCGGGCGCGCCTCGCTCAGATGACTCGGCTTCTGGCTTACCTGCGTACAGGTCAAACACTTCGCCTTTATAAATCCAAACTTTAATTCCAATAATTCCGTAGGTGGTATTCGCTTCGGCC
>CAZLJY010000249.1:0-5101 GCA_964559945.1 uncultured Gammaproteobacteria bacterium | reverse complement strand
CCCCTGAGTCATCCTCTGGGCGACCACCTGGCCCAACCGCCACTGCCGAGCCCAATGGGCCCAATACCAAGGCCTTTGACGATGGCCTGAAGCTGCGTCAAATCACCGCCCTTTCCCAGGTTGAGCAATCTGACTGGAATCGGCTGAGCCAAAACAACCCCTTTGTGGATTACCGCTATCTGGAAATCTTGGAACGCGGCGGCGCTGTCGGCGGCGAAACTGGCTGGAATCCCTGCCACTTGCTAGCTGAACGCAACGGTCAGTTGGTCGGTGCGGTACCGCTGTACGAAAAAGCCCATTCCTACGGCGAATTTGTCTTCGATTGGGCTTGGGCCGATGCCGCCCAACGGGCAGGATTGCCCTATTACCCAAAGCTGTTGGCTGCATCACCACTGACGCCGGTGGCAGGTCCGCGGCTGATGGCTGGCACCGACGGCGCTGTCCGCCTGGCCCTGGCCCAAGGCCTAAACCAGGTGTGCGCCGATACAGATCTCAGCTCCGTGCATGTGAATTTTGTTGATGACGACGACGCCAAAGCGCTGACTGAGGCGGGTTTTCTGGCCCGAACCGACTGGCAATACCATTGGCAAAACCAACAATACGCGGACTTCGATCAGTTTCTCGCGGCGCTGTCCCACAAAAAACGCAAAAACATCCGTCAGGAACGGCGCAAGCTACGCGATGCGGGCTGGTCTTTTGAACGGATCACCGGTGATCAGGCGGATGATTGGCACTGGGAGTTTATTTTCGCCCTATACCGCAACACCTTTGAGCGCAAAGGCAACTGGCCGCTGCTCACCCAAGAAATTTTCCAACAACTGGGCCAGCAATTTGGCAAGCAGGTGCTGCTGGTGTTGGCCCAACGGGAAGGCCAATACCAGGCCGGCGCCTGGTTGATTCACGATCACCATACCCTTTACGGGCGTTATTGGGGCAGCTTCAGTGACAGTCCTGGCTTGCATTTCGAAACCTGTTATTACCAAGGCATCGAATTTTGCCTAGAGCAGCAATTACAAGTATTTAATCCTGGCGCCCAGGGGCTGCACAAGGTTGCTAGAGGTTTCGAGCCGGTGCCAACCTACAGTTTCCATGAGCTTACCCACCCCGGCCTGCGCGACGCAGTGCATCGCAGCCTTAAGATGGAGGCCCTGCATCAGGAAGAGCGAGGCGAAGCATTGCGCCAACACAGCGCTTTTCGTCAGGAACAAGGGTAAAGCGATGATTCCCTGGCTGTCCCCTGGCCAAGACTTTCCGCCGGCTGAACAGGCCTTTGTCCAGCCCAATGGTCTGCTGGCCGCGGGTGCGGACCTTCAACCGGAAACCCTTCTTCACGCCTACGCTAGGGGCATTTTTCCTTGGTATAGCCCAGGAGAGCCGGTGTTGTGGTGGAGCCCGGACCCGCGCCTGGTGCTGCGACCCAGTGAGGTGTACATATCTAGGCGCATGAGACGAACCCTAAGACAGCCTTTCACAATCACCCTGGATGGTTGTTTTACCGACGTGATTGATGCCTGCGCGGCACCTCGGGCCGGCGAAACGGGCGATGGCAGCGGCACCTGGATCACCCCGGAAATGCGCCAAGCCTACATTACCCTGCACCAGCTAGGGCACGCTCATAGTCTAGAGGTTTGGCGCGAGGACCGGTTGGTTGGCGGCATTTACGGTATTGCCATTGGCGGTGCGTTTTTCGGCGAAAGCATGTTTATGCGAGCTAGGGATTGCTCCAAAGTCGCCCTGATCTGTTTGTGCCAATGGCTGCATCATCATGGTTTTGCGCTTCTGGACTGCCAGGTTGAGTCTGCCCACCTGCTCTCTATGGGCGCAAGTAACGTCCCACGGGCGGGATTTTGCCGGGAAGTGGGTGAACTGGCGAAATTGCCAGGACCGGTTGGCGATTGGCAAGCACTGGCGCGACCTATACAATGGGCGCCGTTTTTGCCCTGATTACAAAGGATTTATGGCTAAAGAAGATGTAATAGAGTTGGAAGGGACCATTCAGGAAACCCTGCCCAACACCATGTTTCGTGTGGAGCTGGACAACGGTCATGTTGTTACTGCCCACATCTCCGGACGGATGCGTAAGCACTATATCCGGATCCTTACTGGCGACCGGGTTAAGGTGGAAATGACACCCTATGACCTGAGCAAAGGTCGAATTACCTACCGCATGCGTTAATGCTGCAGGCGGTGTTGCCGGGCGAGTTCAGCTCGGCGCACAGCCCAAGCCTGGCTAAAATCCCGACAAACTCACGCAAAGGCCTGCCGACGCTATTCGTCTGCAGGCGCTGGCGTTTGCTCAAGCAGTAACTCTTTTTCTCGCACCAACACAGTGAGTTCGTTGTCGTCCACGTCCAAGCTGACGTTGCCGCCGTTGGCCAGTTTTCCAAACAGTAACTCATCGGCAAGCTGGGCCTTGACCTTCTCCTGAATCACCCGTTTCATAGGCCTGGCACCCATGATAGGGTCAAACCCATGCTCCGCTAACCACTGGCGGGCTTCAGGGGTGACAGAAATGCTGACCTCCCGTTCCTGCAGCAGCGCTTCCAATTCGATGATGAATTTGTCCACCACTCGCAAAATCGTGTCGAAATCCAGCGAATTGAATTGAACGATTGAATCCAAGCGGTTGCGAAACTCCGGCGTAAACATACGCCGAATGGCCTCCATCGCATCGGTGGAGTGGTCTTGATTCTGAAATCCAATGGTGCGCCGGCTTGCTTGGGCAGCCCCAGCATTGGTGGTCATGATCAAGATAACGTTGCGGAAGTCTGCTTTGCGCCCATTGGTATCGGTGAGCGTCCCATGGTCCATCACTTGCAACAGCAAGTTAAAGACATCGGGATGGGCTTTTTCAATCTCATCGAGCAGCAACACGCAATGAGGCGTTTTGGTCACCGCCTCGGTCATCAAACCGCCTTGATCGAAGCCAACATACCCTGGCGGCGCTCCCACTAGCCGTGACACTGAGTGGGATTCCATATACTCGGACATATCGAATCGGACCAACTCAACACCCATGATCATCGCCAGCTGGCGGGTCACCTCCGTCTTGCCCACCCCGGTGGGACCTGACATCAGAAACGATCCAATGGGTCGATCAGGTTCGCCAAGCCCTGAGCGGGACATTTTGATGGCTGCAACCAACGAGCGAATGGCTTCGTTTTGACCAAACACCACCATTTGTAAATCTCGCTCCAAGGTTTTCAGCACATCGCGATCGGAGCTGGACACCTGCTTTGGCGGAATCCGCGCCATTTTCGCCACGATGTATTCGATGTCCTCTTCCAGTAATCGGGTCTTTCGCTCACCCTCAGGCAATAACCGTTGACGCGCCCCTGCTTCGTCAATCACGTCAATGGCCTTGTCCGGCAAAAACCGGTCGTTGATGTGTTTGGCGGCCAGAGTTGCGGCCGCTTCAAGGGCTGCGGGTGTGTACTCGATCTGGTGGTATTCCTCAAAGCGTTCTTTAAGGCCCTGCAAAATCTCCAGGGTTTCCGCCACGCTGGGCTCTGGCACGTCAATTTTCTGGAAGCGTCGCGCCAATGCACGGTCTTTTTCAAAGACTCCGCGAAATTCCTGAAATGTGGTTGAGCCAATGCAGCGTAAGTCGCCGGACGCCAGCACCGGCTTAATCAGGTTTGATGCGTCCATGACGCCACCTGAGGCTGCGCCCGCGCCAATAATGGTGTGAATTTCATCGATAAAAAGCACCGCGCCAGGCTCTTTTTGCAGTTGTTTGATAACCCCTTTAAGGCGCTTTTCGAAATCGCCACGGTATTTTGTACCGGCGATCAGCGATCCAAGGTCCAGGGAGTAGATCACCGCATCAGCCAGCACCTCGGGCACGTCTTCTTCAACAATACGACGGGCCAGGCCTTCTGCCAGTGCGGTTTTACCCACCCCAGCCTCGCCAACCAGCAATGGATTGTTTTTGCGCCGGCGACACAGCACTTGGATGATCCGCTCGACCTCGTTGTGGCGCCCAATAAGTGGATCAATCTTGCCGGCCACCGCCAGCTCATTTAAGTTGGTGGCGAAACTTTCCAGCGGATTGGCTTTCTGCTCTTCCGCCGCCCCGTCCACCGCCTCGCTTTCTTCGGCGGTGGCTTCAGTAGAATCTGCGGACAGTTTTGAGATGCCATGGGCGATGTAATTGACCACATCCAGGCGGGTCACATCTTGTTTGTGCAGAAAATACACCGCATGGGAGTCTTTTTCGCCAAATATCGCTACCAGTACATTGGCGCCCGTCACCTCTTTTTTGCCCGACGATTGAACGTGATAAACCGCGCGCTGGAGAACCCGTTGAAAGCCCACCGTTGGCTGGGTATCGCGCTCATCGTTGCCAGGTAAAACCGGGACCGTCTGTTCAATAATCTCCAGCAGTTCTTGCCGAAGAACGTCCACATCAGCGCCACAAGTGACCAGCACATGGGCGGCGGATTGATTGTCCAGTAACGCCAGGAACAAATGCTCCACGGTCATGAATTCATGCCGCTGGGCGCGGGCCTTCTTATAACTTTGACTAATTGTCTGTTCCAGATCTTCACTGAACATTCAAACTTCCTCCATTGAACACATCAGCGGATGCTGATTGGAACGGGCGTGGTCGTTGACTAAGTCAACCTTGGACTCGGCGATCTCGCGGGTAAATACGCCGCAGACTCCTTTGCCTCGGTAATGAACTTGCAACATAACCTGGGTGGCTTTTTCCTTATTCATTGAGAAAAAGCGCTCTAGAATTTCCACCACAAACTCCATCGGAGTGTAGTCATCGTTAAGCAAAAAAACCTTGAACAGCGGCGGCTTGCGCAGCTTCGGTTTTGCTTCTTCGGTCTCGAGGACTGTGCCTCGGGAATCCTGGTCTGACTTGCTCACTTATGGCCTTTCCGGTTGGCTTAGGCAGCGTGTAGTCCCGCTGCCGAAAATTGTTGGACACATCGTTGATGCCCTGGGTTCAACTTAAGCCCCAAAGTGCCGGTTTTCAACCGTTGACAGGTTCAATTGTGGGAGATTTTTTCGATCAATGGACGGGTGAACAGAGACTTAAGCCCCCTGACAGGGGCCAAGCCCCTTAGGTGGACTATAGAGTACCTGGGGG
>CAZLJY010000248.1:0-5148 GCA_964559945.1 uncultured Gammaproteobacteria bacterium | reverse complement strand
GGCCCCAGTATCAGCCTCAATGCCAACTATGCCGATCTATACAATATCAGCGTAGCGCCAGAATTGGGATTTCTGCGGATGGACTTCAATATGGCAGACCCAGATATCGGTCACGCCGCCAATCCTTCAAACAGCCAACGCAACCGACGACTGCGTTGCGCGGTTCTCGCCGCTGACAGTTGGCAGCAGCGAACCCAACAACTGTATGCGGGTATGGGAGAGGTGTTTCGCGGCGTTGTACCACCGCAGGCTGGCGCAGCGCCGCCAACAACACCAGCGCCAGCAGCGTCATTTGGTGAGTATTATCCTTTGCTCAACTACGGCGCGGTGGCCGGCTCACTGGGAAGGTATGAATTCGACTTCTTCAAGACTCAACTGGTTAACGCAGGTTACCCCGGCGGCAACATACGTTTTTACTCGTTCGCCACCCTGGGCGATCTCATTCGCGGGATCCGGGATCTCAAGGTTAACGTCTTTATGACGGGTTGGGCCATGGACTATCCAGATGCCATGAACAACCTGCAACTGTTTTATGGCCCCAACAGGCTACCGGGCGCAAACTATTCCAGTTTTAACAACCCAGGCTTCAACAACGCGTTCGCCAAGGCAGAATTACTACCCGACTCCCCGTCCCGAACGAAGCTTCTCACTGAGATGGCCAATATTCTAAACGACGAATGCGTCACACTTTCCGGCATGGCTAGGCAAGCGGTATTCCTGAACCAGAAAAATGTGACCGCCCTGCCCGACAGCGGCCCCATGAACGGCCTAATGCTCAGGTTCGTATTCAAAGACCCAAATAGTGGCTGACCCATCGACCATGCGTCGGAGAAGGCTCGGCGACCGTATCGAAATCAATCAATCGAATTGTACAAAAAGCCAGCTCTTTCCTGCCAAACCTACCATCCAGATCCCGTAGTATCCCAATTACTAAGGGCACTGAATCCGATTGGATTAGGTCTTTGGCGCTGATTCGTTATGCAAACAATCAAGGGCATCCCAGAGTCAAGACCATGATGACGGCGCTGACCTCGAAGTTATCGGAAACGGAGATAAGGGCAGCAGATCTTTCGCTTTTATGCCATAAGGGCAGGAATGTAAATCCTTCACGATCCGATAAAGTGTGGAGACTTCCGATCCTCTCCTTAACGCAACCTGCTGGTGCGTAGTATTCATGCCCTATATACTACCTACAGGTATATAGTATGTACGCAGGATCGCTGAAATTGGAAAAAGACGCTTCAATTAAACGCCTCAATAGAATCGAGGGCCAGGTGCGCGGGATCGCGCGCATGATCGAAGAGGAACGCTACTGCATCGACATCCTGCAACAAATGCAGGCGATCAAATCAGCGTTTGCAAAAGTGGAAGACGCGATCCTGAAAGATCATTCAGCAACCTGCATTGAAAACGCGATCGCTTCAGGCGATACGGCAGAGCAGCGCAAAAAATTTGGTGAGCTGGTGGATCTAATTTCAAAGGTGAAGTCTTAGCTGAGACGCGTTTGTCGTCTTCAAGCTTTTCCTTGACCTATACTCCCATGGGGTATATGTTGAGGACGAGATGAGAACTCCGAAGCTCTTTAATCTTGTTATCGTCGCAGCGCTCATGTTGGCAAACGTCGCGTGTGCCTGCGCATCTGTTGCACCGACCGCAGATGCTGCGGTGCATCAGCATTCCGCGATGCAGGAGTCTTCGGAACATGCGCCCTGTCATCATCAAGACTGTAACGGGTGCGGCGAGCTGCTCGATAGCTGTGGTACGCCCGAATACAGCGTGGAATCCAGTGATCGAGCCAATCGCTTAGCCGCCCCGAATCAATCAGCATTCGATGCCCCCGAGTTAGAACCAGCTTTCATCGATACTGGGCAGCCTAGCGCTATCCCATCGACCCACACCCTACATGGGCGTTACCTAACTACGCTCAGTAGGCGCGCTAACACACCGATCCAACGCAAGGATCAACTCACCGAATAGCCACTTTCCGTTCGGCAGATCTCCCCTGCCCTGTGTGCAGCAAGCACCCAAGCAACTACCTAAACGGAAAGGAAAGGCTAATGATATTTCATACCCTTAAGGGCGCGAGACCGTGCCGACCAGCGTTTGCATGCCGTGAACGAAAGTGCGTCTTACTGACCCTGATTGTAGGGGCGGGATTGACAGGCTGCGCCGGCGTTTTTCCCAACAGTTCCTACCAGCCGGCAACCCCTCCGCCATTCAGCTCCCTATCCGAGCGCAACGTTACACCCGCAGCGGGACGAAACGAGATTCAGGGATCACACCCACGATCTCTGGAGCAGTGGATTGGCTATGCCCTTGAGCGGAACCCCCGCATTACCACCGCCATCGCGCAATACGAGGCGGCAACGCAGAAAGTCCCACAGGTGACGGCCTTGCCGGACCCTCAGCTCAGATATCGCCATTTTCTGGAGGGGGTCGAAACCCGCGTAGGTCCCCAGCAGTTTGCGCTGGGAATATCACAATCGTTGCCCTGGCTCGGAAAGCTGAAGCTGCAAGGCCAAATGGCTTCGCAGGCCGCACAAGCGGCCGCAGCTCGCGTCTCGACGATCCAAAACGACGTCATCTCCGAGGTCGCAATGGCATGGTTCGAGCTGTTCTACTTTGATCGCGCCCTACAAATCATGGTTGGCAATCGCGAACTCGTCGTTCACCTGGAGCGCGTTGCCCGTACCCGCTACGGCACAGGTGCCAGCGGGCACCCGGATATCATTCGGGCTCAAGTCGAGCTTGGAAAAATTGAAAACGACCTCGCCAGTCTTGCCGACCGCGAGGCACCGCTGCTGGCACGCCTGAACGCCGCGTTAAACAGACCGAGTGGTGCGCCAATAGTAAGGCCGGAACACGCTCCAGTAGCCCGGGTTACGCAGCTAGACGAAGTTATCATTCAACGAGTCATCACCAATAACCCAGAGCTGCAAGCCCTTCATTTCGATATCGCTGAAGCGACAACGGCTAAAGAGCGAGCAAAGAAGGATTACTTTCCGGATTTCTCTTTTGGTATCGACTACATAGCAACGGACACCGCTCGCGCTCCAAACGTTGTCGGAAGCGGTGATGACCCAGTTTCGGCTTCATTCACCATGACGCTACCGATTCAGCGCGGCAAGTATCGAGCGGGAGTGCTGGCGGCCGAGGCTCAAATCGCCGGTGAGAATGCCCGTCGTGAGCAGCAAGTCAGCAGTCTGGAAGCGCAAACCGTGACAGCGCTGTTCCGCCTGCGTGACGCCGAGCGGCAGATTGATCTTTATGAAACCACGCTGCTACCGAAGGCGAACGAATCTCTCATTGCGACACAACGCGCCTACAGTACCGGCGGATCGTCTTTCGCTGATTTGATTGACGCACAGCGAGTTCTATTGGTCTTTGAGTTGGCTGAGGTTCGAGCGATTACAGACCACAATCTAGCCAGAATAACCCTAGAGAAACTAATAGGAGAACCGCTCATTAGGGGCGACTCTGCGAAGGAGACATTTAATGAGCAATGAGACGCAGGTCGCCGTTTCCCTAAAGAGTCCCACGCTGCTTCTCGGCATGGCAGCCGTGACCATCATTCTATCCGTCCTTCTGCTGTGGCCTGCCCCACCAAACGAACTTGGCGTTCAGAATACGTCAAACGCTGCGTCTCCAGCCCACTCTGGGATGGCGAAAAACGACAGTGATTCAGCCATGCAGAACGTAGACCCTCACGCAGGTCACAGCCATCAATCCATGGAAGCCAAAGAAGGCATGATGAGTCCAGACCCGCATGCTGGTCAGCGTATGGGCCTCACACAAAAGACTGAAGTTTGGAGCTGCTCGATGCACCCCCAAATTCAGCGCGAAAATCCTGGAAACTGTCCTATCTGCGGCATGAAACTGATACCGGTTCGCACAGACTCGAGTAGCGGTGGCAAATCAGATCGCTCTCTCACAATCTCTCCGGCGCAGCGAGCGTTGATGAGGATTGCAACTGTACCCGTCGAGCGTCGCTTCCCGACGGCAAAGATTCGTTTGGTCGGAAAGATCACCTACGACGAAACCCGCCTGGCTTACATCACCGCATGGGTACCTGGCCGGATCGATAACCTGCTGGTCGATTACACCGGAGTGACGGTCCAGGAAGGCGACCATATGGTCGAACTGTTTAGCCCAGAGCTGCTTTCCGCGCAGGAAGAGCTTTTACAGGCAGTGCGTGGTTTTGCCAACCTTTCGAAAAGCAGCGTCCAATCACTGCGAAATTCAGCTCAGGGAACCGTGGAATCCGCTCGGGACAGGCTGAGACTGTGGGGTCTTACAACAGATCAGATTAGGGCGATCGAGCACTCCGGTGAAGCTTCGGAAAACGTGACTATTTACTCCCCGGCAAGCGGTGTTGTAATTCACCGCGATGCACAGGAAGGCATGTATGTCGAAACCGGAACTCGAATATTTACGATCGCGGATCTAGATGCGGTTTGGGTTCAGCTCGACGCCTACGAATCCGACCTGCAGTGGCTAGGTTACGGCCAGAAGGTAAGTTTCACGACCGAGGCATTCCCGGGCGAAACTTTCCGAGGCGTCGTATCGTTCATCGACCCTGTCCTAGATCCCCGAACACGAACAGTTAAGGTCAGAGTTAACGCCGACAATACCGGTGGACGACTGAAACCCGAGATGTTTGTACGTGCCACGGTTTCGGCTCAGATCGCCAGTCACGGAAAAATGATCGATCGGGGACTGGTCGGCAAATGGGTTTCGCCGATGCATCCGGAGATCGTCAAAGACGAACCCGGCCAATGTGACATTTGCGGCATGGATTTAGTGCCGGCTGAGTCTCTCGGCTACGTAAACTCAGAAGATGCGATGCCTCCTCTTGTGATACCGGCAACGGCCCCACTACTGACTGGTACCCGAGCAGTAGTCTATGTTGAAGATCAGAGCGCGGACCGTCCGACCTATGTGGGGAAGGAAATCGTTTTAGGACCCAGGGCCGGGCCGGATTACGTGGTTGAGAGCGGTCTTTCCGAAGGCGACCTTGTTGTCGTTTCCGGCAACTTTAAGATCGACAGCGCACTTCAAATCCAAGCCAAGCCAAGCATGATGAACCCGAAAGGCGGGGGCAGCGGCGGGGGGCATGACCATGGTGGGCAGTAGCTGTCATGAGTGAAA
>CAZLJY010000247.1:0-5227 GCA_964559945.1 uncultured Gammaproteobacteria bacterium | reverse complement strand
CTTCCTCGACGACTGTGTGGTCAATTTGGAGGTCGATAACACCGACCTGGACAACCTGGACCCAGCAACCGCTGTCCTTTACCCAGTATTGCTAGCAGACCGAAGCGTCATGCTGGTGAGCATCGCGGGCACCATCCATCAATTCCCGGTGAATGCCAACTCAGACCAAATTGGTCGAATCGCCCAACAATTCAGGCGCTCCCTAGAACGACGAAGCTCCCACCAGTACCGAGGCCAAGCAAGACGTCTTTATAACTGGCTGATAAAAGATGCCGAGCCTCTGTTGAAACAGGCAGGGATCGACACTTTAGTTTTCGTGCCAGACGGCAGTTTGCGTAATGTCCCACTGGCCGCATTCTACGATGGCAAGCAGTTTTTGGTGGAACGTTTCGCCGTGGCGACAACACCAGGGCTCAGCTTGACCGATCCAAAACCCATTGCACGCCAAAGACCGCAATTTCTGCTCAATGGGCTCACGGACTCTGTCCAAGGGTTTCCGGCACTGCCATCGGTGGAGGCCGAACTGGCGTCGCTGGGGGCGCTATTTCCTGACCAGGTAACCCTGTTGAAAAACGCCGAATTCATTGCCGGTAACGTTGAGCAGGAGATGACCCAGCGCCCCTACAACATCGTGCATTTTGCCTCTCATGGGGAATTCCAAGCCGACGTTAGCGAGTCGTTTCTGCTGACCTACGATGACCGGCTCAACATGAACCAATTGGACGATTTTATGCAGCTGCGCCGATTCAGCGATGAACCGGTTGAACTGTTGACCTTATCTGCTTGCCGCACCGCTGCCGGTGATGACCGGGCCGCACTAGGACTGGCAGGACTTGCCATTCGGGCCGGCGCACGTAGCGCATTGGGCACCCTCTGGTATATCAACGACCGCGCCACCTCCGAGCTCATCACGCGCTTCTATGGCCACCTGGGTAACGGCCAGGAATCAAAAGCCAGTGCCCTGGCTCTGGCCCAGAGGTCATTGATTGCAGATCGCCGCTACCAACATCCTGGTTATTGGGCGCCCTTCCTTTTGATTGGAAACTGGTTGTGAAAATCGTCAAAAACACGTGCACTAGGTTCCTCAAGGTGATTGCGGTGCTGACCGCTTTTGGCGGATTTTCTGGCCAGCTGGCAGTGGCTCAACAAGCCGCGGATGAAGCAATCGCCTACCGCCCTCACAACCCGACCGCCCCGGCAGCAACCGTTGGAGGAAGTATCCGAGGTGCCGACAATACCCTGGCCCTGACCATTCTGGCGCCCCCAACACTGGCCGCCACTGCCGCTGTATCTCCGACAATTTATTGGCATCTATCCGAACCCACTGAACTGCCTGTGGAACTTGTTCTCATTGAGGAAGGCGGCGAAACAGCCCTCGCGCAAACGGTGTTAAATGACCCCCTCACCGCCGGCGTTCATAGCTTCACAGTGCCCCAAGACAGCCCGCTCAAGCCTGGCACGGTCTATCAGTTTTCCGTCGCAGTTGTGGCAGACCCGGACATCCGATCCAACGACGTGTTTGCCAGTACGCTACTGACCTTCAACCCAATGAAAAGCCCTCCAGCGCAGGCCAGCGCGGCAACCAACGCCCGACGCTATGCTGCCGCCGGGGCCTGGTATGACGCTCTGCATTCGCTCCGAGGCAGCGATAGCGCTGAAGCAAAGCAGCTGTGGTCCGCTATGCTCAAGCAGGCCAACTTGGACCACACCCTGAAAGAATCGTAATTCGACTGCCCAACAGCTTGGCGGTCCGCCGACCCGAAACAAAGGAGTAAAAGGGATATGAGCAAGCATTTTCAATGGACTGCAGCGCTACTATTGGCATTGGTGTCCGGCGCCCCGTGGGCCCAAAACACCGACTATGAAGTCACAGAGCTGTCCAGTTCAGACCCCACTGAGCAGGACATTATCGAAGCCCTAACCCCAAGGCCACCGCTGCTAAGTCGGAGTATGGACGGCAAAGCACCGGAAATGAAATTACGTGCAATACCGCTGCGGATTCGTTTCGAATTGAATTCCTACGAGCTCACCGATTCCGCCCAAACCACGCTGAATCGATTAGGCTCAGCTCTGACCTCTGAGTCGCTAGCCAATTTCAATTTTCGGGTGGAAGGCCATACCGACGCTCTGGGTGATGAGGCCTACAACCTGGACCTATCCCGGCGTCGGGCAGAGGGCGTACGCAACTACTTGGTGAATTTATTCGAAATGGACCAAGCGCGACTGGAAACCGTTGCCCGCGGGGAAAGCTCTCTGCTTAATCCGGATCAGCCCAACAGCGCTGACAATCGTGTTGTATTGATCGTCAACCTCGGGCCTAAAAATTAGACGTGACTGATGGCACACAACCTTAGGCACATGGAATAGCTAACAACCTCATCTAGGATTAAGAGGTGCTGTCACTGGCGTCTTCCCCAAGCCAAACACCACTGTTGATGTCTGTAGTCCATGTCACCGGTCACAAGGCTCTCGAGCAATGACAAGATCGGTGGGACAACAAATAGGTTCCGTTCCCTGCGGAACGTCTGTGCCGGCCCCCGTCCCAGGGCCGGTTTTTTTTGGCCAACTTCTTACAGCAATGTAAGAGATTTCCCATAAAGCTCTCCCGCCGCCTGATCTATTCTGGTGACGTTTTCAGAGAGAGCACAGCAATGGAACATCGAAAAGAAGAGTTAATCAGCGATATTCGTAATCTGTACCGAAAACTGCCACTTTCTCGAGCCGGCGAGAGCAAAGAGTTCAAGCACGCCCAGTTTGTGCTGGAGAGCGTGCTCGCGATGAAAACCGCAGAACTCACCTCCCTTGGTGGGCACTGGCACTAAGGGACCACGCCACTCACTGGCGAACGGTGACGAAATTTTGCGGCGCAAGCCCCTGTCCCTTGTGAGTTTTTGCGCTTGTCGCACCCACATTGGGTAGGCCCTGTCATTGGCCTGAGACTTTTTCATCAGGCTGTTAGAATAGGCAATTACGTTTGTCCCGGACACGTCAATGGAAGACCCTCCGAAGGGCCCATTCCCTACAGATCAGAAAGGCCCTGATGCTATTGCTGAGATGATCCCGCCTGAAACGGATTTCACATCCGGCGAGTTTCGCCAGGCCGTGGGTGAATTTGTCACGGGCGTCACAGTGGTTACAACCCTGGCCGACAACGACCCAAAAGGTATGACGGTCAATAGTTTTTCCAGTGTTTCCCTAGAACCTCCGATGGTCCTGTGGAACGTGGGTCGGGACGCAGAGTCTTATCAGTACTTTATGGCCAATGACAGATTTGCTCTGCACATTTTGCATGCTGGACAACGGGATCTAGCGACCCTATTCGCCACTCGCGGCGCGGATAAATTCTCTTCTACACCGTGGCACTCAGGCAACAACGGAATCCCATTGCTGGATGAGTTTTTGGTGGGTTTAGAGTGCCAGGTGTCCCATCGCTATCCCGGCGGTGATCACACGATTATCGTCGGTACCGTTAATCGCATTCATCATGGCCAAGCACAGGCGCCATTAACGTTCCACAAAGGTCAACTATCGTCATGCTGACCGCAAGCCCGGCGAGCTTGCAACCAACCCCACCTCTCCATTGCTTACTAGGCCTGGCTAATGTTTGAAATGAATGAAGAACTGGAGATGCTGCGCGACTCGGTCCGCCGTTTCTCCGCTGAAGCAATTGCGCCGCGAGCCGAGGAAATTGACCGCAGCAACAATTTCCCCCGGGACCTATGGCCCGAACTTGGCCAGTTAGGACTGCTAGCGCCCACCGTAGACGAACGCTACGGCGGCAGCGGTTTGGGCTTTCTCGCTCATTTGATAGCCATGGAAGAAATTTCACGGGCCAGCGCGTCGGTGGGCCTTTCCTATGGCGCCCACTCCAACCTTTGCGTGATGAACCTCTACAGGCATGCCACTGAAGATCAACGGGCCCAATATCTGCCCAAACTGGCGAGCGGCGAACACGTTGGGGCCTTGGCCATGAGCGAACCTGGTGCCGGTTCTGATGTTGTTGGCAGTATGCGATGCCAAGCGGTTAGACAGGGTGACCATTGGATCGCCAACGGCTCCAAGATGTGGATTACCAATGGACCTGATGCCGACGTGCTGGTGGTTTATATGAGAACCAACACTAACGCTGATGCGGGTTCACGTTGTATGACAGCGTTTATTGTTGAACGCGATCAGCCTGGCTTCAGCACCGCACAAAAGCTGGACAAACTGGGTATGCGCGGCTCCAATACCTGCGAATTGGTGTTCGATCAATGCAAAATCCCCGATAGCCAACGCCTGGGTGAAGTGGACCAGGGCGTGAAAATTCTCATGAGCGGGCTCAATACCGAACGATTGGTATTATCTGGCGGCCCAATCGGGATTATGCAGGCGGCATTGGACGCAGCGCTGCCCTATGTGGGTGAGCGGGAACAGTTCGGCCGGGCAATCGGTAGCTTTGGCATCATGCAGGGAAAAATTGCGGATATGTACACAGCCTTGCAATCATCCCGCGCCTTCAGCTACCGCGTAGCCGAAGATTATGATCGCGGCGTAACGTCGCGGATCGACCCGGCCTCCTGCCTGCTATTGGCCTCGGAGAACGCGGTGAAAGTGAGTTTGGAGGCGATCCAGGCCTTAGGGGGCAACGGATATATCAATGAATATCCCTGTGGCCGGTTATTGAGAGATGCCAAGTTGTACGACATTGGCGCCGGCACCAATGAAATTCGTCGTATGCTAATCGGGCGCGAACTGGTCGCTACCGGAAAGCAATAAAACGTTCGACAAAATACTTCAAATAAGGAATTCAAGTGACTGAAATTGTTATAGTTTCTGGAAAAAGAACAGCCATTGGTTCATTTCAGGGACAGTTTAGTGGCGTCAGCGCGCCGGAATTGGCCAGTGCGGCCATCCGCGCAGTGATAGACCAAACCGGAGTGCCAGCGGAGGATGTCAGCGAAGTGCTGATGGGTAACGTCCTGTCTGCCGGGCTGGGTCAAGCCCCGGCCCGCCAAGCTGCATTGGGAGCTGGATTGCCGAACTCTGTGGGCTGCGTTGGAATCAACAAAGTCTGTGGCTCCTCCATGAAAACGCTGATGCTTGGCCATGACATGCTGGTGAGCGGATCGGCTTCGGTCATCTTGGCCGGCGGAATGGAATCAATGACCAATGCGCCGTACCTGCTGCCGAAGGCACGCAAAGGCCTGCGCATGGGTCATGGCCAGACCTTAGACCACATGTTTTA
>CAZLJY010000246.1:0-5306 GCA_964559945.1 uncultured Gammaproteobacteria bacterium | reverse complement strand
CCATCCCGAAGTGGACCGGCCAAAACTGTTGAGCTTGATCAAAAAAACTCTGGCTGAGCGGGAAGCCCAGCGCCCTCCGGCAGCGTCCCGTCAGGTGTTGAAGGCGCTGCGGGAGATGGACCACCGCAGCGAGCTGCCAACACCGCAGCTGGGTTAATAAAAACCCAGGAGCCAGCCATCGCCAGAGCGCTGACATCGAAAGCTCACCCATCAGGCTTGAGTGCCGCCTACGGTCATTTCGTCGATACGCAAGGTAGGTTGGCCAACGCCAACCGGGACACTTTGGCCATTTTTACCGCACACACCGACCCCAGCATCAAGCTCCAGGTCATTGCCCACCATCGCCACGCGAGTCAGCGCTTCGGGGCCGTTGCCGATAAGGGTTGCGCCTTTCACCGGCGCGCCCACCTTTCCGTCCTCAATCAGATACGCCTCACTGGCTGAAAACACAAACTGGCCGGAGGTGATGTCCACCTGTCCGCCGCCAAAGTTCACCGCGTAAAGTCCCCGTTTGACCGACCGGACAATTTCTTCCGGTTCGCTCTGCCCTGCCAACATGTAGGTATTGGTCATTCTGGGCATTGGCAGGTGGGCAAAGGATTCCCGACGGCCATTGCCGGTGCTGGAAGCACCCACCAATCGACCATTCATTTTGTCTTGCATGTAGCCGGTCAAACGGCCATTTTCAATCAACACAGTGCACTGACTTTCCACACCTTCATCATCAATGCTTAAACTTCCGCGACGATCCGCGATGGTGCCGTCATCCACCACGGTGCACAGGTCGCTGGCCACCTTCTCGCCCATGCGGCCGCTGAATGCTGAGGTACCTTTGCGATTGAAATCGCCTTCCAGGCCATGACCAATGGCCTCGTGGAGTAATACGCCGGGCCAGCCAGGCCCCAATACCACCGTCATTGCGCCGGCCGGAGCGTCCACCGCTTCAAGGTTAATCAGCGCCTGTTCTACCGCTTTGTTAGCGGCACGCTTGGCGTTTTCCTCGGTGAGCAGTTCATTGTAGGTATAACGCCCACCACAGCCGAAGGTGCCGGTTTCCCGCCGATCACCGCTGGCCGCAATGACTTGCACATTGAGACGAACCAAGGGGCGTACATCACCGGCCAAGGTGCCATCGCTGGCTGCCACTAAGATGACATCATGGGTGGCGGCCACGCTGACAATCACCTGCTTTACGCGCGGATCACAGGCTCGGGCCAGGTCATCAATTTTCTGTAACCACTGGATTTTGCTGTCGTTGGGCAAACTATCCAATGGGTCGGTAGGTACGTACAAAGCGTTTTGCGAGGTTTTCTGCCAGGCGCAAGTTGCCCCGCTACGACCGCCTTTGGCAATCGCCCGGGCGGCATCACTGGCCCGGGTTAAGGCGGGTAACACAAGCTCATCTGAATACGCAAAACCGGTTTTCTCACCGGCCATGGCCCGCACCCCAGCGCCCTGCTCAATGTTGTGGTGGCCTTCTTTCACAATGCCATCTTCCAGCACCCAGGATTCATGTCGGGAAAATTGGAAGTAAAGATCTGCCGCATCAACCGAAGGCGCCATCAGGCTTCCCAGCAGTGTTTCTAAATCGTTATCGCCCAAGCCGCCAGGCTGCAGCAGCTGTTGGCGGGCCATTGCCAGAGAATCGGTCATCGCGGATACCCGTAGGAGTTAAGAGACTATTTCACCAGAAGCAAGGGCTGGTGTCCCGACAATTATGGGCCTGCAGCGGTGATTAGCCAGCGTCCGCTTCGACCTGCTCGCGCAGTGCCCGAGCGGTTTCCAGCTCCAAGCGCTGATCATCAGCACCAATTAACTCCACTTGCGGTGCTTCAAACTTACCGGTAATGGAATAGTGGAATTGAGATATTTTGTCGATCTGTCGACCAAACATATTCTGCAGCAAAAATGCCGCAGCCGCGCCGCCGGCACCGCCAGCAAGTGCGCCGACGATAGGTAAGGTTGCGCCGACTTCAGGGATCACCGTTACCACCTGATCGTAGTCCTGACTACCAACGTTCGTGCTGCCTTTGATGACAATATCCGCCGTTGGACCTTTGATCACTAGATTTTCGGTATAAGCGCTGCCTTGCTCCAGATCAAAATCGCCCTGAATAGTGTCAAAGGTTAATCCGGTCTTAAACAGATCGGAGAAATCCAGCGTTAAGCGCCTGGGCAGGGAGTGAAGACTCATCAGTCCAAACAACCGTCCCGCGCCAGGATCTACTTCAACAATCTGGCCGTTGCTGATGTTGACGTCCATCACGCCATTGAGGCTTGCCATGGCAAACTCCGACAAGCCGCCGCGCCAGTTGACGTCCAACTTAACAATCGTCTGGCCACCCTCAATCACGCGGCTGAAGCCGAAGGTTTCAAAAATCTCCCCCAGCTCATCGCCGGTAATGGTGATTCCGAAACGACTCTCAGCTTTCTCGTCATCTAACACCCATTGGCCACTGGCGCTGATCGCCATGGCATCAGATTGTGTCTCCAAATGATCCACGTGCATGCCGTTTTTTACCGGATAGGACTCAAAGCTCACATCGCCGTAATAGGTGCCGTCAAAACTCACGTTGCCGGCCACTAACCGAAGCGGCGGGATGCTCGCCGGATCGATCGTAGGCGAGCCAAGGGTTTGAGAGGAAACCGGCCATTCCAGCCGTTCTAATTCAGCCAGCAATAGCCGGCGACCATCCGGGTCCAGAGGCACACGCAAAGAACCCTCCATTTGGTCTGCGTCAATATGCAGCGTCCAATAGTTATCGTTTCGCGATGTTCGAAGGTGCAGATTGGTGAACTCCCGATAGGCATAACGCAGACGGGCAATACGTAAATCTAACGCCGTTAACCACCGTTGCTGATCGTCCGGCATTTGATCTGCGTTGTAGTCGGTCGCTACATCCTGCCATTCGTCCAGGTCGATGAAATCCACTTCACCTTCGATCAACAAGCCCGGATTAGCATTTTCCTTAGGTTGGCCTGGACCAAGATGCAAGGTTCCACCCCAGGGCTGACCTTGTGTGGCTGGACGGAAACGAAACTTGACCCGATCGGCGATATCTAAACTGAGATTGCCGAATTCCGGTAGGTCCATCCCCACCACCATCGGCAACGTCTCCCCATTCGCTTTACTCAGCGGCGCCGGTAACTGCACCTCGGTATCTGCCAGCATCGAGCGCACGGTCAGGCGCGGCGCGGCGCCTTCAGTGGTCATCTCACCATCCAGCCCAATCACCAAATTCGCCACCCATTCGCAGGCGTCGGGGATGCGCTTAAGTAGCGGGGCTAACTGGGGTAACTCTGTGCTAAATACGCTGGCAGGCGCAATCCCAGTCAAAGTGGCCTCAGCGGCGGCCAATGGATCTTTTACGAACGCGCCGGTGGCTAGACTGAGGGCGGAGGGAAAACCCTCCCAGTAGGTATCTAGATTCTCTGCACTTAAACCTTCATGGGTGAACCGTACATCGCCGGCAGTATCGACAAAACTCACTGCCCACTTTTCATCGGTCACCTCCGCACCCATCAAGGTAAACACACCATCCACAACGGCCTGCGGCACCTCGGAGCGCAGCGGTATCTCAATCTGTGCTTTTGCCTTCACTGGGCCGTCGATGCTCAGGCCCTCAAGGTAAGGTTTGTAGCTGTCATAAAGCGGTGTGCGCCTAAGAAACGCGAGAAAGGACTGACCGGTGTCCCGACTATTGAGATCTAACGCTACTTCGGCCAGACGGTACACCGGCATGTCAAAGCTCGCATCAACAACGGTCAGGGTATCTAACTGACCACGAGGAACCTCGGCGGACATACCGCGACTATCAAAACGCAATGACGCGTCAATATCTTCAGCAATCGGCCAATCCGAGTGGTAATCCAGGCGACCGCCTTCAACAATCGCTCGAGCCTCAAAACGCCCTTCACCATCAGCAAACGGCCAGTGATCAAGGTCCCCAAACAGCAGTGCCGTGCCGCCGGTGATGGTGCCCGCCAGCAGTGATCTGTCGAGCCATTGGATTAACGAGGGCTTGAAACTGGTTTGCGGCCAGAAACGTTGGGCTTCTACCACCTGCCCCTCGCTCACCCGCAAATTCAAGTCGACAAAGGGCCGCCCGCCGTTGGCAACCATTTCCAGCCGAGCTCTTGCCTTCACCCCCTCATTGCGCAGCGACAGATCTGTTGCAATCAACGATGGTTCGCCCTGCCAATTAAACACCAGGGGCCCATCGACCTCTGTCAGCACAAGAGGCCAGCGAAACACCTTCGGCAAGGATACGGTGACCTGGGCTTCAGGATTTGGTGTCAAAGTTATTGATTGGTCGGTAAATTTCAGGCTGATGTCCAGCCCACTGAAACCCGGCTTCTCGTTCTGGTCGTTGAGGGCCAGCCCCTGCGCGTCAGCTGCCCCATTGATGGTGAAACCTGTGTCACCGCGCCCAATGGTTAATTGCAGATTCTCCACCACTCCAGCCGTAGCGTTTGATGTCAGTGCACCACGCATGGTTGCCGGAACGCCGTCAATCATGCCTAACAATTGAGCAACATCAGCCACTGGCAGCCAGTCGGCGGCGACGGAAAACCTCTGCCCATCTTTAGACGCCGACAGTCCAACGGCTGGCCAGGAACCGGCTGAAGTATCCAGCCTACCGTCCAGAAGTTGAGCCACCCACCCTTGCTCTGTGCGACTGAACCTTGCATTTCCGTTAGAAAGATCAAACAAAAAGGGCTCAGCAGCCAATCCCGGATCAGCTTCCGATGCCGCAGAGGTCAGCGCCAAATTCTCCAGCGAACCGCGCCACTGAACATCAACCACTTGGCCTCCAGATAGCTTTCCCCAAAGCTCGCCGTCCAGCGTGCCGCTTGTGGCAACCATCCCGGCAACCGGCACACCTTGCTGAAATTTGGCTAAATCTAAGTTGGCGCTGGACAAATAGACGCGGCTGCCAAGGGCGCCACTCTCCAATACGAATTCCAGATCGCCGCTCACGGCGCCATATAGCTTGCCGGACAGCCGTGACAGCGACCGGGTATTGCGAAGGTCAAGATCCAACTGACCTAGATCCAAATCCACCCCTGCCACCGGGTCGGCTAATCTCAGATTGCCCGCTCGCAGCCCCATCCCCTGGAGCAAATCTAAATTCGGCAATCCAGCGTTATTACCGTCGCCTGGAAGCCCCTGTAAACCCCAGCCCCCGGCAGGCTGACGGCTGACGATGACTTCCTCAACCAACACTCGAAAATGGGCCAACCCAACCCCGGGACGGACAAAGGCCAGCATATCCACTGCAACTTCGGCGTTATCAATCTGTAGT
>CAZLJY010000245.1:0-5331 GCA_964559945.1 uncultured Gammaproteobacteria bacterium | reverse complement strand
TTAATTCACCAGGTGTTGCTGAAAGAACAACACCACCGCTTGGCGGTAAATATCCTGATTTGCTTTGCGGGCGTAACCATGGCCCTCATCTAGCGCATTCATATACCAAACTCGCTGGCCCTGATCGCGAACTGCCGCCACCACTTGCTCAGCCTCTGTGACCGGCACTCGCGGGTCGTTCTGGCCTTGAACCACAAACAGTGGCACCTGAATTTTTTCAATGTTGTTGAGCGGACTGATGCGGTTGAGAAATTCGCGCATTTCAGGGATGCGTTCATCACCATATTCGGGCCGTCGAAGGTCCTGTCGGTAGGCCTGGGTGTTTTCCAAAAACGTGACAAAATTACTGATGCCGACAATGTCTACGGCGGCTTTCAGTCGATCCGAAAAATGCACCGCGCTGGCCAGCACCATGTATCCGCCGTAACTACCACCGATCACCGCCACCCGCTCGGCATCCAGATCAGGCTGGGTGGCTATCCAATCGAGCAGCGCGCCAATATCCTTCACCGAATCTTCTCGCTTGTAACCGTTGTCCAGCGCCACGTAGTCCTTACCGTAACCCGCTGAACCGCGCACGTTCGGCGCAATCACTGCCGCCCCTAGCTTGTCGATCCAAAGCTGGTAGGTACTGCGAAACGATGGTCTGAATTGCCCTTCAGGCCCACCATGAATAGAAATAATAACGGGATGTGGTCCCTCACTTGATGGCTTATACACAAACGCAGGAATGGTTCGATCTTTGCCGTCCACCTGATCAAAGGTCGGGAAGCGTACCAGCTCTGGCACAGCAAACCGGCTGGTATCCATGCCGCCAACTTCACTGTAGGTCCAGCGCGTCAGCCCCTTGTGTTGCAGCGCGCCAGGCGCCAAATCCAACACGTAGGTGTCACTGGGCGTCTGAGGCGTGTTTAATGTCATTGCTAAGTGTTTGCCATTGGGGCTGAAGGCTAATCCGCCTACCAACCCAGTGGGCAATCCCTCCACCGCGCGGTAGCGATGGGTGGCCAGATCAAGCAGGTATACGCGACCAAACCCTTCTTCATTGACGACAAATGCGCCTCGAGTTTTGTCCTCATTCAAGGTATAGGAACTCACATCCCAAGGAATGTCTTCGGTAATAATCTGCGCCGTGGCGCCGGGCTCAATCGTCTTATAAGCCAAACGGGCAAAAGGGCTTCCGCTGTCGGTCAGGTAATAAATACCGCGCCCTCCCCGGTCAAAAGAGGAACCAAGATTGCGCCCCGGCGATTCGGGCTTTCCGCCGGCGAGAACCTGCTTCTCCCCGGTACCAAGATTCAACAAATACACACTGGAGTCGGTCACCGACACGTATTGCTGCACCAGCAACTGCTCGCCGTCGGGACTGAAACCTGTGGGTCCCCACCAGGCACCGTCTGGCGCTTCCATTGCCACTTTGGCCTGTTCGGGTTTGTCATGGGGCATCCACCAAATATCGTTGGAGCGACCGTTTCGACGGGTGCTTTGGAATGCGATGTTCTGACCCTCCTCATCCCACAGTACCGCGCCGTTGCGCGATTCGCCGTCGCTGACCATCCGGCTCTCGCCATCACTGGGGTCAAACACATAAAGCTGATCAAATTCACTGCCGCCGGTGTCCATGAGGAAACTCAGCAGATCCCCTTTAGGCTGGCGCAGAATACCACTGACCGGCTCTTTGAAGAATGTCAGCTGGTGGCGGGCACCACCAGGCATATCCACTCGGTGCACCTGGCTGGTTTCAGAAAAACGGGTACTGATAAAAAGCGACTTGCCGTCTTTTGTCCACTCAAGAAAGGACCCTGACCGGACGTTTTCGTAGCGATTGAGGTCAGTCGCTAGATTGGCAGGTATTTCCGGTATGTCCGACAGAACAAGGTTGCCGTTGTTCAGCGTTCGAATCGGCACATCGGCAGCAACTGCACACAGTGGTATCAATAAAAACAGGATTAGCGACAGAGAAATTCTGGACTTCATTAACAGGGTCTCCGCATTGCATTGGTCAAAAAATTGGTGGTTTGATGGTAAGGAATCAATCAGCCACTGGCAGTAAGCTCACAATGTCCTTGCGCCCTCGCGGCCTATGAGGGCCGGCATAGCGGTAGAGACCTGGAGGCTTCTCATACTCAACCTTGGGTCTGCGCGGAGGGTCAGTGCGGAGCATACGTGGCTGCAGGCGCACCCTCAACTGCTGGCCGAGCGACCTGTAGCCCTTTATGATCAGCACTATGGATATCACCATGCCAGATCCCCACGCCATCGCGGTACTGTGCCTCACCGGGCTTGCGTTGGTATTGTTTACCCGCGAGGGCATCCCCCTGGAAACCACCAGCTTGTTTGTTCTGGTGGTCTTGGCGGTGGGTTTTCGCCTATTTCCCTATGAATCGCTGGAAGGCCGCCTGGAAGTCACGGACTTTTTCCACGGCTTCGGGCACAAAGCCCTGGTGGCGGTATGTGCGCTGATGATTGTCGGCAATGGGTTGGTGCGCACTGGCGCCCTTGAGCCCGTTGGGCGATGGCTGGCCAAACTTTGGCGGCGCGGCCCGCTTATTTCCTTGCTCGCCACACTCTTAATCACCGCTACCCTCAGCGCATTTATCAATAACACTCCTATTGTGGTATTGATGCTGCCGATCCTCATTGGTGTCGCTGTACGAACCAATAACTCACCCACCTCAACCTTGCTACCCATGGGACTGGCCAGCCTGCTGGGCGGCATGTCGACCACCATTGGTACCTCAACCAACCTGCTGGTGGTGTCCGTCGCCGAGGACATGGGGGTTGCACCGTTTGCCATGTTTGATTTTGTCCGCATTGCCGGCGTGGCAGGCCTGGTCGCTATTTTGTATCTATGGCTGGTTGCGCCGCGGCTAGTTCCCCCCCGCCAGGCACCACTGGAAAACGTGTCGTCCCGGGTGTTTACTGCCCAACTGGTGCTGGACGACGAAAGTCCTGTGGTCGGCCAAACACTCACTCAGGCGGTTGAGCGCTCAGAGGGGGCGCTAAAAATTGAGAAAATCCAGCGTGAGGTGGGCGTTTTTGTCACCCCACTGCCCGATGTTGAGCTGCGCGCTGGAGACCGCCTAAGTACCTCCGACACACCAAACCGACTGCGGGAATTTGCGCGCCAGCTAGGCGGCAAGCTGTATTCCGGTGACATCTTGGTTGACGAAGAACATCCGCTTAGCGCAGGCGGGCAGCAGCTTGCCGAGGTTGCCATCACCTCCGGTTCTCGGTTGGTGGGGACCCGACTTAACCAGGCTCGATTGCAATCTCGCTATGGCCTGAGGTTTCTTGCCCTGCACCGAGCGGAGCGTGAAGAATCCCGGCGCAGCAGGGATATCGACCAGGTCACATTGCATGCAGGAGACGTACTGCTCGTTCAATCCAGCCCCGAAGAGCTGACCAATACCAAAATCAGCGGCGATTTTCTGGTCTTAGATGGCAGCACCACACTGCCCCACACCACAAAAGCGCCGATTGCTTTGCTGACCCTAATTGGCGTGGTGGGCACAGCAGCACTGGGCTTTATTCCCATTGAGGTCAGCGCTTTGGCCGGCGTTTTTATCATGATCGTTTCCGGCTGCCTGAACTGGCGGGACGCCACTGCCGCACTGTCATCCCAGGTGATTTTGATTGTTGTTGCCTCGCTCGCACTGGGTGTGGCCTTGATGCGAACTGGCGGCGCAGCGTTTATGGCGGATCTATTCCTAGCCGCGACCTTTGGCCTGCCGCCCTCAGCGGTGCTCGCAGGGCTGATACTCTTAATGGGCATCATGACAAACGTGGTATCGAACAACGCGGCTGCCGTCATCGGTACACCTATTGCCATCGAAATCGCCACCCAGTTGGGACTGCCAGTTGAGCCGTTTGTGTTGGCCGTGCTGTTTGGTGCCAATCTCAGTTTTTGCACGCCCATGGCCTACCAAACCAATCTGCTGGTAATGAACGCGGGCGGTTATAAATTTATCGACTTCGTAAAAGTGGGCATTCCGCTGCTAATCCTGGTGTGGATAACCCTGACCGCATTGCTTGTTTACGCCTACCAGTTGTACTGACCGGTGCTACGTTATGTCCTGCTGTTGTTGCTGGTGACTGGCCAGTCCCAAGGGGCTGATAATTTCGACAGCCTGCTCAAAGACCTTGACCGCGAACGGGAGTTGGCGGGGGTTGCCGGCGGTGCGGTGATCATTGTCGATGCCAACCAAGTCCGCCATGCCGCGGGATTTGGCATCACCCACTGGGACGACCCGAAGCCCATGCATCCTGATGCCTGGGTACGCATTGGATCGGTCACTAAATCCTTTGTGGGCCTGGCATTTCTACGCGCTGACCAGCAGGGCGTCGTTCCATTGAATGCCAACCTTAGCGACCTCAACGCAGAGCAGTGGGTCAACAACCCCTGGCGGGCGCAGCAGCCGGTGACCATTGAACAATTGCTAGAACATAGTGCCGGCCTGACCGATATGGTGCGCGAGGAATGGGACCACAACATTCCTCTGCCGCTTGCCCAAGCGCTGTCTGTTGCGCCTCATTCGCGCACCCTGAACTGGCCCGCTGGACTGCACAGCTCCTACTCCAATAGCGGCGCAGGGGTCGCCGCGCTGGCGGCAGAGCATGGGCTAAAACAAGATTTTGAGAAGTACCTAACCGAACAAATATTGCGGCCCATGGGCATGGCTAAAGCGACTTTTTCCGCCTCGGTGCAGCCCCAATTGATCGGCGGTTACGACAGTGACGGGCGAACCCCTATTCGCTATTGGCATGTGTTGTATCGACCCTTTGGTGGGCTCAACCTACCCTTTTCTGAACTCGGTCGATTCCTGCAGATGCTGTTGGGCCGAGGGACCCTGGACGGAAAAGCGCTGTTTAGTCCAGCTCAAATAACTCGGATGGAAAACCCTGCAACCACCGCCGCGGCACAAAGCGGCCTGGCCTTCGGCTATGGCTTAGGTAACTACCATCAGGTGCACAAAGGCTTTGTGTTTCACGGACATGGGGGGGATGCCGATGGTTACCTGACCCATTGTGCCTACAGCCGAGATGCCAAGCTGGGTTTTTGCCTGATGATCAACGCGTTTCAGGGCAGCACACTGCGAGCGATGAAACGGCGAGTGATGGACTATATCGTTGACGGCCTTTCCCCCAGCTTTCAGGCCGGCGTACCTCAGCCCATGGCCCACCTGCAGGCATTAACCGGACGCTATCAAGAGGTCACCTATCGTTTCCCTGGTCGACAATCAGCAAACACCCTTGTGATTGCATTGCGCAGCGGCCGCTTATGGCTAGAGCGCAATGGAACCCATCAACACCTAGTGCCATTGTCACGGT
>CAZLJY010000244.1:0-5333 GCA_964559945.1 uncultured Gammaproteobacteria bacterium | reverse complement strand
GAAGCCCATGATTAACAGCACGGCTGGGTCGCTGGCATTGCCGTGGGTTTGATAGGCTAGCTGGATATCACCGAGCTGGGCAGTGCCTTGCTGTAGGTGTTTTTGGGCCGGTTGATGGGGGCTCAATACAGCACGCGACAGCGCAGCGTACCAGCGATTTCGCCCAAACGTTCTTTCAGTGCGCTGGCATCGGTGGTTTCAATGTCCATCACCACGTAGCCCACATCGTTGTGGGTTTGCAGGTACTGGGCGGCGACGTTGACGTTACTGTCGGCAAATACCCGGTTGACCTGGCGCAATACCCCAGGTTCGTTGCGGTGGATGTGCATGATCCGATGGCGTGCACCGTGATCGGGCAGGGTAACCTGGGGGAAGTTGACTGCTGAGCGGGTACTGCCATTGTCGCTGTAGCGCACCAGTTTGTTGGCCACCTCCTCAGCGATATTGACCTGGGCTTCCGCGGTGCTGCCGCCAATGTGCGGCGTTAGGATGACGTTGTCCAAGCCGCGCAGTGGCGACTCAAAGGGTTGATCATTGCCTTTGGGTTCGCTGGGAAACACATCTATTGCTGCCCCCAGTACATGCCCGGATTTGACGGCATCGGCCAAGGCATCAATGTCCACCACATTGCCACGAGAGGCATTAATCAGCCAGCTGCCCGGGCGCATGGCATTAATGGCCTCACGGTTCATCAGGTTTTCCGTCTCGGGCGTTTGGGGCACATGCAGTGACACCACGTCGGCATCGCCAATGGCCTCAACCAGGGATACCGCCGAGCTGGCGTTTCCCAGGGGGAGTTTGGTTTCCACATCGTGGAAAACTACCTTCATACCCAACCCTTCTGCCAGTACCCCTAGCTGGGTGCCGATGTGCCCATAACCAATAATGGCCAAGGTTTTGCCACGGACCTCAAAGGAGTTATCGGCGTTTTTTAACCATTGCCCGCGATGCGCCGCTGCGCTGCGTTGGGGCACACCGCGAACCAGCATGATCATTTCCGCCAGCACCAGCTCTGCCACGCTGCGAGTATTGGAAAAGGGCGCGTTGAATACGGGCACCCCTTGATTACACGCGCTCAGCAGGTCTACCTGATTGGTACCAATACAGAAACAGCCAATGGCGTTGAGTCTTGGTGCCGAGGCCAGGACCTCGGCGGTGAGCTGAGTGCGGGATCGAATGCCCAGGAAATGTACGTCTTTCACAATCTCCGTTAAGGCATCACCGGTGCGTGAGCTTTTGATGGCCTGGACGTTGTGATAGCCGTTTTCGTTAAATATTTCGACCGCCCGAGGATGAATTCCCTCAAGCAGGGCGACGCGAATACGGTCTTTGGGTAAGGATAACGAGCTCACGGCAACTTCCTGTTAGGATGCGCTGCGGAAATGCCGCAGGATTTCCGGTATTTTGAACCACTGCTGCGAACCCTTCAAGAAACAATAGCTATGCTGCAAAAACTGCAACAAATGATGCCTGATTTAAGGGCGTCCAATGACCCCGATACCCTGCAGGCCTACGGTCGGGATTGGACGCGCTTAGCGGAGCCTGCACCGGCCGTTGTGGTGTTTCCCGCCAGCACCCAGGAGGTGTCTGCGCTGGTAAAGCTGGCCATTGAAAACCAATGGGCGTTGGTGCCTTCTGGCGGTAGAACCGGCCTAAGTGGCGGTGCGGTGGCGGCAAATGGTGAGGTGGTGGTATCGCTGGACCGAATGAACCAGATTGGTGAGCTGGACCCAGCGGACCAGATGGTGCGCGTTGGCGCAGGGGTTGTCACCGAGGCACTGCAAAATTTTGCCCAAGAGCAGGGGCTTTATTATCCGGTGGATTTTGCCTCCAAGGGCTCTAGCCATATTGGCGGTAACATTGCCACCAACGCGGGCGGCGTTAAGGTTTTGCGCTACGGCAACACGCGCAATTGGGTTGCTGGGCTGACTGTGGTGACCGGCACCGGTGAGGTGCTGACCTTAAACAATGGTCTGATCAAAAACGCCACCGGTTACGACCTGCGCCATCTGTTTGTGGGCAGCGAAGGCTCGCTGGGGATTATTACTGAGGCCATCATTCAATTGGCGCCCAAGCCACCTCAACAGTCGGTGATGGTGCTAGGGGTGCCGGACATGGCCAGCGTGATGACGCTGTTCGGGGAGGCGAAAAAGCAACTGGCGTTGTCGGCCTTTGAGTTCTTTTCGGATCTCGCGCTGGACCACGTGTTAAGTCATGGTGGCACGGCGCCCATGGACAGCCGCAGCCCGTTTTACACCTTGCTCGAGTTTGACCATGAAAACGATGCCGATGAGTCCAAGGCCTTAGGCTTATTTGAGCAAGCGTTGGAGCAGGGATTGTGCGTGGATGGAGTGATGTCTCAGAGCGACGCCCAGGCAGCGACATTGTGGGCGTTACGAGAAAACATCTCAGAACGTTTAGCGCCGTTTGTGCCCTACAAAAATGACATCTCTGTGCGGATTGGCCGAGTGCCAGAACTATTGAGCCAACTGGATGCGGTAGTGACCGCGCGCTATCCCGATTTTGAGGTGGTCTGGTATGGCCACATCGGCGATGGCAACCTGCACTTAAATATATTGAAGCCGGAAGATCTATCGGTAACCGCGTTCCAAAAGGCCTGCGAAGCGGTCAACAGTGAAGTATTTGGCGTAGTGCAGGATCTGGGCGGCAGCATTAGTGCAGAGCATGGTGTAGGGCTGTTAAAGCGGCCCTATTTACGGTTCACCCGCAGTGAAGCGGAGCAAGACATGTTGCGGGGCGTTAAGGCGGTTTTTGATCCCCATAACATCTTGAATCCGGGTAAAACCATTGGGGCTGAGCCGCCGCCTTAGCAGCAGACGACTCAACCGGGCCCCGTCACTGATCGTCGGACGTGGTGTAGCGATACTCAAAGGAAAAATCTGCAGGTGCCGCGGTGGGTGTGTCCACCGCCACTGCCAGTGTTTCACCGTGGCGCATAACACTGAGGTTGACCGATTCGTGATCGCTGAAACGGGTCAGGATGCGCATAGCATCTGCGGGGGAGGAGACGGCCTCGCCATCAATTTCGGTGATGACATCACCGCCTTCGAGATCCGCATCTTCCAGTGCTGAGTTGATGATCAGCACACCTTCTTCCACCCCAAAGTATTCTGCTAGCGATGGGTTGAGTTCGGCCATTTGAAGAGAGGCCCACCCCAACGCTAGGTTCCATACCACCGGCCCGTCGTCACCGCCGACCCAAGGGCCAGCAAAATTGCGCCAGCGACCATCGTTTAACCGGATCGAGAAATCCCGGCGATCTTTAGCCCAGGTTTTCAGTTGGTCCAAATCCATCTTCATGTTGTTGCTAAATAGCTCAAATTCCATGGGGTTTCCGGTGAAAATGCTATTGGCCGAATTGCTGTCGTTAAAGCTGAAGATTGTTGCCGGCTCGATGATCTCGGCTGTCACCAGGGCTGACCTTTGCTCGCCGTCCCGAAGGTAAACAAAATGAAACTCATCCCCTTCCTGCGCATCTTTAAGCATCTTGTAGGCCAACCCCGCTGCGCCGGAGCGAGTGAGATCTTGATCGTTCAGACGGATCAGTTGGTCACCGGCCTTAAGGCCAGCTTTGTCCGCGGGGGCGTCCGGAGTTACCGCCGCAAGTTTTACCCCTTTGTCTCTAACGCGGTTATGCAGCACAACACCAACCATCGGTCGAGGTGCCCGAGAAACAAACAGGCTGTTGCCCTCGCGGGTCCGCACCGCAGGTGGCGCTGGGGGTGCGGTAGGGGCAACTGGGGCCTGAGGCGGTCGCAGCCGGTTTTGTGAGTCCGACCGCGAGCGGGATCTTGTCACAGATCGCGAGGAACTTTTTTGGCGTTTAAGTTCGCCCAGTTGCTGTTGCATTTCGCTAAGCTCTTGGCGAGTTTCAGCCAACTGTTGCTGAAGTTCCTCAAGCACGGCTTGGTTGGATTGAGCCACTGCCGGCGACCAGGCAACCAGGGTCAACGCGGTTAACGCCGCTGCCATGGCAATTCGGGTAGTCAGTGTTGTCATCGTAAGATCCTTAAAGTTGAAACACTGCCGGCATTGCCGCCAGTGGAGGTTGCAGGGTAATTACCGGATCGCCAGCCGGACTTTCGCTGGTATTTAGCGATTGCACGTTGGCGTTGGCGGTGTGCACCGCTAACAGGTCGTTCAGGCGTGTGGTGCGAGCTTGCCAAAGTGCCAAGGCTTCGTCGGCCCGCTGGGTTTGAGCCAGGGCAAGGTCAATAAACTCCAGTTCCTCACTTAACACGTTGATCGCGGCAACTCTATGGCCTCGAACCACGCCAGTTGCCGGGCGAACGATCTTGAGCTGATGTTCTAGTTGCTGAGAGTAGGCGATCCAGGGCGCTAGAAGATCTTCTTGGACTAGCTCATCGATTTGCCCACCGACCAGCCCATCGACCCCAGGTTGGTTTCCTGGGCCAGACAATGGCAGAAGGACCCAGGCCAAGCCCGCAGCCAATGCAGCACAGGCGGCGGCCGCCAAAAACGGGCGCTTTCCCAGGGCATGGCCAGCGGATGGCGATTTGCGGCGAGATTGCTCAGTTAATTGTCCAGAGAGCACCTGCTCTAGGCGATCGACGGGCGGCGAGAGGGACTCAAGCTGGGTTAAGTCTATGCGAGGGTTTTGCTGAGACATGGTGTGTCCTTGGCAGCGCTGGCTAACCAAGCGCGCATTTGGGAGTGCGCGCGGCTGAGCCGGGTTTTTGAAAAACTCAATGATTTGCCAAACAGTTCGGCAATTTCCTGGTGGCTATAGCCTTCCACGTCGTATAGCCAGACAACCGCGCGGGTATCTGGGTCTAGACGGGAAAAGGCCGTGTTGAGATCCATTTGGGAGCCAGCGGCCGGGCTGATGGCAATGGCGTTGTGGACGCTGTCCAGAGCCATGAGGACCGGCCCGCGGCGCTGGCGTCTTAGCCGAGAAAGGGCTTGGTTTACCGCAATCTTTTTCAGCCAGGCCCAAAAATGATCGCCCCTAAATTGCTGAATTTTGGCAAAGGCCTGGACAAAGGTATCTTGCAGAATATCCAGCGCATCCGCCTCGTTCTGACAAATACGATAGGCCAGGGTGTAGACCTGCCGCTCAAACTGGCGGTATACCTGGGTGCTGGCCTTTTGGCAGCGTTGTTCGATGGCCGCCAGAGTGGCGGCGCTGGGATTTTCAGTCACCAAAGGTCCATTTAGAGGCTGGTTAACGGTTAGATGCCGAAAAACGCCGAATGGTCACAACAATCGTCAATAATTTTGCAGAGCCCAGGATTAAAGGGCAAATCTGTTCAGGCGGGGAGCTTGCGCTGCTCAGGCGGGGTGGTTTCCTC
>CAZLJY010000243.1:0-5380 GCA_964559945.1 uncultured Gammaproteobacteria bacterium | reverse complement strand
GGCCAATCTGTTTCGTGCTGCCCTTCAGCATGATTTCTCGGCATCCCTGAAAAGCAACGTAAGCCTTTTCTATGGCGATTACGAAAAGCTGTACCAAAATTTCTATGCGTCGGGTTACAACCAGGCAGACACGCCAGACCAAGTAACTCTCGATGGTTATGTGGACACTACCGACCGACAAAATTTGATTTTGTCCGGAAATCTTATTGGTGAGTTTGCCACCGGTAACGTAGACCACACCTTGCTGGTCGGCGCCGAATTTATCGACACCTCCTCGGACCAAGACCGGTTTAATTCATTTTGGGACACAACCCAGGACGACAACGAGATATTCAACATTGCCAGGCCACTAGTTCTCAGTGGGGGCGCAGGGGTCAATGCATCGGGGCTGACAGCCACAAACGATTTCACCGTGGATATTAACGATGACACCCGGGTGGAGATCGATGTGTTTTCCTTCTATCTACAAGATGAAATTGAACTCACCGATCGATTTAACCTGATTCTCGGTGCGCGGTTCGACAGTTTTGACATCGAAGTGGTCAACGCTGTTGCCAATGAAACCCGCAGCCGCGAGGACGAAGAAGTCTCTCCTCGCGCAGGCCTGGTGTTTAAGCCCCAGGAGAATGTTTCCCTGTACGCCAGTTATAGCGAATCGTTCCTGCCCCGAAGCGGCGAGCAATTTGCGAACATCAACGGCGACAACAACCAGTTAGATCCCAATACCTTCGAAAATCTCGAAGCCGGCATCAAATGGGATTTGGCACGCGGCCTTAGCCTGACCGCCTCGATATTCGAAATCGAACAGAGCTCCCCCCAGGTTTCCGACAATGACCCAGAAACCCTGGATGTGATCGACTCGGAAATCGACGGCTTTGAAATCCAGCTGCAAGGGCAACTGTCCGAGCGATGGTTTATCTCCGCCGGCTACAGCAATTTGGACGGTGAGCAAGTCAACCGCTCCGGCCCCACTGGACTGCGTCCACGAGAATTGCCGGAAAACATGCTGTCCTTATGGAATACCTATCAGGTGACCAACAAGTTTGGCTTGGGCCTGGGCGTCAGCTATCAGGACGACAGCTTTATCAACAACAGCAATAGCGCCATTTTGCCAAGTTATACCCGGGTCGACGCAGCGGCGTTCTATGATCTTTCGAACAACACCCGGATCCAGCTAAACGTCGAAAATCTGACCGACGAGCTTTACTTTCCCAACGCCCACAGTACCCACCAGGCGACTGTCGGGGCACCGATTAGCGCGCGGGTCAGCGTCACTGCGCGGTTTTAGTCACGGATCGTTTGCGGCTCACGGGACTCCTGGTCTCGTGAGTCGCAGCCTCACCACTGCTGCTAGTTTGAGCGGTTAGATTTAGATACTCGAGTATTACCCCACCTCCGCACCTGCCTCTAGAGATCATACCCGCCGACCTGTTCCACTAGGCTTAGCACTTAAATCGGCGATGTAACGCCCCCTTCCCCATCCTCATTCTGAATTCCCGGAACCGGAGCGTGGAATGTATCCTCACTATCGCCCACCTGATTGTGGAAAGTCGGCTGAGTTGCACATAGTTGGTTCAGCGCACTATAGGTTTCCACATCGCCCTTAACACCTCGGGTGGTCAGTCGCAGATGGTGGGCCCAGGTGGGAGTCTCAAACTCTTCAATCCATACCATTTCACTATGGGGGCTCGGGTAGAGTCTCCAGCGACGGGCGCCGTCCCGGGTCCGAATCCTGCGGATCTCTTGCATCAATTTTTCGAATGTTTGTCGGCGCTCCTCATCCACCGAATATTCAATGGTCGTTTTCACAGGACTCACCTGTGTTCCAGCATTGATCGGAAAATCTGGCTGGGAGTCGGCACTAGACTCCAACCGGCCATCATTCGGCTGCATGGATGGAAGTGTCAGGAGAAAAACGCCGGCAAAAACTGTGGCGGTGCCAGCGGAACTAAGGGCCACGCTGATATCGGCGAAATCTGCCACCGCGCCCCAGATTGCTGCACCAATGGCAATACCTGCGGAAAACACCATAGCCAGAAGCGAAACCATTCGACCCACCACCCAACGGGGACAGGAGGTTTGGATCAGTATTTGCAAGATAGACATGCTTTGAACCCAGGCAAAACCACCGACCGCCAACGCAACCACGGCCAGCAGCGGGTTACCCGCAACGCTCAACACCCAAAGCACCGCCGCAATGATTAAAGCGCTCCCACTGGCCAGTTTGTTCATCGTCGCCTTGGATTGCATCCACGTCACCGACAGGGCGCCAGCCATGGCGCCACCGCCAAAGCCCAGCAAAAGCAGGCCAAGGGTTCGAGGCTGATCATCAAACTGCAACGCTATTAGAGGCGTAAGCGCGAGGATCGCCGAAGCGCAAATTGGAAGCATAAATCCCCCGCCAACAACTCTTAACACCTTCGGAGAACAGGATGCATAGCGCAGGCCATCGCCGATGGCACCACTAATGGTTTCCTTGGGGCCAGAGCTGATGGGTTTCTCGCGCTTCCACAAGCGTAGCGCCAAAATCAAATACAGACAGGACACACCATTAATCACAAAAGCGGCGCCTGCACCTAAACGAACCAGAACCTCACCCGCAATCGCTGGGCCGATGCAACGGGCAATATTAAAGCTAAGGTTGTTGAGCGCGACGGCAGAAACGAACTGTTCTTTGGCGACCATCTGCGGAAGACTGGACACCCAGGCAGGAAAAAAGAAAGCAGCCCCAACCCCTAGCATTACCATAAGAATGAGCAGTGACCAGGGCTCCAATGCACCGGTTTGGTAAACGCCGAAAAGAACAAATATTGATAGCGAGCAAACTGCCATGGACACGATCATTTGAGATCTTTTGTCGTAGATATCGGCTGTTGCACCGGCCAATAACGCAAGCAACATCGTCGGCAGCGCCCACGCAGATTGCACCAATGCAATCAGGGTTGACGATGAGGTCAGTGTGGTCATCAACCATGCTGCAGCGGTCAAATGGATGAAGCTGCCCAGGTGACTGAGTGTCCCACCAAACCAAATAAATCTGAATTGCCGATTCTTAAACGCTGATAGACCTCCGCTTTGACTGGGCGCTGTTGAATTCCCTTTAGTGTGGGGGTGGGTTGGTTTCGTAGCCATGAAAACTCTGCTTCAAAAAAGGGTGGGATCGTGACCCATTCAACAATGGTAGAGAATCTACTAAGATTAAATGCACGGACATTTGTTTTCTGTCACTATGGCACACCATATCGGCTTGAAAATCTAGTGTTAAGACACCGAAAATTGCGACGAAGCGCTCATCACAAAGCCAGGGTTGCTCATAGGAATGCAAAGGACAAACCCGATGGCATCAAACCCAGCTTCTCTGGAAGTTAAACAAAACCGGATCAAGGCATTTTTTACCTCTGGCTCTTTGCCCGTTGTAGTCTGCGTTGGGTGGGCCCTTGGAACGGTCTCCATGGGGGCGCTGAATTTCGCGAAAAACTACGTCCTGCTTTTCATGACGACCCATTTGGGTATCGCTGCCGTCACAGGCGCCTTGATCCTTACGGGCGCAAAGGTTTTTGATGCTGTGACCGACCCGGTTATGGGGCTTATCAGCGACAGAACTCGGACCCGGTGGGGGCGAAGGCGGCCTTATTTACTCGGTGGGTCGTTTCTCGCTGGGCTGGGATACATTGCTCTGTTTATCGTCCCTGACTTTGGTTCCCAATCGGTTCTTATTACCTATATCTGCTTGGTCATGTGTTTCTACGCCTTCGCCTATACGGTATTTGGCGTACCCCACTTGGCCATGTCAGCTGAAATCGCCAGCACCTATCACGAACGCACGTATTTAATGTCCTATCGAGCGGTCTTTGCGATCCTGGGCATTTCCGCCGGCGGCGCTCTTGTGCCATACCTCATTGATTTTTACGGCAACGGCGAATTGATGAGCCGACCGGGATTTGAGGGTATGGCATTGACGATGGGGGTCGTGGTAGCGACCTTTTGCTTACTCAGTTTTTTCCTAACATCGCGAGCAAAATTTGTCGCAGAGCCAGACACCGCCAAGCTTTCTTTGGCAAAACAATTTAAGTTGGCCAGCCAAAATCGCCCCTTCTTTGTGTTGCTTTCGGCAAAAGCGTCATTTCTGATCGCAACCAACCTTGTTAATGGGACGTCGCTCTTCTATGTCACCTATATCCTCGGTGAATCCGCCGCTTGGTTGGGAAATTTCTTTATCGTCTTAATGGTCGCAACGCTGATCTCCCAGCCTTTTTGGTTAAAACTCACCAAGCGGTTTGGAAAGAAACGTATCTACTACATCGGTGCGTTGATTTTTTCCGCCTCATGTCTTTCATGGCTATGGGCCAGTGCTGATGAACATGCCGCGATATTCCTCACCCGGGCATTTATGTTTGGGATTAGCGCTGGCGGGATGATGTTGGCGGGTAATGCGATGCTGCCAGATACGATGGATTATGACTCAAAGCGCACTGGCCTTCGCCGCGAAGGAATTTTTGCCGGTTTATATTCGACCATGGAAAAATTCGCCGCAGCAGCCGGAACAGCACTGTTGGGTTTGATTTTGGGAGTGATGGGTTTTATCGAGTCCAAAGAGGGGGTGATCGATCAGCCCGACAGCGCCATTTTGGCGATTTATCTATGCAATTCAGTCTTTCCGGTGATCTTGACAGGCTTAGCCTGTTTCATCCTGCGGTACTACGATTTATCGGAAAGCAAACTGGAAAACACCCACAAAGCAGATGGCGTGGGATAGCACCCAGGTCACCACAGCAATAGAGAAAATAGGGTTTTGAAAAAATGATGTACGAGAACGCTCTGCACTTTTTGCATATTCTTGCTTGGGTCTGCTGGCTAGGTACAGATTTTGGTGTATTTATGGCCGCTAAGTTTAGCGAGAACAGTGAACTTGGCGTGGAAGCTCGCATGACCATGCTTAAGCTTTTATCCAAGCTCGATAAGATCCCGCGACTGGCGGTTCCGGTGGTTTTTACCACTGGCATTTTGCTGGCGGCAAACTATGGCGTTGATTTCATCCCGGTAGAAATCGGCGGCGCAATTGGGGTCATTTGGATCATCACGACGCTTGTGGGCGTGACTGACGACCAACACAGCGCCGTTGCCACCACCGCCTTGAAGCTTGTTCGATATACCTTTTTAGGCGCCGGCTTGATTCTTGGCGGTTCTGCCATCTGGTCCCTCACCGGCGCAGATTTAATGCCTCGCTGGATGGCCGTAAAATGGTTAGCATTTGCATGGACGGCTTTGTTCTCTTTCGCCATCGAAATCCGACTTAAGCCTGCGATCACCGACTATATTCGCCTCCAAACCGAGGGGGCAACCCAGGAGATCAATGCCTCGCTGTCAAAGAATTTGGGCC
>CAZLJY010000242.1:0-5407 GCA_964559945.1 uncultured Gammaproteobacteria bacterium | reverse complement strand
CAAAATACGGGTGGCTCCCGAAGCATCAATACCATGCTTGAGCCCATGCGCCAGGCGGGTGCAGCGGGCCGCGAGATGTTGGTAGCTGCCGCCGCTGCAACCTGGGGTGTATCGGTTGATCAGTGCGAGGCGCGCAATCATGCGGTCTATCGTAAATCTGACGGTAACTCGTTAAGTTACGGTGAGCTGGCGGTGAGTGCAGCCGAACTACCTGTACCCCAATCGCCATCATTAAAATCCCGGGATGAGTTTCGCTACATTGGCCAGCCACTGCCCCGTCACGATCAGGGCGACATTGTTGTGGGCCAAAGGGTTTACGGCGCCGATGTGGTGGTACCAGGGATGAAATACGGCGCCATCAAACACGTACCGGTGCTGGGGGGCAAGCTTAAGAACATCGACACCTCGGGACTGGGTGATCTTGAGCAGCAGGTTAAGGTCGTCACCATTGATCCGCTGGGAAAACCCTACGGCTCCGTTGGCGCAGTGGGTGTTGTGGCCGACGATACCTGGACAGCGCAGCAAGCACTGAAGCGTTTGACTATTGATTGGGAGCCAGGCCCCAATGGCAGCTACAACAGTGACGCTTACAAGGCCAAGCTGGTTGGGCGAGTGGAAGCGCCGGCAACCTCGGTATTTGAGCGTGGCAATCTCGAGCAGGCGATGGAGGCTGCTGAAATTCGCCATGGAGCAACCTATATCGGCGGGCACCTATCCCATTCGCCCATGGAGCCCATGGCAAGCTGCGTGGATGTCGGTAGCGATCATTGCGAGGTTTGGGCATCCACTCAGGCACCCCGAGCGATCCAGGAAACCCTCGCAGAATTTCTGGGCCGCGAGCCGGAACAGATTACCGTTCATGTGATGGCGGCAGGCGGTGCGTTTGGTCGCAAATTTAAATGTGACTACGTTCATGAAGCGGCAGCGCTCTCAAAAGCGGTGGGAGCGCCGGTCCAACTCACCTGGTCGCGGGAAGAAGATACCCGCACCGGTTACTACCATTCATGCAGCGCCCAGCGCATTGAAGGCGCCATTGACGCTGACGGTAACGTCAGTGGCTGGCTACATCGCGCGGCCTTTCCCCCTATTGCCAGCTTATTTGACCCGACCAATAACGGGCCAGGCGAAGGCGAAATGGGCGACATCATTCGCCAGCCGCTGGCTGTCGAGAATTTTCGCGCGGAGGTGGGTGAAGCCGCTGCCCATACTCGAATCGGTTGGTATCGGGCGGTTTACAACGTTTTCTTTGGCTTCGCGATCAACGTTTTTGTTGATGAGCTTGCTCGCAAGGCGGGTCAGGATCCAGTGAAGCTGTTTCGCAAAATGTATGGCGACTACAAGGGTGAGGAAGCGGTTCGTGCCAAACGGGCATTGGCTGTCCTGAATAAGGTTGCAGAGATGGGTGGTTGGGGGCGCAAAGTTCCCCAAGGGCACGGACTGGGTATAGCCGTTCATTACAGCTTCTCCAGTTTCACCGCGATGATGGTGCATGCTGAAGTGGATGGCGATGATGTGAAGATCCATCGCGTGGACTGTGCAGTGGACTGCGGGTTGGTGTTAAATCCTGATATTGCCACCGCGCAAATGGAAGGCGCGGTAATCATGGGCATTGGCCTGACCATGAACACCGAAATTAGATTTGAGAATGGCGCCGTGGTTAATTCCAATTTTCATGACTATCCAGTGGCCCGAATTAACGAGGCGCCTGGTGAAATCAATGTGGCGTTCATTGGTCAGGAGAACACGTCCACCGGCCTGGGTGAACCCGGAGTTCCAACGTTCGCCCCCGCACTGGTAAACGCGATTTTTGATGCCAGCGGCAAGCGTCATCGATCGCTGCCGATTCGCGGGAGCGCCTAACAACAGTTTCGATCTGAGCTCAGGGCTTTTCCTTGGTTCAGGTGGGAGCAAAGGTAGTCGATTGTCATTGGGGTCAGTAATTGCTCAATCAGGGTAAGGGGTGCTCAATTGCTTCGCTAGGCTCCTTACTACAGTGCACTTGTGTTAACCCACCAAGAAAAAAAAGGGCACCCTAATCGGTGCCCTTAATGTTAGCCACGGGATACAAACGGTTAGCCACCCGAGCAATGCCCTGGGTTTCCAGTACCCGCAGAACCTCATCCAAGTCTTTGTAGACATGGCCACACTCGTCCAGCGGTGTGCGTCGTGTATTGCCCACAATACCCTGGACCTCAACGCCACCGAGAACTCGCTTGATGTAGCGCATTTCGGCGTCGATATCGTCATGCCGTTCAGCCAGCTCACGCTTGGCTTTGCCGCGGGCCATCACACGACCGGATCCATGGTTTACTGAACACCCCGACTCGAATGCCCCCTTCAGGGGATAAAGAATCGCCGCACCATCGAGCATCGATCCTGGTACCAGGCAGGGGTGACCGGTGGTTTCCCACTTCGTGCCCACCAGGTCTGGGTGCCCCGCCGGAAAAGCTCGTGTCGCGCCTTTTCGGTGAACAAAGCCTTTTTTGGTGCTGCCATCGGGCAGTACCAAGGTCTCTTCCTGGACCAGGTTATGTGAGATCTCGTAAAACACCTCACCGGTTGCATCAAAGACATTGGCCAGCGCCTTCTGCACCCCACGGACAATGATGTGGCGATTGGCCACCGCATAGTTGGCTGCCGAGTTGTGGTGAGCCCAGTACTCTCGTCCCAAGGGTTCATCCACTCGCAGCCACGACTCTTCACGACGGTTTTTCGCCAGTCCGCGAAGCGCTGCGCCCTCGTAGAAATAATGATTCGCTGTTTGCCAGCCGTAACCGCGACTGCCGCAATGAATCATGACCCATACTGAACCGTCGTTGACGTCCACCTGCATCTCTACAAAGTGGTTGCCGCCGCCAACCGAACCCATCTGGGGTGCCGCTTTATTGCGGGCCCGGGCGATTCGGTCAGTGTCCAACACCTGCTCATCCACGGGAATGTACTGACGCTCGCAAACGTCCGCCGACACGCCAATGGCTTGCGCACCTACCCGAAAAATATCTTCGATCTTGGTGTTGGCAATCCGTGGCATATGTTTGGGGCGGTTGCTGCCAACCCCGGTGGCGATACGCAGCTCCACCTCATCGATCCAGCGACGACGTTTATCCCAATCGGCCACGTCCGCGGCGCTAAGCTTAGGGACCTTCAGGTACACAACGCCGCAGGAAATGTCGTAGCCGCTGCCGGCCTGGATAATCACATCCTCGGTGACCACCACGCCGCCCACCGGAATGCCGTAACCCAGGTGAGTGTCCGGCATTAGGTACATACCGATAACGCCCGGATAAGACGCGGCTTGGGCCGCTTGACGCCACAGCGCTTCATCGGTCTGATCGAACAGGCTTTCCGACAGGTACGCGTGCACCTCGGTGTTCATCGCGCCGACTTTTGGCAGCACGTAATGTGCGCCGGATACTTTTTGTACTTCTTGTAAAAATGACATTGTCTTTCCTTCTTTGTCTATTGTGCACGCAGCCGACTGCCTGCACCGACTCGCTGGCGCAAAAATTCGCTCTGATCGGCCAAAATGCGCCGGTTTTCCAGTATTAACCCTTCTGCACGGTTAGGTGCGTAAGGCACAGCCAATAGCCGCATGCCAATGGACTCCAGCCTATGGCAATCTTTCCGTTGGTTGCACGGCCGGCAGGCCGTCGCAACGTTCTCCCAGCTGTCCAGGCCTCCGGCAGACACGGGAATAATGTGATCCCGGGTCAGCAATCTTTCCGCCAGCACCTGGCCGCAATAAAGGCACATGAATCCGTCTCGGCGGAACAGGCGAGGGTTGGTCAGGGCCGGAGTGCCAGCCCAATGGTTGGCGCCTTTGTCCACCGAGGTGGTGGCGACAATGGAATTGACCCGCAACACCGATCGAACGCCGGTGCGACGGGAATAGCCGCCACGAAGAATTCGCTCCTCCGCGCCCGCTTCCCATGCCACTTGCTCACGGCAATACAGCAGTGCCCCATCGAAGCATGAAATCCATCCAATGGGCCGACCGCCGACATCCAGTTTTAGTACTTTTTCCATCATCGTCTTTGCTCGCTGTAGCAATTTGGATTGTGTAGAGGGGTGTTGGTAGCCGCCCTCGGAGTCGAACCGAGAAACGCCTGTTTCTAAGACAGGCAGGTATGCCTATTCCCGTCAGACGGCTCTTGTATTGATGGGTTAGGGTGCGCTTTTGCGCTTAAGCCGCGCTTAAGATTCTTAGCTGCAGCTTTTAGGAATAAGTTGGGAGGGTGCGTTGCACACCCTCCCGGAGCTGACTTAAGACCGGATATTGACCAGTCCATTCAGCAGAGCATCGAGACCACCCACGACCGACAGATCGCCGACGTTTTCGGTGATTTTCTCCAGGGTCTCAAGCTCCTTGAGACGCAGCGCAATGGTGCTGCTTTCCATCACTTTTGCCGTGCTGAGCAGCGAACGTGTTGCGTTAGTCTCCTCGCGGCGGCGAATCACGTTTGCCTGTGCCGCTTTTTCCGCTTCCACCACCTTGCTCAGCAGTTCTTTCATGTCGCCAGGCAGGATGATGTCTTTTACCCCCACGCTCAGGACGCTGAGGCCGATCTGAGCAAAGCGCTCGCCCAGGTGATCCGCAATATCGCGGTCGATGGCGGTTTTGTCCTCGAGCAGGGTATCCAGCTTGCGGGTTCCCACGGCTGCGCGTAGACCAAACTGGATCTCTTTATACAGCTGATCCAGCGGGTCCTTCGCTGCGCGAACCGCTTTAGCGGCGTCCACATATTGGTAGCTGGCGGTGACGTTGATTCGAAGCGCCACTTTGTCCTTGGTCAGAATTTCCTGACCTTGAACCTCCAGCGCCCGGATCCGCAGATCCACCAGCTCAACGGTAACCCCATGGGCCACATTCCAGTAGGCGTGCAGTCCCGCTGAAAGGGTTTCGGTGAGTTCACCGTCCACATACAGCAGGCCGACGTGACCGTCTGGAACCACACGGGCAAACACCGCGTTGCTCGCGACGCTTTGCACTTTGGCATCCCGACCGTTCACCAGTCGTTTAGTCAGCCTCGTATCCAGGGCGATACCTTGAGTGAGGTCAAAGCGCTCAACGCGAACGCTCACCACACCTTTCCAGTACAGGGCTCGCTCGGCAGGACCGACAACGGCGGCTACACGCTCATTGAGATAGACCAGTGCCAGTTCATCGGCGCGGGTCTCAACGATGTGAAACAGTCGGTCTACCGTGTCGCGCTGGGCCTCCAGCAGGTAATCGGTCAAGCGGTGTTCGAACTGCGCAAACGACAGATCGAAACGCTCAACGGAAAAGTGCCGGAACAGCGACCAGTAACGATAGGTTCCCGGTGCCAGGAACCCGATGAAGTCTCCGTCTTTAAACAGGAGACCGCGTTCGTGCTTACGCACAATAAAAGTTGAAAAAAATAACATA